>NZ_CP158866.1:3321004-3642104 GCF_050990905.1 Falsibacillus pallidus
GTACGCAAATACATACTGTATTCTCCTCCCTATTTTACCCTCATAGGTATTAATCTATATTTATTGTTCCCCAGATGACTCACATAAAACATAAAAAAATCAAAAATAAAACGCCTGATGGAGATCCGAATGGAACCTTCATCAGACGTTTCTTTTCAATATTTTTTCTGCATAGTAGAATCCGAGAGTCAACGATGCCGCATCAACAACAATCAAAGGAAGGGTATGTGTATATCCTTTATAAGCTGATGCTGCTATGAGTGCGACCGTCAGTGCGAGTCCGATAATCCTGTTATAAGTGACCCTGGAGAATAATATGACAAGCAGACCAGGCAGAAAAATGGCGGAAAGTACTTTGTCGAACATAGAAGCTCCTCCTCTATATTGACTATATTCTGGCAATCTTATTTTTTCACATATTGGAAGGAAGAAGCAACAGAATTTTAAGAAATTTTCCCTTTTTACCCTTTTAATGCATCTTTGATCATTTGATTTGTGATGATATTCAATTCACTCTGCTCAATGAATCGCTCATGCTGCATATCCGGCAGAATGCTTGTCAGGAAGTACTGGACACTGTCCATTTCCTTGAATCGAAGGATGGTCTGAAGGGCTTCCTGGTAAATTTCCAGAAAGAGCGGCTCCGGATTTCCTTTTTGGATTTCTCCGAATGATTCATATAAAAGGTCAATCTTGTCGGCCACTGATAAGATCTTTCCTTCAAGCGTGTCATCTTTACCTTCCTTGAATCGTTCGAGGTAGACGGCTTGATATTCTTCTGGGAACTCTTTTTCAATGAATTTCTTTGCCATTTCTTCTTCCACCTGGCTGAACAGCTCCCTCAGTTCTTTTGAAGCGTATTTCACCGGTGTCTTAATATCCCCTGTGAAAAGCTCTGCATAATCATGGTTCAGCGCTTTTTCATAAAGAGAGCGCCAGTCCACTTCATGCCCGTATTTCTCCTCCACTGTGCCAAGAAATTGAGCGATTTTCGTCACTTTAAAAGAGTGGCTGGCAACAGAATGTTCATGATATTTAAATTTCCCCGGACAGCGGAGAAGCTTTTCCAAATCTGATAAACTCTTAAAATAATTATGTACACCCATGTTCCATCACCTTTTCTCTCAGAAGTATTTCGGAGGATTTTATCACTTTTAGACCCTTCTTGCAACAAAAGAAGATGCCGGGCTTTCTGAACCCAGCATCTGATCCCTTCTATTTTTCCCGGTCGATCATGACTGTCAAACTGATGAGGGTGACGAGGATGGTGGCGCCCATATCGGAAAGGATGGCGATCCATAACGTCAGCATGCCCGGTATCGTCAGCAAGAGTGCAATGAGCTTCAAAGCAAGGGCAAGGGAGATGTTCAATTTGATCACGCGATTGACTTTTTTGGCGATGGAAATGGCTGATGGCAGCTTGCCAAGGTGGTCCTGCATAAGGACGATATCAGCCGTTTCAATGGCACTGTCGGTTCCTTTTCCCATTGCAATTCCCAAATCCGCAATGGCAAGGGCAGGTGCATCATTGATTCCGTCGCCGATCATGGCAGTTTTTCCACTCGCTGTCAGTTCTTTGATTTTGTTGACTTTTTCATCTGGAAGAAGGTCGCCGTAATAGTCCGTCAGTCCAACCGTTCCGGCTACTTTTTCAGCGGTCTTGCTGTGATCCCCTGTCAGCATGATGGTCTTGATGCCCATGCTGTTCAGCTGGTGAATGGTCTCTTTGCTTTCTTCCCTCAGTTCGTCCGTCAATCCGAACATCCCAAGTACATGTGTTTCGTCGGATACAATTACTAGCGTAAGCCCTTGTTGTTTAAATGCATCGATGTCTGCCTGAACTTCTTGAGGTACTTGCAAGTTCACTAATGTTTTTTCGTTTCCGACACGGTATTCGCGGCCTTCAATAGTGGCAAGCACACCCTGGCCGGCGATTGTTTGGATATGTTCAGGCTCCGCGAAAGATGTTTCCTGCTCTGAAACTTTCCTCATGATCGCGTCGGCAATCGGATGAGAAGAATTCTTCTCGATGCTTCCGGCAATTTTCAAGAACGAAGCTTCATCATATACCTTTACTTGCTCTACAGCAGGCTTCCCTTTTGTCAGTGTGCCAGTTTTATCAAATGCAATGGCATCAATTTTACCGAGCTTCTCCAGGAATACACCGCCTTTGACCAAAATTCCATGTCTGGCGTTTCGGGTGATCCCTGAAATGATGGCAATTGGAGACGAAATGATCAATGCACAGGGACAGCCGACAATAAGGACGGCAAGCCCTTGGTAGAACCAGCTTCCCCAGTCTTCATTGAAAAATAACGGCGGCACTACCATCACTATGACGGCGATAATCATCACAAGCGGTGTATAGTAGCGTGCAAAACGGTTGATGAATTGTTCCGTCGGTGTTTTGGTTTCCTGGGCTTCCTCTACAAGATGAAGGATTTTTGAAAGCGATGAATCTTTATAGGCTTTTGTAATTTTAACTTTCAATACACCTTCATTATTGATGCTTCCTCCGAAGACAGACTCTCCTGCGAATTTTTCCACTGGCATGGATTCCCCTGTAATGGCAGCTTCATTGACCGAACTGATTCCTTCGAAAATCAATCCGTCTGAAGGAATTTTGCCGCCCGGCTTAACGAGGACAATATCGCCTTCCTGTAGTTCCTCAATGGAAACCACTCTTTCTTTCCCATTTTCAAACAAAATGGCTTCTTTCGGTGCCACTTTCAACAGTGCCTCCATGGAGCGTCTTGCTTTTTCCATTCCAAGCCCTTCGAGGTACTCATTGATGCCAAACAGGATGGCAACGATCGTTCCTTCACGCCATTCACCGATACCGAACGCCCCGGCCAGCGCAATGGTCATGAGTGTATCGATATTGAATTTTAGGCGGAAAAGGTTTTTAATCCCTTTCACGAATGTCTTATACCCACTCAATGCAGCTGCCGTTAGGTAAAAAATGATTGCGACAAAATCATGCCATTGGTAGTCGATATAGATCGCCGAAGCAAAAAAGATGACAGACAACCCAATCAGAATTTTCAAGTTGTCGCCATTTGCATGGGAATGATCATGGTCGTGAGCGTGGCCGTCCACTTTCCCATGTTCATCACAGGAATCCACCACGAGCCGCGCTCCGTCAGATGCAAGGATTTTCTCAACCCGCTTTCGATCGATTTGATCATTTATCACAAGCTTGCTGCTGTTAAATAAAATTTTGGCATCTTCGCCATGTTCAAGGCGATTGATTTCTTCTTCCATTTCCCGTGCACAGTTCGCACAGGAAAGTCCCTGTATTTTATATTCAGCCATGTTCTTCCCTCCCGAAAAATGACTCTTTCTCTAATTGTGTTTATTGATATGAAAAAACGGAACTTAATGTCCATCCATTAACCCAAAATAGTATTCCATAAATTTTTGGATGCCTCTTATATGAATATATGCTCATATTATGATTGTAGTAAAAAAAACGTGCGCAGTCAAAGGGTATCTTCATTCGACAAATATCGGGTGGTGCCTGTCACTTGGAGTGTTACTTATGAATCGACATAAATCGGGGCGTGACTGTCACTTCCCGATTTTTCTTTGTTGACTTTTTGAGTTTCACCGCATAGGATATTGTCAAAGATAAAAGTTGGTTTAGTGCAACTTTTATGATTCGGTCTAAAATTATTAGAGGAAGTGAAACCGCATGGAGTCATTAAAGCTAGTCCCTCTTAGCGAAGCAGCGACTGGAGATCTATTTTTGATTAAAAAGCTTCACTTGGAAGGCACGATGAGAAGAAGATTATTGGATTTGGGGTTTGTACCGGAGAACACAATTAGAGTCCTGCAAAAAAGTCCTTTAGGCGATCCGGTTGCTTTTCATGTGAGCGATACGACCATCGCTCTTAGGAAGGAAGAAAGTTCAAAAATCTTAGGGGAGTTGATTACTGATGGAACGTCAAAATGAAATCACCATTGCATTGGCGGGGAATCCCAATACAGGGAAAAGCACACTGTTCAATCTTCTAACAGGGTTGAAGCAGCATACAGGAAACTGGCCAGGAAAAACAGTTATCCACGCTGAAGGACACTTCCGGCATAAAGAGATGTCGTACCGCATGATTGATCTTCCCGGCACCTACTCACTGTTTTCAAATTCCGCCGATGAAGAAGTTGCTCGGAATTATATCATCTTTGAAAAGCCCGCCGTCACCCTTGTCGTATTGGATTCAACTTCCTTGGAGCGAAATTTGAATCTCGCCCTGCAGGTCATTGAAATGACATCCAATGTTATTGTCTGCCTGAACCTCATTGATGAAGCAAGGAAAAAAGGAATCAAAATCGACGAACAATTGCTGAGTAAAAAATTAGGGGTGCCTGTCTTAAAAATCTCAGCCAGGAATAAAGAAGGCATCACTGAGCTCCTCGATGCCATAATCGCTATGGTAAACGGCGAAATCCAAACTACGCCAATCAAAGTGCAGTACTCAAAGGAAATTGAGGAAAAAGTGAAGCAGCTGGAACCGAAGATCAAGGAAATCTTCCACGATGAATATCCCGCCCGCTGGATTGCCCTCAGGCTCCTAGACGGCGATGAAGGCTTGATCAATGAATTGAAGCAGAGGATTTCAGCACCGAACAAAAGGGGGCTTTCGCATGGACCATCACTTAGCGTCCAAGTATAAGGAATTTGACAGCCTTGTCCTTGAAGCAAACAGCTTAGCAGACTGCCATACACGCGATGAAATGGTCGGCCTGATTTTCCGGAACACCCGCCAAATATGCAAAGCTGCTGTTATGGCATCATACACGGATAAAGGAAAGAAAAACGAAAAGCTCGATAAAATTTTCACATCACCGATCTTCGGCTTCCCGATTATGCTCGCCATGCTTGCCGTAGTGATCTATTTGACCATCGCCGGAGCAAACGTTCCATCCTCCATGCTCGCCGAATTTTTCGGATGGCTGGAAGGGTATTTAACAAAAGGCTTCGATTACTTGCACTCTCCTGAATGGCTGCATGGAATCTTGGTACTGGGCCTATACAGAGGCACGGCATGGGTAGTAAGCGTCATGCTCCCTCCTATGGCCATTTTCTTTCCTATTTTCGCTCTGCTCGAAAATTACGGCTATCTGCCTCGCGTTGCATTCAACATGGATCGGCTGTTTAAAAAATCCGGTGCACATGGAAAACAGTCTTTGACGATGGCAATGGGATTCGGCTGCAACGCCGCTGCCACCATGTCTACAAGGATCATTGAATCTCCACGAGAACGGATGCTGGCCATATTAACGAACAACTTTGTACCTTGCAACGGAAGATGGCCAACACTCATCCTGCTTGCTTCACTGTTCATGGCTGCAGGATACACAGGTGGTTTTCAAACGCTTGTAACTGCTGGTGTCGTAGTCGGGATGGTCGTATTCGGCATAGTTGTTACTCTATCCGTATCCTGGATCTTATCCAAAACCGCATTGAAAGGGATTCCTACCCATTACACACTGGAACTCCCTCCTTATAGACGGCCAAAAATCATTAATACAATTGTCCGTTCAAGCATCGATAAGTCTTGGAGTGTTTTGATGCGCGCCGTCAAAGTAGCAGCCCCTGCCGGCATCGCCACTTGGGTGCTTGCCAACATCTATATCGGCGATACGAGCATCTTGATGCATTTCGTCAATTTTCTGGATCCTTTCGCTCAAATGATTGGTTTGGACGGATATATCCTGATGGCGTTCATCATCGGCCTTCCCGCAAATGAAATCGTCCTTCCCATTTTGCTGATGGGGTACCTTTCAACCGGCGCCTTGACGGAGGTAGATGATTTAAATTCATTAAAGCAAATATTTCTCGACCACGGCTGGACTTGGCTGACAGCGCTGAATATGATGCTGTTCTCCTTGCTTCACTTTCCATGTGGTACGACGCTCATCAACATTTATAAGGAAACGAAAAGCAAAAAATGGACGTTTGCCGCATTTGCCATCCCAACCGGCATCGCATTGCTTGTCACATTCATTGTTGCGCAAATCGTTCGCGCGCTGGGACTTGTATAAGAGAACTAAAAAAAATCAACGCCCTGGAGAATGCTCAAAAATCCGCTTCTCTGGGGCGTTTGCATTTAAATTATTTCAAAAACATCATCATATAATCTTCATCATAATACATGCCGGCTACTTTCATGGCATTTTTCTCTGTCCCGAAGCATTTGAACCCCAGCGATTCATACAATTTCACCGCGGACTGGTTGGATGACACGACCGTCAGCATGATCTGCTCCAGCCCTTCCACTTCATCCAACTCCTTCATTAACTCTTTAAACAGAGCTTTGGCAATCCCTTTTCCCCTGTAGCTTGGGGTGGTGAAGACAGCGAAGATGGAGCCTTTATGCATCATCTTGCTGGCCGACTCCCTCATAAATGTGACGACGCTGACTAGCGCATCCCCGTCGAATGCCCCCATGGTGAAAGAAAAGTTGGTCGGTTTCAAGCGTATAGCTGTTTTGTTCAAAGCATCCTCTTCCGCGACTTTGTCTTCATAGTTGGAAGCAAATGCTTCCGGATTCAGCTTCAAGCTTTCCAGACGGATTCTTAAATATTCTTCTGCATCTTCTGAAGTCAACACACGATAGTCCATAACTTTAATCCCCCGATTTTTAAATAATATATGGTCCAGCAATCAGTGCAGCGATCCAGGAAATGACCCCTACAAAATAAAATACTTTTCCTTCGTCTTCCCAGTCTTCATTTCTCGTGATTCTGTATCCTCCAGCAGCCAGTATGCTGATGGCTGCCGGCAGCCAGAGTCGGCTGGCATCCGTCTTCATGAAATCAGGCGCCATGAACATATACTGAACCGTCATGGTTTTTTTCAAGAGGAAGAATAATAAAACGAGAACCATCAGAGCGGAGACGTAAAAAAGCCATTTGCCATTTCGGATTCGAAAGAAAAACGAAATGCAGACCATCACGATGGCCGGAATGAGAAGAATCAAGCAGAACAGAAGGAAGACGAATGAGCTCGTTGCAAATGTAAATGTATCTTCGAGCGCCCGCATGACATCCGATTTCCTGATATGTTCATTTGCTTCGATTACCTGCTTATTCCTGCTCGCTGCCCAAATTTCATATTTTTCGCCCTCAAAGGCCATCCACCCGGCACTTTCTCCGTCATACCACAGCGGCTGCATCGCCTGCGCATAGTGGGTGCTGATGCGGCCAGCCTTCCAAAGTCCCTTTTCCAGGTGCGCTTCATACATATTCACATTCATTCTTCCTTTTTTCAAAGGACCTTCTGCATGGAATAAAAGCTGAAGCTCCCCATTATTTTGATAAAATTGAAAATCCTCCATTTTATCTATCGGGAGACCATGCTTCTCATAAATGTCGAGTTCAATTCCCTCTAAGTGCACTGGCGGCTTTTTAATCGGAAAGACCGCATAATAATTGGCCGTATCCCGGCCTCCGCCTTCCTTGATGATCGTCGAATAAATTATATGGACCATCTCGCCTTCCTTCGCCACTTCCACATTCGATAATACTGCAGTGGAATAAGCTGAAACGCTCATGGCAGCCGGTTTATATCCATCTCCATCCGGAAGGAAGTATGTAAACGTATAATTATTTCCCCCTTCACCTGCTGCGATAAGGAAAGAAGAAGATTCAGGATCAAAGGCAGCCATTTTAACTTTTTTGGCTTCTGCAGCATCCATGAGAGGCTCAATTTCCCCTGAGTCTGGACGCACTAAAAAGACCCCTTCTCCTCCTGACAGGATCAGCAATTTCTGGCTGGTAAAAAGCTGATCCACATCGCGGGCAATCGTTTCTTCATTTGCGCCATCTTTTCGGATTAACTCTTTATTTTTCAAATAATAGATGGTCCCACCATCGGACGAAACCCAAAATGGATTATACGGGCTTAACTCCAGTCCTTTCACTGTCCCATGTTTCATCGAAAAATCGCTTTCTTTCAATGTACCAATCTTCAGTTCATTTTCATTGGCACCATAGACTTTCCTTTCCCCGGTTTCTCCCGTCGCAAATACCCGTTTATGGCTTGCCGCCACACCAAGATTCTCACTGCGGCTCCAGCCATTTTCATTCAGCTTCAGTTCATTGAACAGATTTATAAGAAAAAAGGCAATAAAAAAGGTCAAACCTGTCCCTATAAAAAACAATCCTATTTTATATTTCGTTTTCAAGTCCATTCCCCCTGCCAATCAATTCTCCCTCTTCCCTTCATTTACCTTCTTTGAAGTGAATTTTTTCGACAAATTTTCCCACACCGCTTCTATTTTCCAAAAAACAGATTATCCTCATTCCAGAAAGGGTATTTCATTGGTAAATGCTAATGTTGAGGTGAAAATAATGACGGCACAATTAAATCTACTATCTCCCTTTACGGGGAAGCCATTTCCACTGGAAGATGTAAAGAAGACGAAATTTGCAAATGGGATGATGGGAAAAGGCATAGCGGTCATACCTGAAGAAGGCAAGCTAGTCGCTCCCTGCAGCGGGGAAGTCATGCAGGTATTCCCTACCAAGCACGCCCTCTCCCTTCATACTGAATCAGGGGTCGAAATCCTTGTTCAGATTGGCCAGGACACAGAAAAACTTGAAGGTAAAGGCTTCGAGGTCCATGTAGAGGAAAAAGATAAAGTCAAAGAAGGGGACCTCCTGATCAGTTTTGATTTGGATGCTCTTCATCAAAAAAGTGTACCTATCGAATCCCCTGTGGTCATCATCAATGCAAACCGGATTGATACAATGAATCGAACAACAGAGACTTCCGTTACAGCAGGTTCAAGCGTTCTATTAGAACTCGGAGTAAAAGAGGATGATGATTCAGATTCTTAAAAGTAAAAAAGCACCGATCCTACCAATCATTCAGTAGAATCGGTGCTTTTTTTCATCCCGAAACGAGTTTCATCACTTCTGCCTGTTTGAAGATATCTTCGACAGGATAAACTCTTCCAAACTCATCTTTATAAATAAGATGCTTTCTCTCAAATTTGGTCGGTGTATCGATTCCTGCTGCCGCAGCCAGATTGAACACTCCTTCTCTTAAAGAGAGGAGATAGTTGCACGTACGGAAGGATTTCTCCTCCACGATCAACGCCCGCTGCAGCTTCGGATCTGTCGTCGCTACCCCGACAGGACAGTTATTCGTATGGCATACCTGCGCCTGGATGCATCCAACGGAAAACATCAAGCCGCGGGCAATATTCACCAAGTCCGCTCCCATCGTCATAGCCATGACAATTTTATCCGGAGTCAACAGCTTCCCTGATGCGAAAATTTTCACACGGTCGCGCACGCCATATTTCGTGAGCATGTCGTGGACAAGCGGAAGTCCGGCTCTGATTGGAAGCCCTGCAGCATCGGCAAGTTCCTGGAAGGAAGCACCCGTACCGCCTTCTCCTCCATCGACCGTAATGAAATCAGGACCTTTTCCAGATTCCTTCATATCCTTTGCAAACGTCTCGAGATCGTCTAAATTCCCGACGACAATTTTAATCCCGACAGGCTTTCCTCCAATTTCGCGAAGCTTTTCAATGAACTCAAACATTTCCATATTGTTATTGAATTGTCGGAACCGGTTTGGACTGTCCACTGTTTTCCATGGCTCTACATTCCGGATTTCAGCGATTTCCGGCGTCACCTTAGAACCGTCAACATGGCCGCCGCGCGTCTTGGCACCTTGGGCAAATTTAAGTTCGAATGCTTTGACTTCCTCAATTTCACTCTTCCGTTTAAATTCTTCCCAGGAGAATTCTCCATCCTTTGTCCTTACACCAAATAATCCCGGTCCGATTTGATAGATGATATCGACGCCGCCTTTCAAGTGATGCTGGGACAAACCTCCTTCCCCTGTATTCATCCATGTACCGCCGGCCATCCCCAGTCCAGTGGACAGAGCGGTGATGGCTTTTTCACCAAGGGCACCATAACTCATGGCAGACTGTCCGACAAACCCCTTCACTTTAAATGGCTTGCGGCATGTGTCCCCGCCAATGACGATGGCGTCATCATCACGGAGGTAAAACGGATCCGCCTCGGTATATTCGCGATGCTCCTTCCTTCTGAACAGGTTGTCTTTATCAATCTTATAAATCTTCGTCCTGATTTTTTTCTCGTTGTCGACCTTCAGTTCATCGCGCTGTACAGGATACATAGAATTTCGAACATAATAGCCAGGCCCGTCAAAATCCCGTTCAGAACCGAAGCCAATCAATCTATTTTTATATTTGGCCGAAATGACCGTACTCTGGTATTGCCTTCTGGAGAATGGCCTTGCTTCATTATCATTATGAAATAAATATTGCCTTAGTTCAGGACCGATTTTCTCCAGGATATAGCGCATTTTCCCAAGGACCGGATAGTTCCTCAGAACGGAATGCTCCTCCTGCTTCTCGTCTTTCAACCAAATGATTCCGAATATTACCAGCGGAACGATAATGATTAAAACTACTAATCCTACTAATATATAGGAAGCTACTGTCATATCTTCACTCTTCCTTTCTACTTAATTTAATTTAAAAGCCAGAGAAATAAAATGGCCAATGCCGCCACCATTCCCCCGCTTGCGAGCGCAATCATGCGGTACAATTTCTTGCCCTTCCCGGCATGCATGAAAATGAACAGCTGCAGGAAAACCTGGATGACCGCCATCCCGATCAAAATCCACTTCAGAACGACCGGTCCAAGCTGCAGCCTCCAATCCATCACCAGATAAAAGGCAATGGCCGTGAAAAGAATCATCATGCCAAAAGATGCATAATAGGTCACTTTCATTCTGTTTTCGCCTTCCATCGTCACCCCGCCTTTCCAAATGGCTCTTTTCTTACGTTAAAATCGGCAGTTAGATTTTAACAACAAAGTTTACGAAGACAGCTTTCCAAATAAATAGACTACGGTGAAAATAAAGACCCAAACGACATCGACAAAATGCCAGTAAAGGCTGAATACCTTTATTTTCAAGGAAGTATCTTCATTCAAGCCCTCTCTGACCATATGGAAAAGCAGGAGGAGCATCCAGATGCAGCCTGCCAGAACGTGGCTTCCATGCGTGCCTGTCAAAAGGTAAAAAGATGCTAAAAAAGAACTATCGGTTATCCTATACCCTTTTTCCACATACGTTAAAAACTCTTTTATTTCCAATCCAAGGAATCCCATCCCCAAAAGAAGCGTTAAAAGCAGCATGAAGATCATATTCTTCTTATTTTTTGCCTGAAGAAAATAACCAGCCATGGCACAGGTGAAGCTGCTTGAGAGCAGGACAATCGTCGATACGGCCGTTTCTTTCAGTTCGAAAAGGCCCTCCGGCGATGGACCGGATCCCGTATGACTTTTCAATGTCAGATAGACGCCGAATAATCCGCCGAAAATCACCACTTCTGCTGAAATGAAAAACCACATCGCAAGTACTTTGTCCTTGGCTTTTTCCTTCTGCATCTCCTGTAAAAGGGATGCATCGGTTTGAGTTGTCTCCATCATCTGCCCCCCTTCCTTTCTTCCCGCTCTGCCACTTCTTTTGCAGTGATGAAATGTCCGCCTTTATCCGTGAAGGAGCGCCAGATGAGCATCCCGAGAATCAATATTCCTCCCCCGATTTTCACGGGGTTCCAGTCAAAAATGAAGCCAAATGCTGTCATGAAGAAAATACCGCTCAGAATCATCGGCTGGACAGTGGACGGCGGGATATGGATCGGACCAAGTTTTTCTGCAGGCTGAAATGTTCCGTCGCCCTCCATTTTTTCTTTCCAAAAAGCATCAACGCCCCTGACAAACGGTCTTCTGGCAAAATTGTATTCCTGCGGTGGAGAAGGGATGGCCCATTCGAGCGTCCGCCCGTCCCATGGGTCGCCTGTAACATCCCGCGTGCCGTTTCTGCAGCTCCAATAAACCGTATAAATAAAGAAAAGAACACTCAGTCCCATCAGGAAAGCCCCGATCGTACTGATCATATTCAATGTGCCGAGGCCGCTGTCTTCAAGGTATGTGTACACCCTTCTTGGCATGCCCATCAATCCCATGATGTGCATCGGGAAAAACGTGAGATGAAACCCGATGGCAAAAAGCCAGAACTGCCATTTTCCCCTTTTCTCATCCAAGAGGAATCCGAACATCTTCGGCCACCAGTAATAGAGTCCGGAGAAGATCCCTAAGATGGTGCCTCCGACGATGACATAATGAAAATGTCCGACGACAAAATAGCTGTCATGGTACTGGTAGTCTGCAGGCGCCGCTGCAAGCATGACGCCTGTCACCCCGCCCATTACGAAGGTCGGGATGAAAGAAAGAGCATAAAGCATGGCGGTATTGAATCGGATTACCCCGCCTTTCAATGTGAACAGCCAATTGAACACTTTGATTCCTGTCGGGACGGCAATGGACATCGTCGAGATGGCAAAAATCGCATTTGATGCAGGTCCAAGACCCACTGTGAACATATGGTGCACCCACACCATAAATCCTAAGAACCCGATGAGGACGATGGCAAAAACCATTGAGGTATATCCAAAAAGCTTCTTTTTGGCAAAGGTGCTTATGACATCAGAGAAAATCCCAAAAGCGGGCAGAATCAATATGTAGACCTCCGGATGCCCAAATATCCAAAACAAATGCTGCCAAATCAAAGCATTTCCTGCATCCGCTGACAGGAAGCTTGTCCCGAACAGCCTGTCGAAAGACAACAATAAAAGAGCGACAGTCAACGCAGGGAAGGCAAATAAAATAAGAAGAGACGTGACAAGGGTTGACCAAGTGAACAAAGGCATGCGGGTGAGCGTCATCCCCTTCGTCCGCTTGTTCAAGATCGTCACAAGGAAATTGATGGCCGTCAGCAGCGTGCCGATTCCCGCGATCTGCAAACCGAGGGAATAGTAATCATTGCCCGGCCCAGGTGAAAATTCCTTCAAGGCAAGAGGGGCATATGCTGTCCATCCTGCAGTCGGGGATCCCCCTAAGATGAAGCTGATATTCACCAGCGAACCGCCGGCAAAAAACAGCCAGAAGCTGAGCGCATTCAAATAAGGAAAAGCAAGATCCCTCGCGCCTATTTGTAATGGGACGGCGACATTCATGAGTCCGATTAACAGTGGCATGGCCACGAAGAAAATCATCGTCGTGCCGTGAGTCGTCATCATCTCATTGTATTTTTCCCCTTGGAACACCCAAAATTGATTCTCCGGAAGGGCCAGCTGGATCCTCATGATCAAGGCATCAAGCCCCCCTCTTAAGAAAAAGGCCCCTCCAGCAGTCAAATAGAGTATGCCTATTTTGCTGTGATGGGTGGTGGTCAGCCAGCCCCACAGCCACTTCCATTTTTTAAAATAAGTGAGCAATCCTACGCCGATTATTAAAAAGAGGAGGACAGAGATGTCAGCAGCCAAAATATCTGAAGGAAAGCTTATCTTCTTCCCCCATAGCGTGTATTTAAGATCCATGCCCACCATCTCCTTCTCCACTGATTCCATCAAGCCCTAAGCTCTGTACGTACTCTGCCAGCTCCTCTTTTTCCTTCGCGGAAAGGTGTTTGAATGATGGCATTTCTGTCCCAGGCTTATACTTCTTGGGATCATTAATCCATTTCACAATATTTTCTTTCGTGTTGGGAAGTACACTCGCAATCCGGTCATGTTCCGCAAAGCCGGTCAAATTTGGGGCATTCCCGCGGCTGATGGTTTCACCGCTTCCATTGACGGCATGGCAAGAAAGGCAATTCTTTTTAAATACCTTTTCACCGGCAGCTGCACTTTCCGTCTTTTGCTTGCCGCTTTCTTTCTTCTGCATAGCCTGTTTCCACTTTTGAAAATCTTGTTTCGACTCTGCTTTCACGGTAAACAGCATATAAGCGTGCGCTGCTCCGCAGAGTTCTGCACACTTTCCTTCATAGCTGCCTGGTTCATCCGCTTTCACCCATAATCGATTCGTTTTGCCGGGAACCGCATCCATCTTGCCTCCGAGCTGCGGAACCCACAATGAATGAATCGTGTCATCTGACCGGATCACCAGCACTACATCCTCGCCAGTGGGGATGTGTAGAACATCCGAAGTCTTGATGTCCCCGTCCAAATAATGAAATTCCCACCAGAACTGATGGGCCGTCACTTCAATGACCGTTTTCCCTTGGAGATGTTTAGCATCCGCCGCTTCTGATAAATGATATGTACTCTTGACCGTGGGAATGGCGATGATGATCAGGATCACAATCGGGATGACTGTCCAGGTGATTTCCAGTTTCTTGTTCCCGGAAGGCCCATTCGGAATATGATTCTTTCTCTCCGGCGTAATGCGGTATTTCCATAAAAAATAGAAAAACAAAATAAAGACCGTTGCCAGCACGAGAAGCATCAAGTAGATGGTGAGCTGAAACAAACCGAATTCCTCACGGGCAGCAGGACCCTTTGGATCCAATACATCGATTCCGCTGCAGCCGGAAAGCGCTGCCATCAAAAATAGTAAAAATACAGGCATACCCCTTCTAAACAAAGCCGTTCCTCCCTTCCAAATTACAAATCGAGCATAATGTTCCATACCACTCCAGTTTTAAACTAAACGTTATTTTGGATTGGAATTGTGGAGGGTTGGTGAATGGGGTTGGGCGGGGCACTTTGGGTGATCACCGCTCAACTTTTCTGCGCAACCGCTCAACTTTCCATTTAATGTGGAAATCCCGCAAGAAAATTCGGGTGGTGACAGGCACCATAGCCATCAAGTTAACCATTTTTCAGGTTTTTCTAAACGATTGAGCGAGAATCCACTCGCTTTCCGCGGACGAACTGGCAAGCCTCCTCGCTTCGCTGTGGGGTCTCGCCAGCCCGTTTTTCCGCAGGAGTCTCGCAGATTCCCTCTCAATCAACTGAAATTTGGTCTAATGATAAGAATGACCAAACCTTTCTGCTTTCTACCCAACACAAATAAACCTAGACGAAATCTAGGTTTACATTTTATGTAAACTTATGATTGAGATAATTGATCTAAGATTTCTATTGACCTGGATTTTCCGCACCTCTTTGATTTGATGCCATTTTTCTCAAGGGTTTTTCGAACCTTCTGGAATAGGCTCGTCAGTGAATGTCCGCCTTTCTTTAAGGCACAAGAGATTTCCGGGAGGAACGTTTCAATAATATCTAGGCTTTTAAATTCACTAAGTTGCTTTTGCTTTTTAACAAATAAGTAATAACGAATACGAAAAAGCAAGTTTTCACTTAATAAAAGAGCGATAAAACGACCATATAAAAAGCATTCAAAACGTTCTTGCTTCATCGCTTTGACATGGTCAATCTCAAAGATGGATTTCCACCCTTTGAAGACTAATTCAATTTGCCACCTTAAAGAATAAAGGGTGAACAAATCTGTTGCTTTTACCATGTTTTCTGGTATATTAGTAATTACTTTGTTGAGCACTTTGTGCTTTTTTGTTTGAGGTGTGTATTTCACGCCTCTTTTTTTTTCTTTTTTATCAAAAGAATCCATTCGTCTTTTATGTTCATCCTCATTCAAGCGATAGAGAACCAGACGAGATGGAATCATCTCCCGTTTTCCTACATAAACAGTAAGTTCCAAATACTCTCCCTCTGCTAATTCTTCTTCATATTTCGTGATATCCAGTCTTTCGAAATCACCATTTTCCGTTTCTAAATAAACTCCCGTTTGATCATGTAGACGAGAAAGAAAGAAACCCTTTCGGTTTGAAATGGTTTTTAAGTCTTGGGTGGAGAAATAACCTAAATCCCGAATGCACAAATCCCCAGGCTCCACGGTGTCTTGAATTTGATAGGCGAAGGATTGATCAGGCTCCTTCTGTTCTTGAAGAACAAACTGAAGGAATTCTCCGGATTTTAAATCATACTCTAACTGGATTTTAACTCCTGAACCATGATAGCCCTTAAAGGCTTGATATTGATTAGGGGAAACTCCGAAAGAAGTAGAATCTAAAATCCGTATTCGTTGGAACAAATCCATTATCGGAAGAGATGGAAAGGACCTCTCTAATGAAAGCAGTGATCGGAAGATCTCCTTCATTAATTGGACAGCTTGCGCATTAAACCGTTGATTCAATCCCTGACCAGAGATACTTACTTGGAAGTGGGTAGAAAGAGAAGCACACATTTTGGAAAGGGAAGATCTCCCAACGTGCGCGTGGAATGCGCATAAGCTCAAAAGATGGAACCCAGTGAAGTTTCTTTCTCGCTCCACAAACCCAATTTCCTTCGCCAGTTCTTCAACCGCAGAAGAAGATATGACTTCTTTAATAGCCTCCGAAAAAGCAGCTAATTCTCGATGTAAATTCTTCATAAATAAAAACTCCTTACTCTAAAAATCTGCATGGCAGAACTTTAGAGTAAGGAGAAAATTTACTTTCGTCGACTAATTTGCCTTAAGTTGATGGCTATGGTGACAGGCACGCCCCGATTCGCCCCGATTTATGTCGAATGCAAAAAACCGGCCCGCCCATGAAGGCAGAACCGGTTTCAAACTCTTTTTTATGTTAGGAGAAGCAACCACAAATACAGGCCGGCCAATGTGATGAACAGCACTGGGAGCGTCAGGATGACCCCTACTTTAAAGTAGTAGCCCCATGTGATTTTGACTCCTTTTCCATTCAATACATGCAGCCACAATAAAGTCGCCAGGGAGCCGATCGGCGTCATTTTCGGCCCTAAATCCGATCCGATGACATTGGCGTAAATCATCGCTTCTTTAATCACCCCTGATACATGGGCGTCCGTGATCGCCAATGCATCGATAAGGACCGTCGGCAAGTTATTCATGACGGACGAAAGAACTGCGGCCAGGAAGCCCATCGCCATAGTCGATGCAAACAATCCGTGGTGAGCGGCTCCCTCAAGAACTTCCGCCAATAAGCCAGTCAATCCGACATTCCGCAGTCCATAAATCACGACATACATCCCGATGGAGAAAAAAACGATCGCCCACGGTGCCCCTTTAATGACTTTGCGGACATGAACCGCCTGGCTCCTCCTTGCCATCAGCAAAAAGATAATGGCGATGGCCCCGGCAATGAAGCAGACTTTGACATGCAAGAAGCCGCTGGAAAAGTACCCGATGAGCAAGCCTGCAAGCACAATCCAGGACAGGACGAACAAATCTTTGTCTTTGATCGCTTCTGAAGGCTTTTTCACCTGGGAAACGTCATATGCAGCGGGAATCGATTTTTTAAACAATAAATAAAGAACTGCCATACTTGCCGCTAAGCTGAATACGTTCGGAATGATCATCCTTGAGGCATATTCCGAAAAAGAAATATGGAAGTAGTCCGCGGAAACGATATTCACCAGATTGCTGATGGTAAATGGCAAGGATGTGGTATCCGCGATGAACCCGCTCGCCATGATGAATGGCAGGAGCATCTTTTCTTTCCAATTAAGCGCCCTGACCATAGCCAACACGATCGGGGTCAAAATAAGTGCAGCCCCGTCGTTCGCAAAAAAGGCGGAAACGACTGCACCAAGGAATGTGACATAGAGGAACATTTTCTTCCCATTTCCATCTGCAAGGCGCGCCATATGCAAAGCCGCCCATTCAAAAAATCCAATTTCATCTAAAATTAATGAAATGATGATGAGTGCAATAAACGTGAGCGTCGCATTCCAAACAATGTCTGTCACTTCTACGACATCATGCAGAGATATAACCCCGGCAGCCAAAGCCAGGAGCGCTCCTCCGCATGCCGACCATCCTATCCCCAGGTTTCGGGGCTGCCAGATGACCAGTGTCAGAGTGGCGATAAAAATCAAAACGGCAATCCAAACCAAATGTGTCTCTTCCCTTCGATGAAGAACTATTAATCATTTATTATTCCTTCCTCATTATATAAACAGCTAAAGACTCAAGCAATTTTGAAACAGCACTTCTCCGCAAAAAAAGAGTACAAATCCCATAGAAGGATTCATACTCTTTTCGATAAAAATATTTTTATAAGCTCTGCGTCAGCAGGAATATATTCAGCACAATGATGACACCCGCAATGACCCATGCAATGTTCGTGGTCCATTTTGCATTGACTAGGCTTCCCATCAGCTTGCGGTCGCTGGTGAAAAGAATGAGCGGAACAAGGGCGAAAGCAATCCCGAATGAGAGCACTACCTGGCTCAAAACCAATGCATGCGTCGGATTGACGCCTAAAATGATGATGACAAGCGGCGGCAGCATCGTAATGAATCGTCGCAGATATATCGGAATCCTTTTTTGGATGAATCCCTGCATCACAACGTCTCCGGATAGTGTGCCTACAGTTGAGCTGGATAGTCCTGCAGCCAATAATCCGATTCCGAATAATTGGGCAGAAAACGGACTGATCAACTCGCCGAACTTTTGAAATGCCACATCAAGGTCGGATACATCCAAGCCATTTTGGAAAAACAATGCGCTCGCTACAATCAGCATGCTTGCATTGATCACGCCGGCCAAAGCCATGGCAATGATGATGTCGACAAATTCAAATCGGAAAATCTTTTTCTTCTCGGAGTCGTTTGTGCCGACCACCCTTTTTTGAGTCAATGCAGAGTGAAGATAGATGGCGTGCGGCATGACCGTCGCCCCTAAAATCCCTGCTGCCAAGAGAATGCTGTCGACGCCTTCAAACTTCGGCGTCAATAATCCGGCTACAAGCGGTCCTGCTTCCGGTCTTGAAATGAATACCTGTATTCCAAATGCAACGACAACAATGAGCACCATTCCCGTAATGGCGGCCTCGAGTGAACGAAGTCCCCTTCTTTGAAGCTCGAGGATGGCAAATGAACCGGCTGCCGCTATCAAAGCAGCGGCAATCATCGGAATATCAAAGAGAAGATAAAGTCCGAGGGCAGCCCCGATGAACTCTGCCAAATCCGTTGCGATGATGACGATCTCCGCCTGGATCCAGAGGAAAATCCGTACAGGGAATGGGAAACGGTCCCTTGCCACTTCAGACAGGTTCCTGCCTGTGGCAATCCCAAGTTTAGCAGACATCGTCTGGATCAAAATCGCCATTAAATTAGAAAATAAGATGACCCAAAGCAATAAATAACCGTATCTTGAGCCGGCTGCAATATTGGTGGCGAAATTGCCCGGATCGATATAGGCGACGGAGGCGATGAAGGCAGGGCCAAGAAACGGCAGCACCCTTCTCCATCCTTTCGTCTTCCCGCTGAGAACCGCTGCAGCCGATGACGTCAGATCTTTCCTTTCAATTGTTCTGTCTTTCATGAAGTATTTCCCCTTTTATTTTATATGAAACAAGCATTTTCCTTAGTATAAAAATGTTTCCCGAAGTAAACTTTTATTGTAAAAAAAGTAAGAACCCTATGATTCCTACACTCAAATTATATGCGGTGAAGATCAATTTTGCAATCAATGAAATTCAAAAGGGGCCTGGTCTCTACGTAGCCCTTTTCCGCCATATGCCATCGTGCTGCGATTTCAGCCATTGTATTTCTTAATTCAATTTTTATGGCCGCAAGAGGCTAAAAATTTGTGTTCCGGGTTAAATAAATCACTCATTGGGGACATTTCTCTTTTAGTTCCTGATAAAATTTTCGTGCAGCCTCTCCGATTTCCCTGCCCTGATTCAGCATCATCAAATGGGTGCTTTCCGGTAGAATGACAGTCTTTGAGTATGGAAGACAGGAACTTTTTTCCTCAATCAATTTAAGCTTCAACTCTAACTTTTCTTCTTTCTCGGCTGGCATGAACAAGACCGGACATGTGAGATTCTCATATTGTGACGGGATATCAATATCACATCCTGCAGCGAGCAGTTGTGCGGCGATTTCATTGTCTTGCTGGAACGTGACGGTCCCATTCGGGAGATTATGCAGTGGAATTTGATGGGCAATCTTGGCGAACTCCTGCCAACGCTCCTTTGCGAAATAAACAAAATCCTCTTTCGAAATAAACTCCGGATATGGCCGCTCAAGCCTTTCCTTCACAAGTTCCTCTTTTGTCCCTTCCCTTTCCCCATTCGGACCGATTAAATTAAGCATTCCTCCATCAACCAGCGTTAAGGAACGTACAAACGCAGGAAACTTCGCTGCAAGCACAAGCGCCGTTTCAGCTCCGAGCGAGTTCCCAATGAAATGAGCTTTAGGAATCCCCATCTCCTTCATGGCCTCTACTATGTCTTTAGCCAGATTCTCCAGTTCATATCCTGTATCCGGTTTTCCCGATGCCCCGTGTCCACGCAGATCCATTGCGATTACATGGTAATTCTCTTTTAGTAATTCAGCCGTATCCTTCCATACATATGAAGCAAAAATTCCCCCTGGATGAAGGAGGACAACCGTCTCCCCTTTGTGGCTATATTCAAATACAGCGATTTCTGTTTGATTAACATTTAATATATTCATAGTTGGTTCCCCTTTTTAAAAACGACTAGTCAGTTTATAAGAATTATAATTTGCAGCTTCAGCCTATGTCAATATCTTCAGAAAAATGGGACATAGGGACAGGTTCCTTGTCCCGCCCGTCCCCAGTCCCCTCTCAACAAACAAAAACCCGCCTAAAGTGACGGGTTCAGATTCACATTCAAATGAAGTTCCTTGCATTGTTGTTTCGGCCGAAGCGGTAGATGGCTACAAGGAAGAATGCGAGAGCGAATGCCAATAGGATCAAGATGTTCAAGTAGATGCTGCCGATGCTGATGCCTTTTTGCAGCTTCTCGATGGCCGAGAGTGCCCAGTGCTGCGGCAGGAATTCTGCGATTTTCTGCGCAGCATCCGGCATGATGGCTACCGGCCAGAAGCAGCCTGAAAGCATACAGGTCGGGATGACCAAGAAGTTTTGCAGCGCCCCGAAAGAAGCCGTACTGGACGCGAATGCCACAATGATCAATCCAAGTCCGACTGCGACAAGGGCAAAGACAAGAAGAATGAACAGCATTTCTCCGAACGCCATGTTGGTCTCGATATGAAAGACGTTTTTCATCATGTAAATCGTAAAGGTAATTTGAACAGCCATGATGATCATGTTGACCAAGATGTTGGAAAGTACATATTTTCTGGCGCTGATCGGTGTGGAAAGCAGCCTGAAGTATGTTCTGTTTTCTTTTTCCTTCAATATAATTTCTGACAGGTTGCCTGCAGACATCAGAAGGAACATCAACAAGAATCCGATTGTCTGGGATGTCATATCGCGATTTTTCGAAAGATCTTTCAAGGAAACGGTCTTCATGCTGAAGTTTTTCTTTTGGTAGTTGGCATACATCTGATGGAATGATTTCTGATTACCGTCCGCAGTTTTTCCGATGGCTGCGACGTTGTCGAGGTACTGATACAAGTATGCTTTGATAAACGAAGTGACTTGAGCCCCTTTAATGGAAACCATTTGAATGCCGGATGGCTTTCCGTCCATCAGACTTTGCGTAAATCCTTCGTCAATTTTGATGACGACATCAAGCTTTCCGGACGAAATTTGATCAGCAATGGCAGAATTCTTAATCTCTGTCACCTTTACATGATCAATCTTTTTCAGAAAGGAGATGGTTCCTGAAGAGGCTTCTCCTTGATCTTGGCTTGCGATTCCGATTTGGATTGTTTGGACGTTTGAACCTCCATACGCCGCAAAGGCAATCAGGATCCCCAGCAGCGGCATTCCAAAATAGATGATGATACTGCGTTTCTTATTGAACGTAACCTTTAATGTATGTCGGATGAGCCAAAGAAGTTCTTTCATTTACAGCCTCTCCTTTCTTCTAAGTGCTGTCACGGTCAATAAAAGCAGGACAGCGGCCAGGCCGAAGTTCAGCATCATGGCATGGTAGGCACCGTCAAACTGATTCATATAGATCGCTCGATTAAGCCCTTCCCTTACCCATGTGATCGGGGATAATTCTAATAAAAAGTGCAGGAATCCATCTCCTTCGATGACAAAATAGGCGCCACCGAAGAATGAGGAAAGCTGGACAAACAGTGTGAGGAAGCTTCGCGTACCTGCTCCCGTTTTCATTATGAAGCTGACACCCAGCCCCAGACTGATGGCGAAAACCACTTGAGATAGAAGTATTAGTATCACAAGCCCCGGGTGGTCTCCCCAGTTGGCTTTAAAGACATATTTGCTGAATGCCATGACGGCGAGTATGCAGATTCCGTTCACGACGATGCTTCCCAAGAGCTTTCCAAGGAAGAGCTCTCCTTTTGAAATCGGTGAAGCAAGCAGACGGTCCGCCGTATTTCTTGCCCTTTCGCCCCTGATAAGGGAGCTGGCGCTCATGGCTGAGTACATGGCAATCATGGAAGTCATCGCGATTGCATAATAATCCATCGCTCCCACTTGGCGGTCCGATTTCAAGGAATGCTCCTTGATATAGTCATCCTTGGATGGGGCCATTACAGCTGAGATCCCGCTTGGGTCCACTTTGCTGATTTCTGCTGCGGTATTGTACTTTCCGGCATATGCTGAAAGGGCTCCGCTGATCATCGATCCTTCAATGCTTGCACGGTCATTTTCATAAAGGGTGATGCCGCTGTTGTTCAACTCTACATACCCTTCGTAGTTCCCTTGTTTGACTTCTTTCTTCCCGTCCATACCGGACTTGATTTTCTTGAACTCGATTCCTTCTTTTTTCATCGCACCGGCAAACTTCTGGAACGATTCAGATGCCATTCCCGTGCTGTTATCTTTGTAAAGGACGCGGATATCATCGACGGAAATTTTCTTATCGAAGGCATTGGATAAAGCCGTTCCCAGTACAAGCATGAGCACAATGGGAAACGCCAGCATGAATGAAAATGTCCGGACATCCCTGAAATGAATCTTGATTTCCTTCAGTGCCATATTAATGATATTCATTTGTTTTCCCCCTTTCTTTACTTAGTCCCTAAGGTTTCTGCCTGTCAGCGTAAGGAATACTGTTTCTAAATTCGGCTCCTGCTCATCGAGTGATCGAATCTCATAGCCGTTGCTGATGAGGCAGCCGATGATGCTGTTCAAATTATTGATGCCTGTATCGGAATTGACTTTAATCATGTTTTCTTCGACTTGCACCGTGTTCACGCCATGGATTTTTTTCAGATCTTCCAATGGGAGGTTCTCTGCAGACTTCACTTCGATCCAGACATCCTTCGTATCCGTGATGATGGATTTCAGCTGCTCCTTCGTTCCTTCCGCAATGACTTTCCCATGGTCGACGATGGCGATCTTCGTACAGATTTCCTCGACCTCTTCCATGTAGTGGGTCGTATAGATGATGGTGCATCCCATCTCGTTCAGTTTTTTCACCGATGTCAGGATGTAGTTCCTCGACTGCGGATCGATTCCGACCGTCGGCTCATCCATGATGATGATCGATGGCCTGTGGGCGATGGCGCAGGCAATATTCAAGCGGCGCTTCATCCCGCCGGAGAAGTTTTTCGGATAGCTTTTATGCTTATCGCTCAATCCGACAAATTCCAGCGCCTCTTCCACTCGATCCTTTAATTCCTGGCCGCGAAGTCCGTACAGTCCGGCAAAGAATTTCACATTTTCATAGGCTGTGAGATCTTCGTAGATGGCAAGATCCTGAGGAACCATCCCGATATTCATCTTGGCGAACTTCTTATGTTTGCGGATGTTTTTCCCGAGGATATCGATGTCGCCATCGTTGCTCTGCAGAAGCCCTGCGATCATATTGATGGTCGTACTTTTTCCTGCACCGTTCGAACCGAGGAATCCGAAGATTTCCCCTTCCTTGATGTTTAATGACATATGGTCAACTGCGATGAAATCCCCAAATTTCTTCGTTAAATTATTGATTTCTAAAACGTTCATCATTTCACCCCTAAGTTCTTTATGTTCTCATTATAGAAAAAAGGGGAACTCCCCGGCAGTGCAAGAGTTCACCCTTTTCATATGAGAATATTCACTTTTCATTTATGAGAATCTTCATTGGAGCGGCAGGAGCGTGGTCACAGAGAAGCCGCTGCTGCCATCGACGATGATTGTCCCTTTCACAGCAGCCGTCCGTTCCTCCATCCCCATAATCCCGAGACCCTTTTTCACTTTTTCCGCTCCTCTGCCATTATCCTTCACTTCAAAGCGGATGAATTTATTCAGTACATTCAGGTCAATGGATACCGCAGTCCCGCCGGAATATTTCAGCATATTCGTCAATGCCTCATACACATTCTCATGGATCACTTTCCATTGAATAGGGGTAATCAAATCAATGTTGCCTTTATGGACAAAAACCGTCTGTACATCATGCTTTGCAGCGAATTCATCGAGCAGCAGCTTGATCCGGTGAATCCCCATCTGCTCCATAGGCGGTTTCATGTCTTTTAACGTCAACCGGATCTTTTCAATGCCTTCTTTGGAAATGTGAATGGCATTCTGCAAAAGCTCGACGGCTTTGGGTTGATCTGTAGCTATCAACCGCTTGGAAGCTTCCATTTGAATAAGGGCACCTGTCATGGCATGTCCGATGTTATCGTGGATTTCCTGCGAGATGCGGTTGCGCTCCTCCAGCTTCACCGTGTATTGGGACTGCTTCAGGAACTCATTGCTGTCATTCATGTTTTTCGTCATTTTCTGAAGGGCAGCCCGCTTAGCATCCAATTCCTGATCATAGATTTTCAGCTTTTCCGCAGCTGTACGCATTCCCTCAAAAAATAGGAAACTGATTGCTGCAATGAACCCATAGTCCACCCAGATTGATGATCGCAAAAAAAGAATCGGGATCGCAGCGCCTATTATAAGAGGCCATTTTTTCTCCGTTTGATAGCTTAACAGTTCATACAGATTCAGAGGAAGCAAGAAAATAAAAGAAGGATGTACTTTATAAGAGGCAATTACAACCATCAAAAGGGAAAGGACATGCCCTGCTTGGATGGCATTTGTGTTTTTCACAATATACACAGCCAGATTGATGCACACATAAAGCAAGAGGGTGAACACTACCCACGATAGATTCTCTTCCTTGGATTGGACCAGTTTGAACATAATAAACAGCATGATGAACAATTTATTGAAAATCAGCCACACATCTCTGGACATAGCCGTCTACTTCCCTTTTCCCGTCAAGTAGTAGATGGCAATCTGCGTCCGGTGTTCGAGGCCCGTCTTTGAAAGGATCGTTGAAATATAGTTCGCGATGGTCCCCTCTGATATATAAAGAGTCTTGGAGATTTCCTTGTTGGACAGCCCCTTGGCAATCTGCTCCATGATGCTTATTTCCCGCTCTGTAAACATGCTTCTATCGATCTTGGACTCCGGTTCTATAGCCTTGGCTTCCTGAAGGTTTGCCCTGATTTTATCAAGCACCACATCCTGCATGACGGTATTTCCATTATGTACACTTTTGATCGCATCCCGAATCCGTTCTGGATCTGTATTTTTCAGTAGGTAGCCTTTCGCGCCATTTTTCACAGCATCCAATATGTATTCGTCATCATCAAATGTGGTAAGAATCAGAGGTTTTGTCTTCGTCTGTTCGCTGATTTGCTTTGTCGCTTCCACCCCGTTCATGTTCGGCATCCGGACATCGAGCAGGGCCACATCGACTTCATTGGCAAGGCAAAATTCCACGGCCTCTTTCCCGTCATCAACAGTAGCAAGGATCTCACACTCTTCATACGTGGAAAGTATGATCTTCATCCCCTCCCGAATGAAAGAATTATCATCCGCAATAATAATTTTGATTTTCACAGAATTCCCGTCCTTTAAAAGTTGCTTTTTTACCATTATATACTATCTGAAGGAGGGAAATTGCAAAAAAAAAAACAGAGAGGCATGCTCCCTGCTTTCGTCTTACTGATATGTAGCTGGTTACATTCCTACGAAAATTCCCATCAAACCAAGGATGATCGTCACGCCTGTACTCATCCAAACAACATCTTTAAAGTCTACTTTCATCTGGGCTTCTGCCTTTTGATTATCAAACATGTTTCAGCATCTCCTTTTTTAATGTGATTTTCCGTGTCATCCGTGTCAATTGTTATAGTACATATATACCCGGGAGGCGTGATGCTAAACCATAAAAAAGGAAAAAAATCAAATAACTTGTGCTTATTGCTGTTTGGTGCCGCGACGGTGCCCACGACGGTGCCTGTCACCCCCCGATTTATGTCGATTCATGGGTAACACTCCAGGTGACAGGCACGCCCCGGTTTTTGTCGAATGAAAGAGGCCCCTGAGTTGATCAGGGGCCTGCGTGTTAGTTGAAGCTGTATTCTTTTAGGATTCTTTTCGCAATCAGGTCATAGCCTTTTTTATTGGGGTGCAGCGAATCACTGAAGTATTGGGCTGATTTTTCTTTCAAAATGCCATCTGTGGCAATGAATTTTACATGTGGATATTTATCGGTGAAGGAGCGGCTCGTATCATTCCACTCATCAACCACGCTTTGGATTTTTTGCGAATCCGGATATGGGTTATACAATCCTAAGAACAGGATCGGAGCATCGGGATTTTTGTCCCTGATGATCTTAAAAATGTTATCCAGGTTATTCAAATAGTCCTTCTTGCCTTGATCGATTTTTGCTTGGTGAATCTCAGAAAGGTTCCCGCCGTTGCTTTCGATTAAGTCATTCGTTCCAATGAACATGATGATGTAATCTGCGTCACTCAGCTTTTTTCGCGCCTTTCCATATTTCAATTGATGCAGGAGCCCATCTGTCTGCTGATCAGGAATCCCGAAGTTTGATACTTTCACGATTCCCTGATGTTTTTTTGAAAGGACTCTTTGAAGGTCTCCCGCATATCCTCCCTCTGGCCTGTCATTCAAACCATAGGTCAAGGAATCGCCAAGCGCAGTAACTCTCGAGGTTGTCATTTTCTCTTTTGCTTCTTTATCCTTTTTATTATTCAGCGCCATCGCCCAGGAAAGGATTGCTCCAGCAATGACAATAATCAGTATGATCGTGATGAATTTTTTCATAATACCCTCCTATGTCTATGGTAGTTGCTTCCCGGTTGATGGCTTCTTCAAACTGGAAACTATAGCCTCTTCCACTCCATTTAAGTTCGTCAATTTTTATTGTTTGTTTTAGAATGGATTTATATGAACATTCACTGTATGAGGAGGGTAAATAATGAATTTGACTTATGAAGTTATATCATCAGATGACGCGGAAAAGTGCAGGGATTTGTGCAATGAACTGATGGTTTTCCAAAAATCAAAAGCTACTATCACACCTGAGCTGTTCGACAGCATGAATTTTGAAACACGGATGATCCCTTCTATTGAAAAAGCCATCCATAATTATATCGTGCTGGTGAAAGACGGCGAAAAACCCGTAGGCTACGTGTATTCCAACGTTTCTCCAAAAGAAGCCTACGACAGCTCGTTTGCCGTTTTCTTTGACATGGATTCCGTCAGCCGCCCAAATGTCGGCTGCCTGTCACAGTTCTATATTAAAGAAGAATATCGTCAGTATGGCGTGGGGTCCAAGTTGTTCAACATGTCGATGGAATGGCTGAAGCAATTCGAGGATGTGGAAGATTTGTTCATATTTGTTTCGAACGGAAATGAGGATGCCTTGGAATTTTACAAGCGAAAGGGTTTTGCGGTGAGCCATCAGAAATTGGATGGATTTATCACGGTTTTGAGGAATCGTTCTGCAGAGTAAATCCGCCTGGTTGTTTTACATATTTTGAATGGTTGAGCGGTTAGCGGGCAAAGTTCGGGGGTTGGCACGCAAAGTACGGAGGTCGCATTCGAAAGTTGCGGGTTATCTCAAAAAGTGCGGCGGTCGCAGCCGAAAGTTGAGCGGTTATCTCAAAAAGTGCGGCGGTCGAGCCCGAAAGTGGGGAGCAAACACCCCGAACCACGCTCAACCACCGCACCATTCATCACGAATTGATTATTTCATATATTTCTCAACCAATTCAAAGCATCTGTCCGCTGTCAGGTTATTTTCGACTGCGACATACTCCAATTGTTCCTGCGTGCCGCCTTTGTATTTCAAGGACGCCTCTTTCGCCGTCTTATCCCTGTACTTGATCCATTCCCGCTGCTCTTTTCTGACCTGATCCATCTCATCAGCAGGAAGCTGTTTGATTAAGACTTGATAAATTTCATTCAGCAACCCGTCCCATTTATCAAACAGGTTCCCTTCTATGTTCTTTAATGCGTATGTACTGCTGTCTGGCGGGTTTTTACGCATTTCTTCCGTCTCTTTTTTGGCTTCGTTTAGTTTTTTTAGATAGTCATCTTTTAGACTCACCTCGTTTACGGAGGGGTCTTTATCTGTTTGTTCGGTTGTATCTTTCTTCTCACTATCCTTTGGAGGATTTGTGTTTTCGGCAGATTGAGTTTCTTTTGGCTGATTGTCAGACTCAGTATTTGATTTTTCCGATGAGTTTCCGCAGGCAGCCAGGAGCAACATTAAAACTGCCAGCATCGCCAGGAATGATTTTCGTTTCTTTAACATTTAAAACTACCTTTCTTCTAAAAATTATTTCTTTATATTACCTTAACATAATTTACCTATTGGAATCTCCCCATATAAAAAACCGAACATGGAATCATTGCGATTTCATGCTCGGCTACATTATTAATATATTAAATTGCTTCCTCACCCCGGCGCTGGTTCTTTTCAATAAACAAGACCCCGAGTTCATGATGCTCGCCTTCGTATAAGGCACATTGGGTGAAGCGAATCTGTCCGTTTACGTCAATGACGACGAGCTTGCAGTGGGCGCTATTCTGCTGCAGCGCCTGGTAGAAGCCGCGTTCATCCGACACTTCCATGCCATTGACCTTTTGGATGGTTTCACCGATTTGAAGGGCCATTTTAGCTGCCGGAGAACCCGGAAGCACACCGAGAACAGTCAATCCGGTAGATTTCGGAGAGAAGTAGAACGGATGCCCCTGTTCATGAATTCGATGGCGGTAAGAAATGATTTCTCTTCCCAGCAAGGCTGCTGCGGCAGCAATCACAGCCAGGATCGGCACCCATAATGCTCCAGCCGCAAGGGCCAAGACGAGAATCCCAAGCCACAAAACGTTTTTTCCGACCTGTTTAATGGCGATCACAGGAAGGGTGCTTTGAATGCGAAGCTGGAATCCGACCATGAATGGAACGAGCAGAATCGAATAAGACTCGGATCCCCAATGAACGACAGGCCACCAGCTGAATGGCGGGGTGATATCCCCTGTCGGAATGAGCAAGAATAATGGGACGACCCACAACCTTCTTGCCTGATGGGCGCCGACAGTCAATCCCCTTGGACTTTTGCGAAGCCGAGGTGACGTGTTGTGCGCACCGTTGCGGTATACAAAAAGGCCTTCCGCAATAAGCAGGAATCCTAAAAGGATCGCAATCCCTGTAAGATAGGCGCCATCCATGTTTGAAAAATCAAGGAATGGAATGGACCAGTTAAAATAGCTTCCCGCAAGCAGCAGGAAAAAGGAAAGACCGATTGTGTAAGCAGGCGACAGTAGACGAAAACCCATCGGAAGACTCATGAGGAACGTCATGGCTCCAATCACGACGATCGCGGCGGTCGGAAGCGAAAAGCCCGTTCCGATGGAAATGATAGAGAAAATCAGACCGATCAGCAGGCTGAGCGGAAAGACATAACGCAGTTCGAGGAAAATATCGTAGACCCGGACATGGAAATCCTTCCGTTCCCTTTTGACCCTGAGAACGCCTGCAGTGACTGCAAGAATAATAGAATAATAAAACAAAGGATTGAGAAAAAACTTCCCGAACCCTTTCAAAAGCTCGATCAACCAAACCTGCACCAACGTAAAATCACCATCCCTAACACCAGCTATGTAAAACACTCCGATTATATTACTATCTATTCTACCAAATCCCCGGTAATAAACCTATCCATAGTTTGGCCTGAAATAAAGAAAAATCGGGCGGTGACAGGGACATAGAAAAGCTCAAGCGCCTTGTAAGCCCCGACCTGCATAAGACGAAACTCGAAGGAAATCCTGATTTCCGTAGAGTTTTGGCTTATGACCTCGAGGGGCTAGGCGATTGAGCTGGACATGACCCGATTTTTGTCGATTTATTTGGTGATGATACGGAGTGCCGCCTGGAGCTGGATGTCATTGTCGTCTTTTTGCATGGCTTCAGCGATTTTCTTTTCTAGCAGTCTTGCGGTTTTTTCATCCAGGACGCCGGTGTCTTTCAGCTTATTCTGGATTTGGAATGCAGCGACCGCTTTTTGAGTCTGCTGGCTGTAGTAGCCGTCAATCCTTCCCGGACCATACCCAAGACCCTGCAGCATTTCCTGCGCATTTTTCACCTGTTCGCTGTTCATATCAAGCTTGAGGGGCTCCTCAATTTGCAGCGGGTGAGCTGAGAAGTATTCAGGCTGTCTCACAGTAATATTCGGCTCGATCCCTTTATGGTGGATCCAGTTTCCGTTCGGCGTCAGCCATTTATACATCGTGAGTTTGATATTGCTTCCGTCCTTCATGGAAACGGCTTGCTGGACGGTTCCTTTACCGAATGTTTTTTCGCCGATCAGAGTATAGCCTTCCGCTTCTTTCAAGGCGCCTGCCAGGATTTCAGCAGCGGAAGCACTTCCTTTATCCACCAGGACGACGATCGGATAAGGCTTGCTTTTTTTCAATGTAGAGAAATAGCGAAGCTTCTCGCCATTGCGCTCTTCAATTTGGACATATGGCTTCGTATCGGTCACAAATTGCTTCAGGATTGCCTCGACGCTGGACAGAAAGCCTCCCGGATTGCCCCGGACATCCAGAATCAACCCATCAATTTTCTTCTCTTCCAATCCCTTCAATGCTTTAGAAAAATCCTCCGCAGTATGCTCAGCAAATGAAGTGATTTCGATATAACCGATTTGTTTTCCGTCTTCTTTTTTCATCTTGGCATGGACCGTTTCTACCGGAATTTCGTCCCGCTTCACGGAAATGTTCAACGGATTGGCTGCCCCTTCTCTGGCAATCTCCAATTTTACTTCTGTCCCTTTCTTCCCTCGGATCTTCAATGTTGCTTCATATAAATCGAGCCCTTCGACCGATTCACCGTTCACCTTCAAGATTTGATCCTTCGCTTTCAACCCCGCTTTTTCTGCAGGGGAATTTTTGAAAGGGGACATGATCATGATTTTTCCGTCCTGCATGGTGATTTCCGCTCCGATTCCTTCAAATGAAGAAGAAAGGGAATCGTTGAACTGTGCGGCCGTTTTGGCATCCATGTAAACGGAGTATGGATCCTTTAAGGTTTCGACCATTCCGGTGATGGCCCCCTGTATGAGCTGATCCGGCTCCACTTTTTGAACATAGCGGTCCAGGATCAAGTTATAGGCTTGTTCGAGTTTTCCCCATTCCGCGGTTGCTGTAAGGTCATTGCCGCCTGCTTTCTTCTCTGTTTTTTTTTCCTCTTTGACAGCCGGTGATCCCGTTTTTTCAAACCCTGCCAACATCAATCCTCCATAAGCTCCCCCCGCTCCGATCAGCAGACAGCACGACGTCCATATTGCCAGCCATTTCCGATTCATGTTCATCCTCCTTTGCCATTGAATATAAAAACACCGCACCAAACGAAGTGCGATGTCGTGGTAATTCAATATATGCAAGGGATGGACGAGTTATGAGAAGGTTTATGCTTCCAAAGCTGCATCAAGCGCTTTTTCAAATTGAGCAATGATGTCGTTGGCGCCCTCGATCCCAACGGAAATCCGGACGACGCGCTCATTGATCCCGAGCTTTTCAAGCGCTTCAGGCGGCAGTGCACGGTGGGACGTTCCGAGCGGATAAGAAACCGTTGTTTCAACGCCGGCAAGGGATGGAACGATTTTGATCCAATCAAGCGCATCAAAAAATGTGCGATGATTTCCCTTCTCAGAAAGTTCGATCGTGACGATGGCGCCTTTCCCTTCCGGAGACACTTCCTTCGGATAATAAACGGTTTTAACCCCATCATGCTTTTCCAGTGCATTCGCAAGAGCTTCCGCATTGGAAGACTGGCGCTCCATCCTCAGCGCAAGGGTCTTGATCCCCCTGCAGGCAAGCCATGCTTCAAATGGGCTGAGGTTCATCCCGTAGTTGACCACTTTTTCGCGAGCCTTCTGGATCAATTCTTCATCCCCCGTGAGCACACCTGCCGACACATCACTGTGCCCGCCGATATATTTCGTCGCACTGTGGACGACCAGGTTCACACCAAGCTGATATGGCTTGAGAAGGAGCGGTGTGGCAAATGTATTGTCGATCATGGTCTTTAGCCCGAATTCCTTCCCTAAAGCAACGACCATTTCCAAATCCTCTACCCTTAAAAACGGATTCGAGATGCTTTCAGAGAATAATAGCTTAGTATTCGGCTTGATGGCCTCGCGAACCTCTTTTTCATGGCGGAAATCAACAAATGTCGTTTCCACACCCATGGATTTCAATTCATGATTAAGCATATGATAGGTGCCTCCGTACACATCATCCGCCGCTACAATGTGGTCCCCGCTTTGGACGACAGAGAGGAATCCAGCCAAAATGGCGGACAAGCCGGATGAAGCGGCAACCCCTGCAGGCGCTCCTTCAAGCTGTGCGACAGCTGTGCCCAGTTCATCTGTATTCGGATTCCCTGTGCGTGTATAAAGATAAGGTGACTTCCCTTCATAAAAACCTTCCAATTCATCAAGGGAATCGAAACGGAAAACGGACGTCTGGTAAATCGGAGATGTTTTGCTTTTGATCGGTTCGCGTTCTTTGGATGTGCTATGTACTGATTTTGTATGAAAATCCATGGTCAAATCCACCCCTAAAAGTTTATGAGACCATTATACACCCTACTCGATATTTTTTAGCAAATCACTCATCATTTCTTCGTTCATCGGTCCAACGATTTTTTCCCTGATCACACCTTTGGAATCAAGAATGTAGGAGGTCGGGATGGCAAATGCCCCGTATTTGGAACCGATATCTCCGGCAGAATCAAGCAGCACCGGGAACGGCATTTTATATTCCTTAACAAATTTCCTGATTGTCTCCTCGCCCTTGTCCTGTGCAGTCAGGTTCACGGCAACAATTTCTACGTTGGAGGACTTTGCGTTCTCACCATAAAATTTCACCATATGGGGAATCTCGGCTTTGCATGGCGGGCACCACGTCGCCCAGAAATTCAAAATGACCTTCTTCCCTCGGAAATCAGACAAACTTTTCTCCTTGCCGTCCAGCGTCTTTAAAGTAAAATCTGGCGCCACATCCCCCTTGCCAAGCCCGGAAGATTGAGATTGAGCTTCAGATGAGGAAGAAGCCTGTTCTGTCGGAGCAGAAGGTTCACCATTCGCCCGATCTTTATATGTATTCAAGACAAGAATAATCGCGATGATGAGCAGCAGTACCATGACAATCATCGAAAAAAGCCTTTGATTCATTTCTTGACCTCCTTTTTTAATAAAACGGCAAACATACCAAATAAGACGAGGTAAACGAGCATGCTAAAACTGGCCAGCTTTCCTTCTATTGCATAAATGATTCCTTGGAGCAAAAGGAATAAAATGGACATCTGGAACATCCACATTCGATTGCTCCATTTCTTCCAAACGAAAACGGCCGCCACTGCATAAACGACTAATGATGCATAAAATCCAAGACCGGTCTGATGGTTCAAAATCCGGTTTGCCAATTCGTAAATCATGACCTGGAATACACTGATGCTGAAAAAGATTGCTGTGGAGAACCGCTCCTTTTCGATTTTACGATAAAGATAGAGCAATGTTAGAGCAAGTCCAAAAATGAATCCTTTCCTCCCGCCATGAAAATAAAGCAGCGAGATTGGATTAGCAACAGTCCCTTGAAAATCGAACAGCAGCTGGCTCAGCTTCCAGGAAGCAAGCAGCAGCAATAACGCGTTGCTATATATATCCGCCAGCTTTCCTTGCTTGATCAAATATGTCAAAACTACAGCCAGGACGCCTGAAAGAACAAAGGCACCCCATGCTGCGGGGAACGTAAAAGCCCCGATATGATACCATTCCATTCGCACTCATCAACCCGCTTTTGTCAATAATGTCACGTCCACACTGTCAGAAATCGTCTGAAGCATTCCACAGTTGGACAATACCAGCTTGGAAATCTGTGAAAACTGGCTATCGGTCATTTCTCTTGATAAATCATGTATCGTAAATGTCAATTCCAGTGAACTGATGCGGTTCGCGCGGTCTGCGTCCCTTTCGGCAGCCGCTTCAATCGTAATGTCCTTATACTCAAGGCGTTTTTTATCCAGGATTTTTTTCAGAACATGTCCGCTGCATCCTGCCATGGATGAGACGAATGTCTCCAATGGACGGTAGCCCTTTTCCGCATCTGGGGAAACCTGCAGCACCCCCGCTTGAAACTCTCCTATAAGTCTATCTGTTAATGTAAATTCCATCGCAGTCCAACTCCTTTTTCTTCATTCTGAAGCTGGATTGTTAATATTTGATTAAGCGGGGATTTTTTACGGCCGCTCAAACTTATATCCCATTCCCCTTACAGTATGAATCCATTCTTTTTTAGTGGATGCCTGCATTTTTTGGCGGAGGTGCCTGACATGAACATCTATGGTACGGTGCGTCACGGCTCGTTCATCCCTCTTGTATAGCTGGTTCAGCAGGTGTTCACGTGTAAAAACTTGACCGGGGTGGGTCATAAATAATTGCAGGATCCGAAACTCAAAAGCAGTCAATTCTATTATTTTTCCCTCATATTTCACTTCGCCTTTTTGCGGCTTTAACACTAAATTGCTCACACTGATTTTTTGGCAGCGATCCGCTGTTCTCCTCAGGACGGTTTCCACCCTGATGACCAATTCACTAGGACTGAAAGGTTTGGTGATATAATCATCTGCCCCCAGTCGGAGTCCATTGATCCGGTCCTTCTCCAGCGTTTTAGCCGAAACCATAATGATCGGGATATTGCTTCGCTCCTCTTCGCGAATCCACTGGCAAATTTCTTCCCCGCTATGAATGGGAAGCATCAAATCAAGAATGACAAAACACGGGTCGTATTTCAGGAAGCACACCTTCGCTTCTTTCCCGTCTTTCGCTTCCATCACTTCATAGCCCGCATCTGTCAAATAAAGATTCATGAGTTTCCGGATGTTTGCGTCATCCTCGATGATCAAGATGGTTTTATTCTTTTTATTCATTCCGGCGATCACCTGCCTTCAGTTAATGTTTAAAAAGTCGTAAAAGCGGATAGCCATGCGCTGATTTGCTGCATTTTCCCTGTGAAGACCAGTATCCCCAACACGACCATGAGCAGGCCGTTTACCCTGGCCATCAATGGGATCCAACGACTGATCTTTTTCATTAATTTCAGCGTTTTAGTCAGTAAAAAAGAAAGCAGCAGGAATGGAATGGCTATTCCTAAAGAATATACCGCTAAAAGCCACATACCCTGTAAAACGGTAGAAGATTGGCTTGCCATAAGCAGGATGGATGATAAAGTCAATCCAACGCAGGGGGACCAGCCGCTGGCAAATGCCATTCCAAGAAATACGGATTGGACGGATGAACCGATTTTAGCCGGCCCCTCCACCTTCTTTTCTTTCATCAAGAAGGAAAATTGAAGCACTCCTGCCATCTGCAATCCAAAAACAACGATCAATAAACCGGCTAACCCTTCAATCAATAAACGATTTCTGGAAAACAGCTCCCCCAGGAATGTAGCTGAAGCACCCATAATGATAAAAATGATGCTGAATCCTATGATGAACCCAATTGACCGATTCAACAGGAGCTTCTTCTCCACCTGCACTTTTCCATCCTTAACCTGTCCGCCGGTCAAATGCGAAATATACGCAGGGATAAGCGGAAAGATACACGGTGAAAAAAAGGACAATATTCCAACTCCAAATGCAAACCATACAGAGACTTCCGTCATAATAGCATTCCTCCATTCCATTTGAATGTAGAGGACGAATGTTAAGATTATATTAAGGCTCTTTTCTCAAAGTTTGCTGCTTTATCTATTGAAACAGGAGAACTTTTACAATTTATGCAGAAAATTCAACTGGAAAAGAGCCTGGATACGCCATTTCAACACGCAAAACAGGTATTTTCACGTTAAAATCGGCTTTAAGATTTTAACAACAATGCCTACGAAATCAGCCTATATTAATGATAAAAATCCGCCCCATAATGGAACGGATTTTAAATACCAATATAGGTATATTCAGTTTACCTTATCGCTTACCGAAAAGAAAAGGACAAGTGCTGTGACGGATGATTTTAGGAAATCATCGGCATGTTTTCGCATACGGGCAACCGGATTTCTACAATCGTCCCTTTTCCCTCTTCGCTTGAAATGTGGATGGTCCCTTTATGTTCCTTGATGATGCGGAAAGACACCATCAATCCAAGTCCTGTACCTTTCTCTTTGTTGCTGTAGAAAGGCTCGCCGAGACGAGCGATGCGTTCCTGGCTGATGCCCATTCCATTGTCTTGAATTCTGATCACTAAATTTTCTCTTTCCTGAAGGGTGGAAATCGTTAATACCCCTCCATTCGGCATGGCTTCCATACTGTTCTTGGCCAAATTGATAAAGACCTGCTTGATTTGATTTTGATCACAAATGACAAGAGGATTTACCGCGTTTTCCATGAGGACGATCTCGACTTGATTTAACAACGCCTCAGATTCAATGAAAGCTGCCATATTCCGAATCAATTGATGCATATTCGTTTCTTTCCATTCAATGGCCTGCGGCTTCGCAAGTGTCAGGAACTCCTTGATGATTTCCTCCAGGCGGTTGAACTCTGCCAAAATGACATCAAAATATTCATCCTTGACCATGCCACGCTGAAAAAGCTGGACAAAGCCCTTGATGGACGTAATCGGATTTCGTATCTCATGCGCTACGCCTGCCGCCAGTTCCCCGACAACGGATAATTTTTCTGACTTCCAAAGGAGCAATTCCGCTTCCCGCTTTGCGGTTATGTCACGGGATACAATGACAACATTTCGGATTCGTCCTGCTTCATCCATGATCGGGGTGCCTGTTGCTTCAATCAGGATCCAGTGGCCATCGGCATGATAGGAACGGTACTCAGCCTGAACCGTAGTTTTTTTATGAAAAATTTCCTTAAAACTTGCTGCCACGGATTCAAGGTCATCCGGATGGATATAATCGAGCACACCTTGCCCTATAATTTCACTTGGCATAATGCCGAGAACATTTTGATGGGACGGGGAAGCATAGAAAATTTCTCCCTCATCATCAACCAGGGTAATTAAATCCGTCATATTTTCAGCAATGAGGCGGTATCTCTCCTCACTGTCGATCAAAGCTTTTTCAAACAGCTTCTTCTGCGTGATATCGACGCATGACGCAATGACTTCTTTAATCTCACCATTACGCTTTAATGGACTCAAGGCTGCAAAATAGGCAACGCCTTGCATTTCACCTTCATAGGTCACATTCTCTTCGCCATTCCAAGCACGTTCGTAATACTTGGTTTTTCGGATGGCAATTTCCTCAGGGGCAAATTCGATTAATTCCTTTCCTATGACTCTTTCCGGGGTCAGACCCAGCTTATAGAGCAATTCCCCATCTGCCAGTGTATGTATGAATTTCCCGTTCACTTTTCTGATCTTAAATGTCATCCCTTGCTGCAGCCTTACCGTTTCCTGGAGTTCCTGGCGGGCCATGCGGAGAGATTCCTCGTACCACATGCGGTTATTCACATCCTGTGAAATGCCGTATTCCGTAACAATCTGCTTCATTTCCTCTATTTTAGCAACCCACTCATCCCCGGGATACGGCCTCGAAAACAGGAAGCCCTGCCCGCTGTCGCAAAGATTGTTTTGAAGGAACATCAATTCATCAATTGTTTCAACCCCTTCTGCGACCACATTCAGGTTTAAGTTATGCGCCATCGAAATCATCGTTTTCACAATCGTTTCGTTCCTCGGATTCACCCTCAAGTCGTGGATGAACGATTTATCGATTTTAAGTGTATCAACCGGAAACTCCTTCAGATAGTTCAAGGAACTGAATCCTGTTCCAAAATCATCGATGCTGATCAGGATGCCAAGCTTCTTGAGCTCTTTGAGGATAAAGATCGCGCGTTCAATGTCCGTTGTCATGCTTTCCGTGATTTCAAGCTCCAGGAACTGCGCCGGCAGACCCGATGCATCAAGGGCTTCCTTCACCGTCTGAATGATGTTCAACTGGGAGAACTGCCTGGCAGAGAGATTGACAGATACAACAAGATCGGTAAATCCTTGATCATGCCATTTTTTATTGGCTCTGCAGGCTTCGATCATCGTCCATTTCCCAATCGGAAGAATCAACCCTGTTTCCTCCGCAATCGGAATAAAGTGATTAGGCGGAATCATATCAAGAACCGGATGCATCCATCGAATCAATGCCTCTACGCCTTCTACTTTCCCTGTCTTCATATTGATCTTCGGCTGGTAATGAAGGATGAGTTCTTTTTTCTCCAACGCTTTATGAAGATCCATTTCAAGTTTCAAAGGATTGTAGCGTTTTTCGTTCTCAAGCGAAGAGTAGAAGCGATACGTGCTTTTACCCGCTTTCTTCACTTGGTACATGGCAAATTCGGCATGTTTCATCAAGGTTTCAAACGCATCCCCATCTTCGGGGAACAGACTGATTCCGATGCTCGGGGAAGTAAAAATATCATAATCCTGTATCTTGAAAGGAGCTGTTATTTCCTCTATTAATTTCTCTGCAAGATGAAGGGAGCTATCCCGGGTGCCCGAGTCCTTAAGGATAATAAATTCGTCGCCTCCCGGACGGAAAATCACGTCTTTCTCTGTGAGGCAAGACTTGATCCTCTCCGTCACTTCTTTCAAAAGTTTGTCCCCTACCTGATGCCCCATCGTATCATTGATGACTTTGAAACGATCCAGATCCATGCAGAATAACGAGAATGATCCTTTCGCCTCCCTGCTCTTCCTTATCGCCTCTTCAATTTTCGTTTCTAGCATATTACGGTTGGGCAAACCGGTGAGGTAATCGTGAAAAGCCAGCTTCTTAATGAGTTTGGATGCTTTTCTCTGCTCCGTGATATCCTTTGCGATTCCATAGACTCCAACGATTTTTTCATCTACCACAATCGGGAGACTGGTCACGTGCAGGTAGATTTTTTCATTATCTTTGTTTATTATGGCTACTTCCGCATCCAAAGGATTCCCTTGCATGGTGCCTCTAAACAAATTGATGCAGTCTTCCAGGTTTTCTTCACAAACCAGTTCTTTGAAAGAATGTTGAAGGAGTTCATCTCTTGTATAGCCCGACAGCGTTTCACAGGCATTGTTGACACTGGTGAAAACCCCTTTTTCATCCAAGGAGTAGACGGCATCGGCGTTATATTCAAACAGCGACTTGTAGCGCTGCTTATTTTCCATGAATTTTTTCTGAAGCCTTGTTCTTTCCGTAATATCCCTTCCGATGACCATGTACGCTTTTTTGCCTTCAAAATCAACTGAAGTAACCGTTCCTTCGATCAATAGTTCACGCTGATCCAAAGTAGTGATGGTAAATTGGTAGTTAGTCGTTTTCTGTCCGGTCAGCCTTAGTTCATCCATTAATTGCCTGAAACTATCATGGTCTTCATCATGAATGAACTGCCCGATTTGGCAGTGAAGGACATCTTCCACTTTTTCTGCTCCTAATCCCTCAATTGCAGCAGGGTTGGCCAGGACAATTTTCTCTTGTTGAATGACGAGGACAGCGCTTGGTGTTACATTTACCAAATGACTGTAGCGCTCTTCGCTAGATTCGAAGTCTTGCTTGATTGCGTCTAATTTGACGCGCTGGATCTGAAACCGATCAGAAATAAAGAAGCTGAAAGTAAAAATGAATAATATCAGGGTGGTGAAGATTCCTAAGGCAAGAGAAAGGAATACAGTGCTTCCATTCATTCCTGGAAAAATGGCTGCTTCAATGGAGGTTCCAGCCATCGCCGTAAAATGCATGACCAGAACGATTATAGCCAATAGAGTTCCCGCAGCTGCTTTAAATCTGAAGGATGTTGGCGACTCTTTTGATAATGTCATCTTATGTATCCATAAATAGAGAGTGGCGCATCCAATTATCGGTAAAAGAACGGAGACCCCCGTATAGCCCGGCGAATAGTATACCTGTCCATTGACTGCTTCCATGGCAAGGTAATGGACGCTTACAATCCCCACACCTGTCCAAAGACCGGCTAAAAGTTTGATAAACCCCCGATCCCCCGCTTTAATACATAGAAATAATGTAATCCAAGAAGCCGTAATCGACACGGCCAGCGACAAAAGCACGTACTCCCAGTAGTAATAAATATCGTATGAGTCCATAGCCATCATTGCAAGAAAATGGGTGGTCCAGATACCAATTCCGATGACAAATGCTCCGATGCCCATCCAGATTGACTGCTTCAAATCTTTTTTATAATAGAGTTGAAAATAGATATCTACCCCTGTGTAGCAGGATAAAACAGACACGACTACTGCAAGAAGCAGCAACAAACCATTGTAGTGGCCAATGAATAAATGCAAATGCACGGGCATCACACCTTTTCCTATTGATTGATGTAAGATTTGCAAGTAATGATTCTACAGTTGGATCATGTGATAGTTATTTAAAATATCGGCTTGTCATCTCTATTTTAAAGAAAAAACGACACATTTTCACCATAATTTTCAGACTTTTCTTTGTTTTACATAAAAAAAGTGCAGGCACCTGTGCCCACACTTTACATTTTTATATGAAAATTAATTGTATAAGAGCTTTTCTTTAATATACTTCCCAACCACTTTATACCATGTGGATTTGGCCTCCGGTGCGAAACGATAGCTCCGGTTGCGGACTTCATCCATCATTTTTATGACGGATTGGTACATCTCCGCATGGGTGGCCTGCTCCTTGGAATCATGATAGAGCTGCAGACTTTCTTTGTAATCTGCGATGGCTTCGGAATTTTCCAGTACGGCTTTCAACTGTGATTCGATTGGAGACTGTTTGGAAAGCTCTGTAACAAGTCCGTGCTTCTTCAAGTAATCCAGGTTGATCGTTTCCTGTCCTGGCAGGGATGAGTAGACGAAAATCGGGATTTCCTTGTAAAGGACTTCACTGATCGTCACTCCGCCAGGCTTCGTTATGATCGCATCCACTTTATCATACAAATCATTCATTTCTTTTCTCGATGAGATGTAGGACAGCGGCTTCACATGCGGAAGTTCCATGGCCTTCAGTTCCTCATACAGCTTTTTATTGCTTCCGCAAAGGACCAGATATGAAATCGATTGATCTATTTGCTCCTTTGGGATGAGATCCACGATATCACCAAGGCCGCTGCTTCCGCCTGCGATAAGGACTTGATTTTGCTTTTGATCATTCTTCACATTTGCCTGTCCTCTTTTAAATTCGCTGTGAATCGGGATTCCCGTCACTTGGATTTGTTTCGGTGACAGGCGGTGTTCCCGGACCAGATAGTCTTTCACATCGGCCGTCGGGACAAAGTGCAAGTCAATTCCTTCTTTCCCCCAGAAATGGTTTACGAAGAAATCCGTATACACATTAATGGCGGCAACCTGCGTACGGCCATACATCTTCAGCCTGCTGACAAGATACGAAGAGAATGCCTGCGTACATACAACTAAGTCTGGCTTTTCTTCTTCAAGCAGCTGCTCCATTTTACGGAGAAAAAAGAATTCCAAAGTGCGTTTAGGCTTATCCTTTTTTTCTTCGGAGTAGCCGGCTTTTTTATAGATCCACTCGTAGGCTTTTGGAAAATCATTGATCCACGTCAAATATCCTTTTGTAACCGTCTCGCCAAGTGATTCATTGATATATGTGAAAAATTCTATTTTTTTATATTCAGCGGAAGGATTCCGTTTCTTCAATAAATTCATCATGGTTTCAGAAACTTGGTGATGTCCTGATTGCATTTGAAATAATGGTAGAAATAAGACCTTTTTCATTTCTACAACTCCTTATTCCTGCCATAAATCCTAAACAGGAATTGTTTATTTTAACCAAATCGTCTTATCTATATCTTATCATATTTTCACTGGTGGTAAATCCCATACAAATAACAGACGAATGAAAACCAAAAAAGGTTCACTTTTTGCCAAAAAATCTTACAAAACTATCATACAATATGATAAATACCATCATATTAAAAAAACATTAAAAATAAATAAAAATAGCAAGTCCACTGCCAGAAATATTTCCCAAATGCGGTACTTTCATGGCGTTTACGCACATTTAGGTGCCTGTCACGCCCCGGTTTTTGTCGATTCGCAGTCGACATTTTTCGGGGCGTGACAGGCACCTTTATGTCGTTTACGCAGAAAATCCCCTTCCTCAGTTGCTGGAAGGGGATTTTAATTATTGCTGTATTAATAAGACTGACAAGGCATGTCGTCTTCCTACAAATCTTTTGCCAGACGGAAGCCGCTGAACTGCACGCGCTTTGACGGCTCTGAAACAAGTCTTGAGCTCGGTCGGATTAAGGAAGATGGGGTCGAACAGGAACCACCTTTAAGAACAAACTGATTGGATCTGCTGAAAGGCTGCTCCTGCAGAGAAAGCCCCGCTTCATGTGTTGACTTTGGACGCGGGGAATAAAGGCTTGTAGTCCACTCCCACACATCTCCGAATGCCTTATTGAAAGGACCTTGCATGGATACATCCTTCCATGATGGATGATACAGTTCTTTTTCTGCGAAATTCCCCTCTCGTTGCACTAATTCAAATGCATTTTCCCATTCCGCTTCTGTCGGAAGGCGCATTCCTTTCCAGCGCGCATAGGCATCCGCTTCAAAATAGCTGATATGGCAGACCGGCTCATACTTTTCCAGCTTCCGCTCGCCGCTCATCGTATAAAGCTGCCAATCGCCTCCATTGCCTCTCCAATAAAGCGGAGCCTTCCAGCCCTCTCGCTGCACAAGCTCCCAGCCGTCGGCAAGCCAAAGCTCAGGACGCTCATATCCACCATCCTCAATGAACTGCAAATATTCAGCGTTCAGGACTGGGTGGGAAGAAAGGACATAAGGATTCAGCCAGACTTTCTGGCGCACTCCCTCATATTCGTGTGCATCCCCTTCACCCGCAAAACCGAATTCCACGAGTCCACCTTCCATTTCAATCATCGAAGGCTCCTGAAATGGGATGGATTCAGAAAAGTCTTCCGGCTCCTTCATATAGGACGGAGCCAAAGGATTCATTGAAAAAAGATATTTGATATCAGCCAGCAGCTGTTCTTGATGCTTCTGTTCATTCTGCAAGCCCATTTCAATCAATCGATTGATATCCCGGTGTTCATCCGGATTGAGTTTCTCAATCAGCTTCATCATCTGATCATCGACATGATGGCGATAGGAAATGACTTCTTTTACCGTAGGACGGGAAAGGGCGCCCCCTAGATGACCCGAATGGTCACCCTCATGCGTGAAAAGAGAATGAAAATGTTCATTATACGGACTATAGCGTGGAACATATTCCATTAGAATATTCTTTTCATAGAACCACGTCGTATGCAGCAAATGCCATTTTGGCGGTCGGACATCCGGTCCTGCTTGAACGACATAGTCCTCTGTTTCCAGCGGTGCCGTGATTTTTTCAGTAAATGATCGTATATTGTGATACCTGGAACCAAGCTTATGATTCAAACTGCTCTGCAGACTCATGAACATCCTCCTTTGAAATCTAAACGAAAATAACAACTAGTTACTTATTTCCTCGCAGAGCAGTATTCAAACATAAATTACACTGGTGATACCTTCCTCCAGATGTATGCTAAAGCGACATTATAGTGCCTGTCACGCCCCGAACGGTGTCGATTCCTAATCGACAAAAACCGGGGCGTGACAGGCACTTTTAAATTTAATACATATTTGTTAATTAAACCCAATACTTCTGTATAATAAATCTATAGGATTAGTAATTAATTTCTAAGGGAGGGTGAACATGAAGAAATTATTTATCTTATCTATTGTGATGTTTATTACCTTAGTTGGATGCAACAAAGGAACAACACCTGTTAAGGAAAATAACAAAGTTATACAAAAGAAAACTACCTCAACAACTCCTACTGACAGCAAAGAAAAATCAGTGTCTGAGTCCCATAATGAGACTAATTCGAAACCTCCTCTTAGAACTGATGGGAAATGGGTTCAATTAGGACATAGGCTTTACTATTTACAAGGAATTGTTGAAAACATTTCAATGAATAAAGAGGGAAAAGAAGTGGTGGATTTGCTTGTTGAGAAAACATTTCAAAGCGAATCAGATGGAGTTGTTAGCCCCTATGATAACGGCAAAAATTATCAAATTGTTATAAAAAATGATTTGTCCAATATGGAACTGAAAAAGAAGAGGGTAATCATATACGGCGGGCAAGTGACTTCAAACGATCAAGACGATTTTATTGGTGGAATGATCGTTTATTATCAACCAAAGGATAAGTTAGTTGATTTAAAAGGAAATCCAGCCTTACTTCCCCCAAAAGACTTTCCATATCAATTTTAAATGCTAAAAAGAGCACAAATTTGTGCTCTTTTCTTATGGTTAAGATATTGATTTGTGTATTTTCAAAGTAATTAAGTCTATATTAATTACTTATTTCGCGTTATCAATGCTTTTTTTCAGTCTGTTTTCTACGTCAGCGGCAATTTCATTCAACTCAGGATCATTGGCGAGCTCAATCAGCGTGGTTGGGTTCGGCATCCCGATTTTTGTTTTGCCATCTTCTTCGTAGACAACGATTTTACAAGGAAGGAAGTATCCCACTTGTTTGTCTTTACCCAATACCCTTTCTGCTTCATCCGGGTTGCATACCTCCAACACCCTGTATCCAGTCGGAAAATCCTTGCCCTTTTCCCGAAGTTTTCCCGCTAGATCAAAGTCCCAAAGAACTCCGAATTTCTCTTCTTTAAGAGACTGTTCAAGTGCCTGTACAGCACCTTCCATTCCTTTCGAAGTTTCAACTGTGTAGCCAAATGACATACTGCTCACTCCTTTGTTAAAATTTTAAGTTAGTCTTAACTTCCAGTCCATTTTACAAATACCCTGTATAGTATTATCTAAACACAAGAATTTATTTACCTAACCAGCCATACTTTTACGCCTAAGAATATCCTTTTACATCCTCTGGAACAATTCCTCTATTCAAGGATTTGATGATTAACTGAAGGTTATGCGTGCTCATTTTCATAAAAAATCTCTTTATTACCTTCCTTCCACTTTTTCAACAGCTTCAGCGATAAATCCGATAGTGGATTATTAAATATATATAGTCTCTGAATTACTGGCAAAGTGCTAATTGGTGCTATATCTGATATTTGATTGGAAACTAACTGTAGGTCTGTCAGATGTGCTTTATTTTTTAAAGGAGACAAATCTTTGTTCTTGTTGTTTTGCAAATAAGCACCCTTCAGTTTTCCTAATTGCTCTATAGAAGAAATATCTCCAATGTTATTATTGGCAAAATCAATATATTCCAAGTTATGAAGTTCAGCAATAGGCGATATATCTTTTATTTGATTGAACTCCAAGCTTAAATTGGACAATTGAGGATATAGCTTTAAATTTTGTATATTGTTTATCTTGTTGCTATCCATAAACAACTTCTTTAAATTTTTCATTTTCGGCCAAGCAGGTAGTTCAGTTAAAGAATCCCCGCTTATATGGATTTCTTCAAGATCAGAAGGCTGATTTAAGAAATCATAACTGCCTAAATTTGAATTGTTGAGCCAAAGATTGTGTAGATTTTTCAACTCAGTTAAACTTGACGTCAATATTTTGAGATTCTCTTTATTTGGACTCATATGAAGTTCTTCTAAATGATTCAGCCTCTCTATGGCTTCAATATCTTTTGATCCTGGGGGCAGCACCAACTTATTAAGGTTTTTAAGGTATTTCAAGTCCTTGTAGCTCTTAATTTTTGCATTTCCCTCGAATTCTTCAATGGTTTGTAAATCCGTTTCACTTAAATCACCTTCTTTTTCCCCTAGAAGTGATCTAATTTCTTTTTCAAAGGAAGGATCATGGAACACGATTTTCTCCTGCTTTTCATGGCTAGAATCCACTTTTGCTTCTTGGAAAACTTCATCACTGCACCCGCTTAGTAAGAAGAATAATAATCCCAAGACCCCTATTATTCTAAAATTCATATCCAAAACTCCTTGCTCAACTTATTTATTTTTCTTTGAAGAAAAACTGATTGCCTCCCAGCTTGCTCCACCATCTAACGTTTTAAACAAGCTTAGATCCGTAAATCCAAAACCACTCGATGTAGAAACAAATTGGAAGTTGAGTGTAGGGAATTTTCCATTATCTTTTAATTCAGTCCAAGTCTTGCCTCCATCTTCTGTCCGGTAAATGTGATTATTCGAAGCAAGCCAACCATGGTTTATATCTGAAAAGAAAACATTGATATTCTCCTTTTGAAAGAGGGGAAATATCTCTTCACTATATCTCTTGAATGGAATCTCCATATCACGTACTTTGACCCATTTAGCATTTTTATAAAAATGGAAAATTGTCAATTTGGCAGAATCTCCTTGTACTGATTTGGGAACTTGAATCGCTGTCATTATTCCTTCTTTCCCAAAAAATTGAGGTCTAAGGTAATCGATTTCAGTATCTTTTTCCGTTTTTAAAAGATTCACCGGATTCCAGGACTCTCCATTATTCGTTGATTTATAAAGCATTGTAGTACTTGGATCAAAATAGTCCGTTCCTTTTTTTACATTTTGTCCGAGACTCCAAATAGTTTGTTCATCGGAAATGGAGACCCATTTGGAAGTCGAGTTAGATAAACCTTGCAGCCCACATTCCTTCCAGCTTTGTCCTCCATCTTTTGTCCGATAAAGTTTATATGGGAGAATGCCGGCAGCCTCATTATTTTGAGACGTGTATATCAGTCCATGATTCTCATCATTAAATTGAACATCCTGAAAGCCCCAGCCTTTAATATTTTCGACGTTTAAATCCCCCCATGTTTCTCCTCCATCTTTTGTGGAGTAAGCTTTAAACTTTCCAACTTGATTTAACCAAACGAATACTCTAGCTTCATGCTCATTTATAAATACATATTTATTTTGAGCATTTTCAATTGGGAAGTTAGAGGGTGAAACATCTTTATAATTTTTCCATGCATCAGTTGTTCGAATTATTCCCCCTTGATCATTCACTGCCCACCCTACTTGGCCATTGATCATTTTCAGGTCTAATAGATGATAGTAAGATTTTTTGACAATTGATATGTTTTTGTCTCCGCTTTGTGATTTCACAATGGAATTATGATTGTTTTTTGAAGCGCTCTCATCCATCAATGACTTAGTTTCTAAAAAAACAATGCCTAGTGCAAAAAAAATTAGGATAGGAATTAATAGTAATCTTAATTTAGATTGAAGTGGATTCCTGATTTTACGTTTTACACCCTTCTCATCCATTTCCATTGAAAGTTGATTTAACTTTTGTTTGATTGTTTCTTTTTCTTCCTTATTCAAGACTGGGTTCGAGCTAATGTATATATCAACAGACTTTTTAAATCTATTTTTATCCATTTAAAAAGCCTCCTAACTTTTGTTCTAATAGTTTCCTTCCTCGAGACAACCGCGTTCGGACTGTGGATGAATTTAAGTTAGTAATAGTGGAAATTTCATTTATGCTAAATTCTTTATAATAGTATAATAGGATGATTTCTCGATATTTTATGGGTAGCTTAAATACCTCTGAAATGATTTCCTTCTCATTTTCTCTTAAAAGAATTTCTGCCTCAGCAGTGTTATTTTTAGAACTCTGTTGAGAAAACTGATTTGTAATCACCGATTTTCTATATGACCAAGAACGTAGATAATCCTTCGCTTTGTTAATTGCAATCTTGTACAACCATGTCTTGACATTTGATTTCCCTTCAAAAGTATCCATTTTAAGAAACGCTGTAATGAATACCTCTTGTGTCAGATCTTCAGTTAACTGCCAATCTTTAACGTAGCTATAGAGCATTCTTTTTATTTCTTCTCCGTAATCTTCAAGCAATTGTGTGACATAGCCATTAAGGTCCCCGTTCTGTTGCAATCCCTCATTCAATAACAATCACCTCGTTACATATTACAAATCAACAAATTTCCTTCTAGTGAGAGAATTTACTGCACACTATATTGATAAAGAGAAACTAAATCCTTAGAGATTGAACTTTTTTTTACTAATGTCCATATTTGATAAGTCATGGATACATTATCATCATTCGAATTATTCACAGCTAAAATTTGGTTATGTTGAGGTGGATTTTCAAATTTAACATCAATTCTATTATTTTTAATTTGATAACCTTTAAAAGAACCAGATGTACCTACATATCCATCCTTAGCGCCACCTCGTGCGAAATAAATTAAATCTTCTTTATTCCACTCGATCGAGCGATCCATGGAAGCAACACGCTGCCCTTGTTCAACATATTTTTTAGAAAACTTCTCCCAATCTTCTTGTGAAGTAAAAATGAAAATTTTTAATGGAGACGGAGTTTTTTCGATTAAAAAACCTTGGAAATATATTTCATAATCAATATCGCTGCGTTGTTCTTTGTTATTGAATTGTATTTCAGTTGAGGAACAACCGCTTAAAACTCCACCTAATAATATTAATAAAAATAGAAAGTTTATTTTAAATTTCATTCTCCCAACTCCCTTTAGATATAGCTCAAGCGGATTAGAATTCTAATACTCTTTAATTTCAGTTGCCCCATTTGCTTTAAATGTTAGGACAGTAACCACCTTGGTTTCTTTATTGACATAGGTTAATGTCGCCATATGGGCTGTTGAACTATCCCAAATTATCGTGAAATCTATCCCGAGATTTAGATTTTTCAACCTATCAATATCTATGTCTCCGGGTGGTAATTCCATTTTAGGCGCATTCGAGTTGTTATATAGCTGAAATTGCCATGTCTCTAATTCTGATCCCTCTGGATTCTGTACATATACCGTCTGATAATGATTGCCGAAATTCTTAAGTGCTTTTTCTTTCGTCATTCCAATAGAAAAATTGGATTTAATTTCTTCAACTTTATGATTAATGACCGATTGGCTTGGCAGGGAGAATTCCTTTTTCTTTTGAGATCCAACCTGACCTGTATTATTTGTATGATTGTCTGAATTAAATCTGTTGTTAATTCCGCTTTCGTAAATTCCAAGACCGACTAGAAAAAGACAGATCATTGAAACAACTACTGTACTTAAAGCTCTAGGGAATAGTGTTTTAGGAGTCTTCTCATCATTTAAATTGCGGATTTGTTTTATTATTTTTTCTTGGTCTTTTTGCGTAAAGATTGGGTTGGGACTGATTGAATCATCAATGAAGTTTTTAAATTTTTTATTCTTCATCAAAAATCCCTCCTAACTTTCTCTCCAGAATCTTTCTTCCTCTTGCCAGCCTTGTTCTTATAGTTGAAGAATTAATACTAGTTATCGCAGCGATTTCATTTATACTAAAATCCTTATAGTAGTAAAGCATAATCATTTCTCTATATTTAATGGGCAGCTTAAATACTTCCTTGGAAATATCATTGCTTCTTTCTTTCATCAAAATTTCTTCTTCTAAGCAATTAGATTGTTTTATAGGAAACAAATTATTTGAGACGATTGTCTTTTTGAAATGCCAAGATCTCAAATAGTCCTTGGCTTTATTAACAGCAATCTTATAAACCCAAGTTTTTATATTTGAATCTCCCTTAAATGTATCGATTTTTAAATACACAGAAATGAATACTTCCTGAGTTAAATCTTCTGTTTGCTGCCATTCTCTCAGATAACTAAAAATCAACCGTTTAATTTCTTCACCGAATGTATCCATCAAACTTCTTATGAAGTCTTCCTTATTATCAAATGTCTCTTCCCCATACAATGTAGAATCACCCTCAAATCTTGACTTGCTTTATAGACGCCGCTCAAAGGAAAAATGTCCCATATTTCTATTTTATATCTATAAGCAGTTAATTTCTTTAAGGTTTCGTTATTTTTATAGAAAATTCAGATTTAAATATCCAATAAAAAAGCAACTTTGCCGCTTAAACTCAAGCAAGTTGCCATTTCCTTCTTATGTTCAAGTGCATTTGCTTCCGCTTCCTACCTATCCGCCGTAACAATCATAATCAGCCCGTTACTGAGCTTGACGACATCCCCTCTTACAGCAAGCGCAACATCCCTCATAAGCACCTGCTGCTCTTCTTCATCCTTCGCCCGCAGCAGCACCGCATCTCCAGGATAAATCACTTCTTCGGTATGCTTTGGTAATCCAATGAACGCATAAATTTTCAAGTCACTCATAATCCTCGCTCCTGTCCTTCAAAAATTTATGATTCTTCTGGATGCTTTCAAGCAGCGGCGTATTTTCCACAGATGTGATCATCCTGTTGATGTTCTGGAGAATCGGAACAACGACAAACACAATCCTCCCGTCAATATAATCCTTACGGGTGTAGTGATATCGCTTGATGCCAAGCGAACGGGTTATTTCAAACAGAATCGCTTGGCGCTGTCCGTAATTATCCAGGGAAATCCGGAAATGATCGGATTTAGGAGTGAGCACCACTGCCAGCCCCTCTTCCAAAATCATCTCCTGACCTCTTTCAATGCCGATGCGGTTGGAAACAAAAATATCATCGACGAACAATTCATCGTTCTTGATTGAAATCTCTCCAGCTTCAACTGACGCGATATCTGAAATCACTTTTCCTTTAGAGAAGTTCTTCATCCAAATATAGACGATCCCACCGGCTGCCAATCCAGCTGGAATTCGAATCAGCGACGCATTATCATCCATGATTTCCATGGTTGCGGCAATGACCAGAGAAACAATAAGGGCAATATAATTCCTTGCTTCAAATGTCTTCGATATTCCATCAATATAGGCATTTCCACGTTTTGTATACTCTGTTTCCTCCAATAACTGAAGGCTTGTCTGCTCGATTTTTCTCACATTTTGAAACTGCGTGATGGCTAGAGTCAGGAATGTAACGCTCGTCAAGTTATTGGTCATGAGGGCAGGCACCAGCACCGCGCCAAGTGTCGCTGCCACAAATCCCATCACAGCATGGCTTAAGTAGCCATTAGGGTATGTGGGATATTGCCGGAAGTCTTCCCTTAGTACAAATAATCGTGCAGCAGTACCACCCGCAATGGCTGTTATGATTTGGATCAAATGCGGCATTGTTAAAATTTGTTCTTTCACACCAGAACCTCGTTTCAGGAAACTAAAAATATCTACTTTACTAATTTTTCCTGTGTGGCGGTAGATTTATGTATATAAAAAATACACCCATTTCTAAAAGAATGAGTGTAAGTCTCCGCGTCAGGATTCTTTAATGAATGCTAATAGATCCATATTCAGCCTGTCTGAATGTGTAATATATAATCCGTGCGGGGCATCTTTATATAAAACAAATCGACTGTCCGGCAATAACATTGCTGACTTTTTACCGGAGATCTCTACCGGGATTGATCGATCTTTATCACCATGGATAATGAGAACAGGGACTTTGACCGATTTCATCTCCTCTCGAAAATCCGTTTCAATAATAATTTTGTTGCACTCTATCACTGCTTTTAACGATGTCCCCATCATATCCCATCGAGTCCATTCCCCCATTGGACTAGTGTCAGCACGGTTAAAATAGGGCGGCTCATTCTTAAGAAGCCAATTTGGAAAGTCGCGCTTCCACGTCTCCCGCACCGCTTCTGCATCACTCTTGGCTATCCCGTTCGGATTATCCGCTGCTTTCATTAAGAAAGGTACAATGGCAGCGACAAATACTGCCCGCTCCACTCGTTCGCTCCCATGACGTGTCAAATATCGAATCACTTCTCCGCCGCCCATGGAATGGCAGACAAGCGTGGCATCCCGAAGATCGAGGAATTCCATCAGATCCGCAAGATCGTCTGCCAGCGTATTGAAATCGTATCCGTCCCCCGGTTCATCTGAACGTCCATGCCCTCGTCTGTCATACGCTATACACCTTAAACCTTGGTCCGCCAGAAATAGTCTCTGATAATCCCACATTCTAGAACTCAATGCCCAGCCAGAGACAAAAACTACCGGCTTTCCTTTTCCCCAATCTTGATAAAACAGCTGCAAACGATCCTTCGTTCCAAAAAATGGCATCGTCCATCCCTCATTCATTTTATTCTAAATTTAAAATCAGAAGAATTTTGACTATCGCAGCATCAAAGACATTTGAAAACCTAAGAATGAAGAAACATCTGCAGAGCATCTAAGAACGCGGGCAAATTTTCCTCATGCACAAAGTGCCCGGCATTCTCAATCGTCACCATCTCACAATCCGGTATCAGTTCAGCCACTTCTTTCAGTTTATTCTGGGGGATATGACTGGCCCCGCCTCCAATGATAAGGGTCGGCTGGCTAATGTCCTTAAGACGAGTCCACCACTCTGGGTCAGGTTCATTAAGTTGTCTCAGGATCGAAGTCAATACCGGCCAATCAAATGGAAGTGGTCCAGGAGGTTTAGCAGGAATCTCAATCGGCGTATCGGGAAAAGGAGGCGGTGTGTCTTCAACAATCAACCTATCGATTCTTGCAGGAAACCTCTCCGAAAAAAGATAGGATACGGTTCCTCCCATTGAATGGCCTAGGAGTATAAATTTTTCTAAATTCAATGCATCTGCAAAGTGAAGCAAATCCTCACACATCAATTCAAAGCTGTAAGTTTCCGTTCTCGCACTCCCGGCATGCCCGCGCTGATTTAAAGCTAATACCCGATAGTCCTTTCCTAATGCAGCTGCCACCCCATCCCAGGACTCTGCCGTTTTTCCCAGTGCATGAAGTGCTACGAGAGGTTTTCCAGACGGATTTCCGCTTTCCCGATATTCAAAAGTGTGACCATTCAGCTCAATTTGCTTTACACGTGCTTCCATCGCTTCATCTCCTAGAGGGATTCGTGTTGCGAACCCCGAGTTATTTTAGTCCCATGGCTGACTATAAATCTGTACAAAATTGCTTGATGACCTGCTTTTTCATTTCTTCAATAGGCACATTCTTAGGATAAGTAGAGATCATCAACATGACGCCTTGAAGCACAGATGAAAAATATAGCGATCGACTCCGTGGTTCTTCTACTCCCATTCTTTCAAATATTCTACATTGCACCTCAAACATCCGGGCATTTTCTTGAATGAGTAGTTTACTGTATTTAATCAATTCTTCATCTGCTTCTGGCTGAGTTTGAAGGTGAAGATAAAAGCGATGAACTTCAGGATTCTGATGAATAGTATTTATTGCACCTTCAATGATGTATTTCAGCTGTTCACTTGGTTTATCGAAAGCTTCTGCTCCTTCCATTACATCCACCACTTCCTTGATTCTGGCTTCCACCATTTCAGCCAAGAGCTCCTCCTTTCCTTTGTAGTAGTTGTAAAGCAGCCCTTTCGAAATGCCCGCTTGCTTTGCTACTTGGCTAATCGGAGTTGCGTAATACCCCTGTTTAACGAATAGCTCCATAGCCGCTGCACGAATATTCTGTTTTGAAAGTTGGCGAATTCGATCATTCTCTTCTGGTGTCCGCGGCATTTTAATTTCAATCCTCCATAAAAATTTTCTTTAAATGATTTTCTCTGCTTACTTAAAAAGAAAAAGCACTACCTTCCAGCATTTAACTAATTTTACAACTTCATTTTATTATTGAATGAACGGTTAGTCAATGAAAAAATAAAAAAGAGGTGCCTGTCACGCCCCGGTTTTTGTCGATTCAAAGTCGACATATTTCGGGGCGTGACAGGCACTTTTAAACTATAAAAAAAACACCACTTATCGGCGATAAGTGGTGTTTTATCAGTCATTATTAGAAGTTGATGTATCTGCGTGGGTTCACGGCGTTGCGCTTGTCAGCTGTCCATGGTCCTTCGTGAAGTTCGAAGTGCAAATGCTGGCCAGTGGATTCGCCTGTGCTTCCCATGTAGCCGATTTTTTGGCCTTTAGCAACTGTCGCACCAGTACCAATCAAGCGAGTGGACATGTGTGCGTATACCGTTGTGTATTGCTTTCCGTTGATGGAATGCGCTACAAAGATACAGTTTCCATAGCTGGAAGAAAGGTAAGAACGGATGACGACACCGTCAGCTGCTGCTACGATCGGTACATTTCCGCCTCTGGCAATATCCACACCGTAGTGGAATTCTCCCCAGCGTCCGCCGAATTCAGAGGAAACATATCCATCTGCAGGGCGCATAAAGTCGCCGGAAGTAATAGCTGGTAGACTTTCACTTCCACCGTCGCTGCTTCCGCCACTGGAGGCACGTGCTGCCGCTGCTGCCGCTTGTCTTGCACGCTCTGCTGCCGCTGCTTTGCGCTGGCGTTCTAGTTCAGCTAAGCGGCCTTTTTCCATTTTAATGGCTTGAGCGAAAGCTGCATCCTGGCTCTTTAACAATTCTTGTTCTTCTTCAAGATTCAATTTTTCAGCCTCAAGGTGCTGCTGCTGTTTATGAAGCTCTTTTAACAATTCATTTCTTTGTACCTTTTGAGAATTAAATTTAGATTTCATATTGTTAAGGTCTTGAAGCATCGATTGAAGATCAGCCAATTTCTTTTCGACAGAAGCTTGCTTTTCTTCTAAATCCGCTTTATCTCTTTTTTGCTCTTCAATGATCTGCTTGTCCGCATTGACAAGAGTTGTCACTGCAGAAGCACGGTCGATAAAGTCACTGAAGCTTTCAGCACCTAAAAGAACGTCAAGATAGTTTACGGAACCGCCTTGCGTCTGGATAGCACGTGCACGCTGCTTCAACAATTCATTACGTTCCGCAATGCGCTTCTTAAGCTCCTCGATTTCGCCCTTAAGCTTTTCGATTTCTGCCTGAGTATTGGCAATTTCAGTTTGCTTATCTTTGATTTTTTGATCGGTTTCAGCAATAGCCTGATCAAGTTTAGCAATTTCAGCTTTTACATCCTGCTGATCGCCTTTTACTTTATCAATCGCGTTGCTCTTCGTATTGATATTGGATTTAACATTATTTTGTTTGTTATGGTTTTCCTGCTGCTGTTTTTGAAGATTTGATAAAGTTGATGCAGTTGCCATCCCATTGGCAGCGAATAAACTTGTAACCCCAAGAGTTGTAGCTAAAGTGAATGAAAGTATGTTGCGTCTTCTCACGTCTTTTCCCCTTTCCGTCCTTACGCTTTCTCTTTTCTCTCTTTCTATGAAACTTTCTATCTATGTTTTACGTCATAACTAATAGGGAACTAGTAAAACCGAAACTTGATTTCCCTGTAAATCTATACTTTCAGGAAGCGTCTGATGCTCATCATGCTTCCCCATCCACCGATGATGGCGCCCATTAAGATCAGGATGCCGCTCACTTCATATACGAATGGTGCAAAGTCGAGGACTTTGATGAAATGAGACGTCAGCTTTGGAGAGATGTAATCGTATGCATATTTATAGCCTGTGATCACAATGATGATCGGGAATACTGATCCAAGAATCCCAAGCCAGAATCCTTCTAACAGGAATGGCCAGCGGATGAACCAGTTTGTCGCACCGACGAGCTTCATGATCTCAATCTCAGTTCTTCTGGCGAAAATAGTAATCTTAATTGTATTGGAGATCAAGAACATCGCTGTGAACAGGAGTCCAATGATCAGTACAAGACCTACATTTCGGCTGTATTTCAAGAATTTAAAGAGCTTGTCCACTTTACCTGCGCCGTATTCCACTTTGGCTACGTTTTTGAACCGCTCGATTTTATTTGCTGCAATTTTCGTATCTGTCGGATTCTTCGTTTTTACGATAAACACGTCATACAACGGATTATCCTGTTCGAATAATTTAAAGTCGCTTCCCATATCCTTAATCAGGTTCTTCAATTCTTCCTGTTTAGAAGAATACTTGATGCTCTGTACTTGAGGAATGTTGTCAATCTGGCGCTTCAAAAGATCTTTGTCTTTTTCTTTCGCAGTCAAATCTACGTGGACACGAATCTCTACATCTTTTTCAATGTCTGTAGCCACTTTATTCATGTTCATCATAATGACGAAGAATACACCGACTAGTAAAAGTGTAACGGTTACGGCACTGACAGATGCAAACGTCATCCATCCGTTCCGGCTTAAGCTTTTTAAACTTTCGCGGAAGTGCCTTCCTAATGTTCTAATCTTCATATCCGTAATCCCCCCGCTGTTCATCACGGACAATCTTACCGTTTTCAATTGCAATGACGCGATGTTTAATCGTATTAACAATCTCACGGTTGTGCGTTGCCATAACCACTGTTGTCCCTCTGCTGTTGATTTCTTCAAAGAGATTCATGATATCCCATGAAGTTTCCGGGTCAAGATTCCCTGTTGGCTCATCCGCAATCACCACTTTCGGTGTGTTGACGATTGAGCGTGCGATGGAAATCCGCTGCTGCTCTCCTCCCGATAATTCGTTCGGCAGCATGCGTGCTTTATGCTTAAGTCCAACCAGATCCAGTACTTCCATGACGCGTTTCTTTATGTATTTAGGCTGTTCTTCAATTACCTCTAGGGCATATGCGATGTTTTCATAAACGGTCAATGTTGGAAGAAGCTTAAAGTCCTGGAAGACAACTCCGATGTTCCTTCTTAAATAAGGAACCCGGCTATTTTTTAATTTTGCAAGGTTGACGCCGCTTACCACGATGTCGCCTTTTGTCGGCCTTTCCTCGCGGTACATCATTTTAATGAAAGTGGATTTTCCAGCCCCACTCGGCCCGACCACATAAACAAACTCGCCTTGTTTGATATGGACGTTTATCCCATTGGCAGCTGTGATGCCATTCGGATACTTTTTATGGACATCCTTCATATCAATCATTATTAATCACCTATTATTCTAATTATGTGTTTGGTCCGTGAAGTAAATAGTCTTATCGGATCATGCTCACTTTTTTCAATAGTCTGTTAATCTCACGTGCAAAAATTCAGCAGACTATTAGATTTCGACAGCATCGAGCAAAAATCCTTGTTGAATGCTATCGAAAATTTGACACAAACTCATTATAACATCCTAGCATGTCATGTTAAGGGTAATTTTTATTACAGTTTCATTTCAAGCGCCGAAACAAAAATGGATAATTCATCCTATAAAGGTTGATTGTTCCTTGCGCAAGAGGTAGAAGGAGCGATTTTTGATTTAATGCACAAAAGAATAAAAAAAGCCTTCTCCCCATTTATGAAGAGAAAGCTTTTCACATATTATTTTTTCTTAGACAGCCACTCCGCTACCATTTTGGCATCGTCGCCTTTGATAACGTTGGGAGGCATCTGTCCTTTTCCGTTTTGGATGGTTTTCAAAATTTGGTCCTGGCTAAGTTCGCCGCCGATCTTCTTAAGGCTTGGACCGAATCCGCCCTCCAGGTTGCCGCCATGGCATGTGGAGCATTTTTGTTGAAAAATCTTCGCTGCCGGATCTCCGGAGCTTGCTGTTTCCGTAGATTCGCCGCCGTTATTTTTAGACTCGTTACTTGTTCCACAGGCTGCAAGTCCAAAGATAAGCGCCGCCCCCAACAGAATTGCCATCAGTTTCTTCATATCTTTCCCCCTAGGAAAAAATTTCTTCTCCATATAGTATACCAGGATTACGCTTCTCTAAAACCTTCCCCTACAACTTCAGATGCATCTGTCACAATGATAAATGCAGCAGGGTCAATGCTTCTGACCAATTGTTTCAGTTTTGTGAATTCTGTCTGATCCACGACGCACATGAGGACCGGCTTTTCGCTGTCCGTATAACCGCCATATGCTGATAGTTTTGTCACTCCACGGTCAATTTTATTCAAGATCCCTTCGCGGACTTCTTCTTTGTGGTCCGTGATAATCAATGCCATTTTCGAACGGCCGAATCCAACCTGTACAAGGTCAATCGTTTTGCTTGTCACGAATAAGCCGATCAAAGCATAAAGACCTTTTTCAATATCAAAGACGATGGCTGCGGATAAAACAATCATTCCATCGATGATAGCCACGGATTTCCCTAGAGAAAAACCGGTGAATTTCGTAATGATTTGTGCTGCCAAGTCAGTGCCGCCTGTAGATGCTTTACCTCTAAAAACAATGCCGAGGCCAAGCCCCACACCGATGCCGCCAAATAGAGCGCCCAATAAAGGATTAAGCGTCCAAGGCTCCCATTCTTTCGTGAAATAAACGACCAATGGAAGGAAAATAGTGCCTACTAATGTTTTATAACCAAATTGAAGGCCGAGAAATATAAGTCCTGCAATGAAAAGTGGGATATTTAATGCCCATTGGACATAGGCAGGTTCCCACCCTAATAGTCCATGTAAAATCGTACTGATCCCGCTCACTCCGCCGGATGCGACTTCATTCGGCAGCAAAAATACATTGAAGGCGATCGCGACAATCGCGGATCCGATAATCACCTGGATATATTCTAAAACCTTTTGGTACACAGGATGTGCCGGTTGATTTACTCTGTTTTTTTTCATTTTTTTTGTGCTCCTTTGATGCATTTGTCGATAATTGCCGAAGTGAGTATAGCACGGGTTTGATTGGGTGTAAATGCCAATAAGATAACGTGTTAAAGCATTAAACCTTTCTAATTATCATCTACCAATGAGAGAAAAGCATTCATAACCGCAAAAAAGCCCCGATGCATAGCATCAGAACTTTCAACAAATATCGACAAATATCGGGTGGTGACAGGCACCTATTAGGACAACTTAAGAAATTCGTGAACGCAAGTAAGCATTGATGAAGTTGTCTAAATCTCCATCCATGACGCCTTGGACGTTTCCGGATTCTGTGTTGGTGCGGTGGTCTTTCACCATGGAATATGGATGGAAGACGTAAGAGCGAATCTGGCTTCCCCATCCGATTTCTTTTTGCTCACCGCGAATTTCGAGCAGCTCTTTTTCCTGCTGTTCGATCTCGCGTTGATAAAGCTTAGCTTTTAACATTTTCATGGCTGCGTCACGGTTCTTGATCTGGGAACGTTCGGACTGGCATGTAACAACCACTCCAGTTGGCGTATGAGTAATACGGACGGCAGAATCGGTTGTATTGATATGCTGTCCGCCGGCTCCGCTTGCACGATACGTATCGATTTTAAGATCTTCTGTACGGATGTCAATTTCGATTTCATTATCGAATTCCGGCATAACTTCGCAGGAAACGAATGAAGTATGGCGGCGTCCGGATGAATCGAATGGAGAGATGCGGACCAAGCGGTGCACCCCTTTTTCAGCCTTAAGATAGCCGTATGCATTGTGGCCTTTAATCAATAATGTAACACTCTTGATTCCAGCTTCATCTCCAGGAAGATAGTCCATTGTTTCCACCTTGAAGCCTTTTTTCTCAGCCCAGCGCGTATACATACGAAGCAGCATGGAACCCCAGTCCTGGGATTCCGTTCCGCCGGCACCCGGATGCAATTCAAGGATCGCGTTGTTTTTATCATATTCCTCGCTCAACAACAGCTGAAGCTCATAGTCATTCAACCGGTTGACGAGATCCTTCATTTCATTCTCAAGCTCTTCCTGAAGTTCAGGATCGGCCTCTTCTTTGACCAATTCATAAGTCAATTCAAGATTTTCCTGAGTCTCGACCATATCATTGTATTCGTTGACAAGGTCCTTCAATCCGTTGCTTTCATTGATGATGCCCTGTGCCTGCTGCTGGTCGTTCCAAAAGTCCGGCTGCAACATGACTTCATCCAATTCCGCAATGCGCGCCTCTTTGTTTTCTAAGTCAAAGAGACCCCCTGAAGTCCGCTAAAACTCTAGCTGTTTTTTCAAGCTCTGATCTGATTTCTGATAATTCCATTTCTGATCACCTCTAAATATATTTAACCGATGCCGTGCCTCAGTGTGTTTCTTTCGCATCAAAAAGTGAAGGAGAACAAATTCTCCTTCACCCTCTTTCAAAGTATACTATGCCGGCTGGCAGTCCGCAAACCGGGCTTGACAGGAAAATCGATTAAGACAATTTTCCGTGGCAGTTTTTATATTTCTTGCCGCTTCCGCAAGGGCAAGGTTCGTTGCGTCCTACTTCTTCCTGTTTCTTCACAGGCTTCTTCTTCACTTCGCCGCCGTCTTCTTTCGGATTGACCGCTTGTCCTTTTGCTACCTCCTGGCGCTCAAGGTTGTTGCGGATTTCCGCTTTCATGACGTATTTCGCAGCATCTTCTTCGATCGCTTCGATCATGCTTTCAAACATTGCGAAGCCTTCACTTTGATATTCACGAAGCGGATCGATTTGACCATATGCACGAAGGTGGATACCTTGGCGAAGCTGCTCCATTGCATCGATGTGGTCGATCCATTTCGTATCAACCGCACGAAGAAGGATGACTTTTTGGAACTCGATCATCTGCTCCTCGCTCAAGAGCTCTTCCTTCTCATCATAGCGCTCCGTTACTTTCGCAAAGATAAGCTCGGACATTTCTTCCGGATCTTTTCCACGAAGGTCAGCAACTGTTACATCGCCTTCATGCAGAAGGTTGGCATTGATATAGTCAACAAGACCTTGAAGGTTCCAGTTTTCTTCATCTTCAGCAAGAGAAGCGTGGGAATCCACTGCACGTCCGATGACCGCTTTGATCATATTTTCCACAATCACGCGCAAGTCTTCTGCTTCAAGCACTTCATTACGCTGTTTGTAGATGATTTCACGCTGCTGGCGAAGGACATCGTCGTATTGAAGAAGCTGTTTACGAGCATCGAAGTTGTTTCCTTCCACTCGCTTCTGAGCAGATTCGACCGCACGGGAAACCATTTTGCTTTGGATCGGCTGGGAATCATCCATTCCAAGTCGCTCCATCATGGTTTTCATATTGTCGGAGCCGAAACGTCTCATCAATTCATCTTCCATGGATAGGTAGAATTGAGTGACACCAGGGTCTCCTTGACGTCCGGAACGTCCGCGGAGCTGGTTATCGATACGGCGGGATTCATGTCGCTCAGTACCGACGACAGCAAGTCCGCCAAGTTCTTTCACGCCTTCTCCAAGCTTGATATCCGTACCGCGTCCTGCCATGTTCGTTGCGATGGTTACCGCACCCGGCTGGCCGGCATCAAGGATGATTTCCGCTTCACGACCATGATTTTTCGCATTCAGGACATTGTGGCGTACGCCTTTTTTCGTCAAAAGCTTGGAAATGAGCTCGGACGTTTCAATGGCAACCGTACCAACAAGGACCGGCTGGCCTTTTTTATGTCTCTCAGCAATTTCCTCCACAACCGCACGGAACTTTCCTTCCATGCTGGCGAAAATCAAGTCGGGACGGTCATCACGTGCAATCGGACGGTTCGTGGGAATGACTACAACGCGCATGTTGTAGATATTGCGGAATTCCTCTTCTTCCGTCTTCGCTGTACCTGTCATACCTGAAAGCTTTTCGTACATGCGGAAGTAGTTCTGGAATGTGATGGTCGCCATCGTCATGCTTTCGTTCTGAACCTCAAGGCCTTCCTTCGCTTCAATCGCTTGGTGAAGCCCGTCGCTGTAGCGGCGCCCTTTCATCAGACGGCCCGTAAATTGGTCAACGATGATGATTTCGCCTTCCTGAACCACATAATCGACATCCAGGTGCATGCTGACATGCGCTTTCAATGCCTGATTGATGTGATGGTTCAAAGTAACATGCGTAATGTCAAACAAGTTATCGATTCCGAAAGCGCGCTCTGATTTGTTGATTCCTTCCTCAGTCAGCTGAACGCCTTTCGTTTTTTCATCATATGTGTAGTCATCTTCTTTTTTCAACGTGCGAACAAACGCATTCGCTTGGATATAAAGCTGAGTCGATTTGGCCGCCTGCCCTGAAATGATCAATGGCGTACGCGCTTCATCGATCAAAATGGAGTCGACTTCATCGATTACGGCAAAATGCAGCGGGCGCTGAACCATCTGCTCTTTATAAAGAACCATGTTGTCGCGCAGATAATCGAAGCCGAACTCATTGTTCGTACCATAAGTGATATCCGCATTATAAGCCTGCTGCTTTTCTTCCTTGGACATGCTGTTCAAGTTCAAGCCGACAGTCAAACCTAGAAATTCGTATAATTGACCCATTTCTGCTGCGTCACGGCTTGCCAAGTATTCATTGACTGTGATGACGTGGACGCCTTTCCCGGAAAGGGCATTGAGATAAACAGGCATCGTTGCCGTCAATGTTTTACCTTCCCCGGTCTTCATCTCGGAGATATTCCCTTCATGAAGGGAGATACCACCCATCAACTGAACCTTGTAAGGGTAGAGGCCAAGCACACGGCGGGAACCTTCGCGGACAACTGCGAATGCTTCCACAAGCAAGTCATCCAAGGACTCGCCTTTTTGATAGCGCTGCTGAAATTCTTCCGTTTTCTCACGGAGCTGATCATCTGACAGCTTTTCCATTTCCGGACCAAGCGCATCAATTTGATCAGCCAATTTCTCAAGACGTTTCAGCGTTCTTTTGTTATCGTCGAAAACTTTATTTAAAATACCAAGCATCTATAACGCTCCTTTATCAAGTGGGCGGACAAAATATCCACCTCATCGTTGTAAAAAGTGAATGGTTTTTCATCTCTAACATTAATTCTCGAAAAAAAGCTATAATCCTCTAAAAATATCCTGAAAATCGCGAGAAAAAAGCATCCCGCTTCTCCAGAGGACGATAGATGTGCCTCCTTTAATCTTACCACTACTAAGGAGTGAGGACAACTTTCACCGGGAGAAGCTGTCATGACGGCAAAAGAAAAACCAGCCCTGAATCGTAGGCTGGTTTCCAATGGCTATTATTAAAATTCAAATCCAACTTCATCAAGCACTGCTGCGATTTCTTTGGATCGCTTGGAAATGCTTCCTGGGGACGTTTCGAAAATTTCCGCAATCAATTTTTGAGAACGTTTTTCCAGACCGAAATTCTGCTGGGAAAGCAGGTAGTAAATCGCTCCTACATAAATATTCGGATTCTGGATCTTCGGATTGGCGTTATCGCAGTAGATTTCCCAAACAGCAAGACCTGCAGGCACTGCCATATCATCCGGCTTTACCTCAAGATTGTCCAAGTAAGCTTCTAATTCATACGCTACTTCCTCTTGTTCCGGTGTCAGTTTTACAAGACGGTCGCCTTCTTCATTCTTGATTTTCTGGAAGGCTTCTGCCACTTTCATGAAGTTTTTCTTCAAATATTCTTGTTCGTCCTTCTCGCCGGAGTTGGCAAAATCCTCAGCAACCCATGCTTTTTGTGCTTCAGCAAGGTGCACCGGGAAATCGTGGTCGATGCCAAAGAACAATTTGCCGATCTTAATTCCGATGACCATTTGCCCTTTAGTATGATCCACATCGAATTGATGCTCAGGCTCGATGATAGAATACGTTTCACCAGTGAGCGCATCTGCCACTTCAAGATTTTCACCCATGCCATGAGAAACCGTTCCCACGACAATGGTGTAATCCTTCCATGATTCAAAAACATCCTTGGTGCGCTGCCTTTGAACAGTCGGCAAGCGGCGATCGATGAACTCTTCCGCTACAGTCTTCCCATCCTGTGCTTCCTGGGTAAAGATGTACCAATGATAAACTTGGTCCATGATCGAAAATGGCTCATTTTCAAACTCAGCTAGATGAGGGAAATTGGCTTTCTCATATAAAAAGAAACGGTTAAATGAAGTCAGGTAATACTGAACGAAATGTTCAATAAGCTCCTCTTCAAGACCGATCAATTCTTCATTCACCAGCGACTCGATGGAAATCGCATTATTCTTCTCACAGCATTTCTTATATTTTTTTCCGCTTCCACACGGACATGGTTCGTTACGTCCTACAGTTACTGTCATTTCAAATTTCACTCCTGTTGTATATAGCACTTGTCTCTGATAATCCCAATCTATTGTATAGGAAATGATAGATTCCAATCAAATGGAAGCTTCTTCCGCGGGTGAATGGCGGCTCAGCGACCTCGGCAAAAATCGGGGCGTGACAGTCACGCCCCATTTTTTGTCGAATTAAAAGGAGTTGGTCGTTTCCATTTTATTGGTAGTTGAGCGGTTGCCGAGGAAAGTTGAGGGGTTAACCTTAAATGTTCTGGGGTTGGCGCCGAAAGTTGCGGGGTTAACCGCGAAAGTGCGGCAGTCCAGCCCAAAAGTTGAGAGCAAACCGTCGCGTCCCTCCCACTTAGTAACACTCCAAGTGACAGGCACCACCCGAATCTCCTCGGTTTTTGTCGAATCAAACAAAAAAAGCCCGCCATCCGGCGAGCTCATCCTAAAAATACGGCACCATATACGAGTGCAGCCCCGATGACATAGGCGGGGTGCACTTTCCATTTCTGCAGAAGCAGAAAGCTGACTACGACAATCGCAAGCGTCTGCAGCCAGCCGATCCCGTGATAGGAATCTTTGAAAAAATCATAGGCCATGATGCCAAGCAGCACAGCAATCGCCGGCCTTACTAGATTGGTCAGCAATTTGACTTTCGGTGAATTTTTGAATTTCATCAGTAGTGCCAACAACGCGATCATCAAAATCAACGATGGCGCAATAGTGGCAAACACGCCGACAAATGCACCGAAGACGCCGCCCACTTGATAGCCTATGTACCCGGACATCTTTGTGGCGATGGGACCCGGAAGTGCATTCCCGAGTGCGAGCACTTCACTGAATTCATTGACGGAAAGCCAGTGATAGCGGTCGACGACTTCATTTTCCACAAGCGGAATCGAAGCCGGACCGCCGCCGTAGCCCAATACTCCGGGAATAAAGAAGGCAAGGAAGATCTTCCAATAAATCATGAAGCCTTCACCTTCCTTTCTTTACGCTTCCCAGGTGATAAAAGCGCACCAGCAATCAGTATCCCGATCAAGATTGCCGGATGAATGCCAATAAGTTCAAGCACCACAAAGCTGATGACAAGAAGGGCAATTCCCCAAACTTTGCCCAGCCCCGAAGTCGATTTCGCGATAAAATCCCATGTCATGACGGCAAGCATCACGCCCACTACAGGGACAACCGCTTTTGACATCCCCTGCACCCACGGCTTTTCGCGGTAGGCATTCAGGACTGTCAGCAGCAGGATCATCAAAATGATCGTCGGGACAATTGTAGCCAAAACGGAAACAATCATTCCAAGCCACCCGCTTACCCTCCAGCCTATATAGCCGGCAAGTTTTGTCGCAATCGGACCTGGCAGCGCGTTGCCGAGCGCCAATACATCTGAAAAATCGTCGTCGCTCATCCATTTATATTTCTCGACCACTTCTTTATGGACGAGCGGAATGGCGGAAGGACCGCCTCCGTATCCTAAAATCCCCACCCTGAAAAAGGCGAGGAACAAGTTCCAAAGCTTCACATTGCCTCATTCCTCTATGCTTAATTTCCTTCTATTTTACCATGCCGCAATGGCGCCGTCTGTCCTTGACTCCGTTCCGCCGATCAGGACGCCCGTTTTCTCGTCGCGCCAGATGATCTGCCCGCGTCCGAAGCTGCCGGTATCTGTGGCAACTTGGATCTGATGGCCTTTCCGTGCAAGCCCCTGAGCCAGATGATTCGGAAAATGCGGTTCAACGAGAATTTTCTTCCCTTCCATCCACTGCCAGCGGGGTGCATCGAGTGCTGCCTGCGGATTCAAATGGAAATCCACCGTGTTCATGACGACCTGGAAATGTCCCTGCGGCTGCATATATCCGCCCATGACGCCAAAGGGCCCGACAGCTTTTCCATCCTTGGTCAAAAATCCCGGTATAATAGTATGGTATGTTCGCTTCCCTGGCTTTAATGCATTCGGATGCGATTCGTCTAACGAAAAATCAGCCCCGCGGTTTTGCAGCGAAATCCCTGTTCCCGGAATGACGATCCCCGACCCGAATCCCATGTAATTGCTTTGAATATAAGAAATCATATTGCCGTCTCCATCCGCAGCAGCCAAGTAGACCGTTCCGCCTTTTGGAGGCGTATAAGGATCCGGGAGAATTGCCTCATCCCCGATCAATGACCGCCTCGCATCACCGTAGGCCTCCGACAGCAATTCCTCCACCGCCGTCGTCATGTGTTTAATATCCGTCACATGAGCCTTTCCATCTGTGAAGGCAAGCTTCATCGCCTCAATTTGTTTATGGTATGTATCAATGCTGTCTTTCTCCTTAAAATCAATCCCCTTTGCGATGTTCAGTGCCATAAGGGCAATGATCCCCTGACCATTCGGCGGGATTTCCCAAACATCATATCCTTTATAATTGACGGAAATCGGGTCAACCCACTCAGGTTCAAAGCTGGCAAGATCCTCTTTGGTCAAAAATCCATCGTGCTCGCGCATATAGGAATCTATTTTTTCCGCCAGCTCTCCTTTGTAAAAGCTCTCTCCATTCGTTTCTGCAATGGACCTTAATGTCGCCGCATGTCCTGGCGATTTCCACACTTCACCGATTTTCGGCGCCCTTCCTTCCGGCGCAAATGTATCGAACCATGCCTTGTATTCTTCCCCTTTGAAAATTTCCTTGAAGCGTCTGAAAGCATAATCCCAATACTTCCCGAGAATTGGGGAAATCGGATATCCTTCCTCCGCATAGCGGATCGCGGGCTGCAATACTTCTGTCAACTGCAGCTTTCCAAATTTCTTGGAGAGCTCTCCCCAAGCAGCAGGCACACCAGGAATCGTAATGGGAATCATCCCATGGACCGGCATTTTATCGTGCCCCTTTGCTTTCACCGCATCAATGGAAATGGACGACGGAGCCTGTCCGCTGGCGTTCAATCCATGCAGTTTATCTTTCATCCACACAAGGGCAAAAGCGTCTCCGCCGATGCCGTTCGATGTTGGTTCGACCACCGTTAAGGCAGCTGCCGTCGCCATCGCGGCATCCACCGCATTTCCGCCTTTTTGCAGGATTTCCAACCCCGCCTGAGCCGCTAATGGCTGAGAAGTAGCGACCATCCCTTTCTTCGCAAAAACCGTATTCCGCTGGGACGGGTACGGATGATATAAAAAGTCCAGATTCATATGTATGTACTCCCCTTTTTAATACTTCGATTATCGAAATAACAACTTGTCTACCATTATAGTAATAATAGTAGGAATTTTTCAATAATTAAATAGATAGAGAGGGAAAAATGCGTTTTGCATTTCCTTCCGCAACTCAAAAAGGCATCATCCCCAAGCGGAGATGACGCCTTTTCATTTATTAATATGTTGTTTCAATCAAACCGTATTTGCCGTCGCGGCGCTTGTAGACGATGTTAGTAGCGTTGGATTCTGCATCTGTGTAGATGAAGAAGCTATGGCCAAGCAGATTCATTTGAAGGACGGCTTCTTCTGAGTCCATCGGCTTCAAATCGAATTGCTTCGTGCGGACGATTTCCATGTCCTGATCGTCTTCTTTTTTCTCTGTAACCGCTCCGGTTGAAGGATCATCCAAGGAAGCGAAGAATTCGCCTGGGCTTCCTTTTTCACGGAATTTGCGGTTTACTTTTGTTTTATGTTTTCGAATTTGACGCTCTAATTTATCAACGATAAGGTCAATTCCGGCATACATGTCAGCATTGTGCTCCTCCGCGCGAAGGACGAGATGCGGCATCGGAATCGTTACCTCTACTTTAGCCGTTTTGTCCTGATAAACTTTCAAGTTTACGTGTACGTTCGCATCTGGAGTATCATTGAAGTAGCGCTCAAGCTTTCCTACCTTCTTTTCCAAGTACTCGCGGATTGCTGGAGTAACCTCAATGTTTTCGCCTCGAATGTTGTAAGTTAGCATATGTGGAATCCTCCTTTAATTAAAGCTTGTATATAGTATTCGATTTTCCCCGGAATATTCCTGCTTAAACTTTCTAAAAATTTTGTCAAATTTAAAAACTTCCCGTCAAACCTTGTCGGAACAAGGGGTCTACAGACCTATTTGCATGCAGAAAATTATTTTCCCCTGTCGGTCGACAGGCTATCAAAGGAAGTTTTCGCCATTTCAAACCCTCTCGTAATGTCATCCACTGCCCGGCTGAAATCAAAAAATTTCTGGATTGCTTCTTTCATCGCTAATCCTTTCTTCATTCGATATTCATGATCGCTGCACAACTTATGAAGTTCAACCGAAAATTCCTCATTTTCCACAGCATCATTTCCAACATAAAACGCTGCATCCGCACTGCTCTTCAATGTAAGCACTGGAATTCCGGCATCCATCGCCATGGCCGCACTGATTCCTCCACCTTTGCGGAAGGGATTCACATACACATCGCATAATTGATAAAAAGCAGGCAAATCCGCATGGTAGTCGATAAAAGTAATCCGTCCAGCGTCAATTAAGTCTGAACAATTATCATAAATAAGCGAAAATCCACCTTTTCCAATCACACACCATTTTACGGAAGCGTTATCCTTTAAGCACCCCTTCATTATCTCCACAAAATCCAATGACAGATCGGCATCGAGCCTGTTCCCAACGGTCACCAAAACGATATCTTCTTCGGCAAAACCATATGCGGCTCGCGACTCTGTTTTCTCTGCTTTCTTCAACTCAATTCCATGATGAATCGGCAGATAGGTCCTGCTTCCCCCTCCGAATTCGTTCCATTCCTTTTCAATCGTTTCTCCATCCAGCCCTCCTGAAAAAACGTGCGCAAACGGAAGCGCCTCCGCGCCGCCAAGGGATGTGGAGAAAATAGGATAATGCGGAAATAGCATGGCCCCCCCTAAGCTGAAATTCGCTCCGATTGACCAAATCACTTCCGGTCCCTCGTTCTCGAAAAAAGCCAAGTCCCTTTTGAGCCGTTCCAGCCTCGGCAATGAAGAATCCGAATAAATAAGCTCAATCCCGCTGCCGTCCAGCAGTTCAAGATGGATGTCCTTAAATCGGCTTGATGCGGCCGCAGAAAAGGCATTCGAAAACATCACCTCTCCTGGACTATAGACAAAGGTATCATCCACAAATATTTTCACTTCTAAATCTGGATGAGCCAGTTTCAATTGCTTGGCATAGTTCAGCACGACACCAGTAGGCGCATGCTGTTGGGTAAGAAGCTGCCCGGCGATGATCACAACTTTCCCTTTTTTCTTCTCACCGGATGCAACCCTTACATGTTCTTGGTAAAATTCCACAATCCGCGCCATGACGCTGGTTTGATCTTGATAAATCCCCTTATATTTTTGAAGACCATGGTAACTGACAAACCCAAGAGTTGAAGCAAGGAGAGGATAGTGAAAAGCTATGTAGGACCGGTCCTCAAGAAGCGTCTGAAGAATGAGTTGAAGAAGTCCCTCTTCTTTTTTCAGCGCAAGGCTCGCCGTCAGCAGATTCACTTTCTCCGGAAAGGAATCCTTGCCCCACTCTATATAGTTCTGAATTTGCTCGAAAATCTTTTCTTTTAAAGGAGAATCACGGTGGAGATGAAAAAGTGAGGTCGCTGCCTTCCCTTTGATGTCTGCGGGAATGCTCATTTTTAGAACAGCCCGGATTAAGTAGACCGTCCACTGCGGGGCAGCAGCTGCGGCTTGAAAAAAGTCCTGATCAAAAGCGAACGGCTTCGATGCCACTGGATCGATCGAAACGGTTTCCACCTGCTCCCCTTCCCCTTTAAAAGAAAACGTCCGATTGCCTAATTTGTATTCCTTGCTTGGGGATTGGTCGGATATCGGAGCATCCCAGTCAAAATCCTCCATCCTTGTAAAATAGACAAACCGATGATGAAGGAACAGCAGAGGAAATAGCAAATCAGCTTGTTCAAAACCCATTTGGACGTAGATTTTCCCATGCAGCGTCTCCTTTTCGATTCCGTTCAGATTGGACAATGATTTCACCGGCTCGCTGCTGAAAGAATCCTTCTCATCCCGGGATGGGAGGTAAATGAAATCATCCATTTGCCCGTTATAGGCGCGGTAGCTGCTGAAAAGAAGGCTGCGGTGATTTGAGAGGAGGCAGAGTCTACTTATAGAAGGTTGCTTTTTCAGAATGGTTTGAATGGTGGCCCCCAATGAAAAGATGGTGAGATTCTTCATGGAGACATGACGGATTTCAAAGCCACGCTTTTTAAATTCACGGCAGAGTTCCGCCACCCTTGCATCCTTAGCCCCTTCTTTTTTCACGACAAGAAGCACTTGATTGCTCATCCTTTTACACCCCATTACTTTTCATAGAACGTACGGATTCCTTTCACAACCTGTTCAATATCACTTTGCTTCAATCCATAATACAAAGGCAGCCGGAGGAGACGCTCACTTTCCTTCGTAGTAAATAGATCTTCCCCATGAAAGCGCCCGACTCTCCTACCGATTTCCGTTGAGTGAAGCGGGATATAATGAAAGACGGCGCCAATTCCAGCCTTTTTCAAAAAAGCAATCAGGTCCGACCTTTCTTCAAGGTCTTTTGTCTTCAGAAAAAATAGATGCGCATTATGGCTACAGTCCTCCGGAATCTCTGCAATTTCAAGCCGCCCTTTTTCCATCATTGGCAAAAGAGCCTCCCGGTACTGCACCCAATGGCGTTTCCGCGCTTCATTCACTTTTTCCGCTTCCTCCAGCTGCACATACAAAAAAGCCGCACTCAGTTCGTTCATTAAATAGGAAGAACCGATATCGACCCATGTATATTTATCAATCTGCCCGCGGAAAAATCGGGAGCGGTTCGTGCCTTTTTCCCGGATAATTTCCGCCCGGTCGACAAGCTCACGACGGTTGATCAGCAAGGCACCGCCCTCCCCGCAATGATAGTTCTTCGTTTCATGAAAGCTGAGACATCCAATATCGCCGATGGTTCCGAGCGGCTTCCCTTTATACTCCGCCATAAGTGCCTGAGCAGCATCTTCAATGACGAGAAGCGAATGCCTGGAAGCAAGCGCCATGATGGTCTCCATCTCACAGGATACCCCTCCATAATGCACGACGACGATCGCTTTCGTCCGTTCTGTAATCGCCTTTTCAATCAAGGCAGCATCGATATTCATTGTTTGCGGTTCGATATCAACAAAAACGATTTTCGCTCCCCGCAAAACGAAAGCATTGGCCGTTGAAACAAACGTAAAGGAAGGCATAATCACTTCGTCGCCTTCCCCGATATTGGCAAGGATCGCCGCCATTTCTAGTGAATGCGTGCAGGAGGGTGTCAGCAGGGCTTTTTGGCAGCCCAGTTTCTGCTCCAGCCATTCGCTGCATTTTTTTGTAAAAGGCTGATCTCCGGAGAATTTCCCCGACGAAATGACCTGCTCTACATAAGTACGCTCTCTGCCCGTCACGAGCGGCACGTTAAAAGGGATGGCCTGCAACTTCATCACTTCCCTTTCCACTCATTCGATGATACGGTTATTCGTCTTCGTCAGAATCTTATTGGCATAACGGAACGAGGCAAATGTCCCAGCATCCGTCCAGTCACCTTCAAGGATGTTGTAGGTCAGTTCGCCCTTGTCGATATAAATGTTGTTCACAGCGGTGATTTCGTACTCGCCCCTTGCAGACGGTTCAATCCCTTCAATCAAGCGAAAAACATCAGCATCGTACATGTAAATCCCGACGACCGCGTAGCTGCTTTTCGGCTGCTTCGGTTTTTCTTCGATTTCGATCACTTTCTTTTCATCCAAAGCAGCGATGCCGTAGCGTTCGGGATCGCTCACTTTCCGGAGCAGCACTTTCGCTCCCCTTTTCTGTTGTTCATATTCCTCAACGAACGGCTTGATGCTGTGCGTTGCGATGTTATCCCCAAGGATGACGGCAATCTTGCCCCCTTCTGCAAACGCTTTGGCCAAATACAGTGCATGCGCCACGCCTTTAGCCTCTTCCTGGACCTTAAACGTGAAATCGCAGCCAAAATCCTTGCCGCTTCCGAGCAGACGGACGATTTCACCCATATGATTCATGCTTGTGATGATTAAAATTTCCTTGATGCCTGCTGATTTCAACTGCTTAATCGGATTGAAAATCATCGGTTCCTTCCCCACTGGCAGCAGATGCTTATTCGTGATTTTCGTCAGGGGATACAGCCTCGTGCCCGTCCCCCCCGGCCAGAATGACGCCTTTCATTCCTTCACCCCAATTTCCCGCCATCCCCAAATGAAGTACGATGCATCCGGTCCTGTGTGGAAAAGCAAATCTACTATGGAGACCCCATGTGCAAATGGAGGATAACTTTGTGGATAAGCAGGATAGCCTTCGTAATTTTTATACACAATCTTGATCCCTTCCTGTGTAAAACCGTCATCATTAAGGTACGACATGGCAGCTGGCCCTGAGAGATAGCTGTCAGCCCCAAGATTTTTTAATATGCCGATCAATTTATCCTGCTTCTTCCCTTCTGCCGCCACCTGACGTGAATCGATGAATTCTGTTTTGCATTGCAAGAAGTTTGTGGATATGTGGGCAATCAAAAATTGGTTGATTTCTGATAGCGATGACCACGTTCTTTCCATATAGACATGCTCAAAAAAATCCTCATACAAGCGAAAAAAAGGAGCCTTCCCATAGCTGTTCTTCAAAGCATCCCAATGCTTCTTCTGCCACCTGCTATCCGTCAGCTCCACTTCATTGATATTGCGGTGAATATGCTGCCCCACCGGGATGCTCAGCCACTTCACGCCATTCGGGGTCTTGATTTGATTGCGGTTCCGCCAATCGTTCTTCGTAAACTGGACATCATCCAAAAACACAAACACGTCCACGTCATGGATAATGTCAAAGTAGCCTTTCCATGGGATGTAATTCGACTGGATGATCGCCGCTTTCTTCATTAAGATACCTCCTATACAAACACACTCCCGGCTTTCACAAAGCTCTCCGGAGGCACAATTCGGTGGTCAGCCACAACCGATCCGGCACCCACAAAACAGTTCCTCCCGATGATGCAGTGGCCGCAGATCGTGGCGTTCGGGGAAATGAACGTGTTGCCCTCCACTACAGAGTCATGGTTCACGACAACACCTGGCCAAACGACAGCCCCTTCTCCAATCCGCGTCCGCATATCAATGACAGCATTGTTCATGATGATCGCGCCGTCTTCAATTGTGGCAGTCGAACACACATAAGCCTTTGGATGAATAAGGGCAGCAAGCGTATAGCCATATTCCTTCACCCGCTCCAACACTTTCGAGCGGGCTTTCAAGTTTCCGTATCCAATGGCCATAGCGACTTCATATTCTTCTGGTGAATGAGATTCTTTCACTTTGGAAAAATCCCCAAGCACCCCATCTCCCGGGTGGATATCGTCAATGAACCCTGCAATGGTGTAGCCGGAATCGAGTGCAATCTGACGGACGGTCCAACCAAAATCCTGTGACCCATAAATAAGCAGCTTCTTCTTTTTCACGAATCGATCTCCCTTTCGTCTTCATACTTTGCCAAGTACCAATCTATGGTTGTTTTCATCGCTTCCTTAAAGGAAAAGCGCGGTTTCCAATTTAATTCTGTCGAGGCTTTAGATGCATCCATTCCGTAGCGGAAATCGTGTCCCGGACGGTCATCTGTGAAAGTAATGAGCTCCTTGTAATCTTTCAACTTTTTGCTCGGCTTGAGTTCATTAAGCTGATCGCAAATATAGCGGGTCAACTCGATATTTTCCCATTCGTTGGTTGCTCCAATATTGTAGACTTCCCCCGGTCTTCCTTTGTGGAAAACGAGGTCGATTGCATGGCAGTGATCACGGACATACAGCCAATCGCGGATCTGCTTTCCTTCCCCGTAAATCGGGATCGGCTGGTGGTTGATCGCTCTGTGGATAATGGTGGGAATCAATTTTTCCTGATGCTGATGTGGCCCGAAATTATTGCTGCATCTAGTAGTAAGCGTCTGAAGTCCATACGTTTTATGGTATGCCCGGACCAGGTTGTCGCTCGCAGCTTTTGATGCTGAATACGGTGAATTTGGTTTGATAAGTGTTTCCTCTGTGAATACCGGTTCATCTAACTGGAGACTGCCGTAAACTTCATCTGTTGATATGTGGACAAAACGAGCTTCATGAAGTCGATTTTGACTGATCCAAAGATGGCGGGCAGCTTCAAGCAAATGAAAAGTCCCGTTAATATTGGATGAAATAAAGGCTTCGGGAGATTTAATGGACTGATCGACATGAGACTCAGCTGCAAAATGAAAAATATGGTCTGGTTCGTATTGCTTCAGTAAGCTGTGGATTTTCTCCTTATCCGCCAAATCCGCATGCAAAAACGTATAGGAACCTGGGGATAACCCTTTCACATAGTCCAAATTGGAAGCATAACCGAGCTTATCAACATTCAAAATGTGATCATGTGGATAGTGCGCATGCCAATGGTGGATAAAATGAGATCCGATGAATCCCGCTCCGCCGGTCACGAGGATCGTGCGAGATTGTTTCGATTGTTCCATAATGGCTCCGCCTCTTCACGAATGGATTTCGTTCTATCGCTACCTTATTCGCATAGAACTTGGGATATGTCAGCGGCTGGTGGGCAAAAGGAAAATTACATGAAACGCTACGAAGCAGAGGGACGGTTCTCCTGCTTCCAAATACAGAACGAAAAACGAGGAATACCATCTTTTTAAAGGAAAAAGGAATTTTTCATGAAACGATTTAAGTATTCAATCGTAGATATAAGCTATGAAAGGTGTGTGGATGAAATGGGGACAATCGGATTTGTATTTGCGATTGTGGCGATGACATTTGCCATGAATGCGGAATCGAAGGTGAAGAAGTTGGAGAAGCGTGTGAAAGAGTTGGAGGAACGGAATTAGGCAGTTGGGGGAAGATTTTTCTGTTTCAAAATGTAAAAAGCACGGGAACCATCTCCCGTGCTTCTTTCATACTGAGATATAGGCTTTGAGTTTGGATAGCATATCACTACTCCAAATGCGGTAAGCTGGAGCGACGCCATTCGTAATGATATCTGAGCGTAAAGTGAGGTCATCCATTTTTCCTTCAAGGGGCTCTAACTGATTCAATACATTTGAAAAAGATTGAATTCCTGAGGCCACTTCTTTGTCATCTTGAAATAAAACTTCCAGTGAGACATGGCTTTGCGCTATTTGAACGAACGCCTGAATTACATCGTTCAGGACGACGTCTCCCTCGGTTTTCTCTAAATCAGAGAAACTTGCAACTACATAATCCAAAGCTTCGCTTACCGTTTCAATCAATCCTGCATATTGTTTGCAGAATTCCAATTGTTCTTCTGTTAATTCTAGCGTTTTCATGTTGTCCACCTAATTTCGTTTATCGTAAAACATGCCGTCAAAATTCATGTTCTCGTATGGATTCGTATAGCGCTTAGCGGTTGTTTTTTTCTTTTCCAAACCGTTGATATCTTTATTAATCAAACGTTTGATTAATAAAAGTTTTTCACTGATCGCTTCGTTCCAGACGAGCATTTGCTTTCCCATCTTCTCCTCTTCTGGAGAAAACGGTGGAACAACTTCAGGAAGCAGAGATTCACGCTCTAGCAGCAGCTTCTCCACTTCAGCAATGGTTTCCTCACGACTTGCATCAAGGTCTTTCTGAGTTAAATCATAAAGTTTTTTTGTTACAGCAAAACACTGAAGGACGGCACTCATTACACTTGGCCGCCCTGTCCAGCATGCACCTGCTGACGATTCAATTGGATTACCTGTTTCCACGTGTCTCGGAACTCTGTGACCATACCTTCTACTTCTTCCAAGATAGCTATGTCGCTGTTTACGTTCGCTTCTATCAAACGGCGATTCATATAATCATAGAGAGCCATCATATTTTTAGAGACTGCCAGATCCATATTCAACGTCACCATTAATTCCTGGACGATCTTTTGCGCTTTCAAAATACTCGTGTTACGTGCTTCAATATTTTTTGCGGCAATAGCTTGTTTGGCCTGGTTGATGAACTTTAAGCAGCCGTTGTATAACATGAGTGTCAGCTCTCCAGGGGACGCCGTGCTCACGGAATTATTTTGATATGTCTGATATGGGTTATTGATAGCCATCATTGCACTCCTTCTGTATTACCCAAATTACTGTCCACCACCGAACTGCTGCATCAAGTAAGTAGCCTGCTGGTTCGATTTCTGAATCGCCTGTTCCATAGCAGTGAACTGTCGGTAGTAGCGGTCTTCCACTTGTGAAAGGCGATCATTGAAACGGTCAATTTGATCATTTAAACTGTTCAAATCTCGTCCAATTGTAAAGGTATTATTTGTACTGGAAGCCTTCCCAGCTTTTTGTTCAATTCCATCCATGGTTTTTTGAATGGTATCACGAAGTCTGCGTGCGATTCCTTTTTCTGCTGTCGTTGTACCATCTTTTGCAAATAACTGATAAATGCCATTAGGATCACTTGAAATAGCCTCTTTCAGTTTATCGGGATCAATAATCAATTTCCCTTTATCCATAAAATTGCTGGAGGTTGTGATCCCGATTTTTGCTAGCTGATCAAAACCAGTTATTCCGCTGACAGGAGAGTAAAAATCATTACGCATTTGGTTTAACCCGCTGGAAAGAACAGAGTCTCCTCTTAGCGTTCCGCTTTTAGCCTTCTCATCCCATAGTTCTGCTTCTTTATCAGACATTGCTTCTCTTTGTTCAGAAGTAAGCGGCTTATAGTCACGGTAGCGCTTTTCATCCAGTTGTCCGTTCACATTTTCAATCAGCTTGTTGTATTCGTCAACAAACTTTGTAATTGAGTCGAGTATTTTATCCACATCTGGTGAAGAGGAAAATGTTGTAGAGGCTTTTTCCTTTTTTAATGTAAACTCTACTCCATTTATCGTGAAAGTATTTGTTGATCTTGTGGTCGGCAATCCATTATAAGTAAAGGAAGCATCTTTGCCAGCTTGACCATAACTAACCAATTTGGCATCCTGCTTTCCACTAGCAACATCATTATCCGAATCCAAATGCAAAAATCCTGATAGAAATGAGTCTGCTGAATCAGTTAATTTGATTTCCGCCACATTTGCACCACTGGAAGGGTCTTTAGCATTTCCTGTATTTTTCGCTGTAACTGCCACACTCTGAGTAGCGCTATCATAAAACATATTTACGTCAAATTGCTTGTTTATTTTTTCTAAAACACTATTCAAAGACTCTTCATTTGGATCAAAAACGAGGTTTAAACTTGCTGTATCCAATTTACCATCCTTATTAATAGCATCTATCTTAATAGTCTGTTTTGATGTAAAACCATACTCTGAAAGTTTTTTGGTTGGATCAATCGGCTTATTTGCTGAATCTTGAATCAGTGCATTGCTCCGCATAGTTGCTGCACCAGCCAAGGTGTCTACATATAACGTTCCGGAAAAGTCACTTGTAGAACTTAAATTACGAATGGATGCAACACTATCATTAGAAGTATTTATTGTTTTTTGTATATATGTACTTTGCTTCATAACTCCATCAAAAATTAGATTATTAAAATCAAAAAGAGACTTATTTACTTCCCGGTAATCATCACGTTGCCATTCCATATACTGTTTCTTTTGATTCATTTTATCAAGCGGCATTTTTTCAGCTTTCATCAAATCTTTAACCATTTGATCAATATCCATTCCGCTTGCTAATCCGCTGATTCGCATTGTACTCATGTGAAAACAGCTCCTTTATATCTTTTTATCTACCATCAACCCAAGAAATTCCGTCATAGCTGCATACATATCCAGCATTTTTTTAGCTGGAATCTCCTTGACCACTTCCTGTGTCTTGTCATCTACAATCGTTACATAGTACTCTTTTAATTTATCGTGAAACTCGAACTTTAAATGCGTGTTGGAAGCCGCGACAAAGTCGTTCATACTATTTGTGATCTTTTCCAGCTTCTCTTTCGTGACTTGCTGTTTCTCTTCTTGCTTTTGTGATTGAACTAGTTCGGATGACTTGGATTCTGTAGGCTCTTTTTGAACTGTTCCTGAATTAGTTAATAAAGTAGGCGTTTGCCCTTGCACCCGTTCAATCATAGTAATAATTCTCCTTTATTCAATTGTTCTATTAACTATATCGGATAATTATTGGAAGAGTTAAGGGGAGAAATAGTAGAAGTTTAAAAGAAAAAAGAGAATTCCAATATGAAATGGAATCCTCTTTCTTTGAAAAATTAACGTAACAATTGAAGAACACCTTGTGGCTGTTGGTTAGCTTGAGCCAACATAGCTTGAGCAGCTTGAGAAAGAATAGAGTTTTTAGTTTGTTCCATCATTTCTTTTGCCATGTCTACGTCACGAATGCGAGACTCAGCTGCTGTTAAGTTTTCAGAAGATGTACCTAAATTGTTAATAGTATGCTCTAAACGGTTTTGGAATGCGCCAAGTTTAGAACGTTCAGAAGAAACATTGTTAATCGCATCATTGATTACAGAGATTGCGGCTGATGCTTTTGTAGAAGATGAAAGGTCAAGTGCGAATTCTACTTCAGCATTATTTGTTCCATCTGTTACATTTGCTGTTTTTACGAAAGATGCTACCTTTCCATCACTAGCAGTTACTGTCCCAGTAGCAGCTCCTGTGATATTTAAAGCAGCTGAACGCATATCATTAACATCAATGGTTAATGATTGACCAGCATTTGCTCCAATTTGGAAATTAGCGTTGAAATCACCTTTCTCTTGAACACTAAAGGAGACTGTACCTGTTGTTAATGAAGCTGGTGTATCAATAGAAAGACCACCAAATAAAACTTGATCATTTTGACTAGTATTTAAGGCATTAGTCCCAAGTGTAGTACCAGTACTATCTTTCAAGGCTGCTGTATAACCAGTTCCAACAGTAAATGAAGAAACGTTATTATTAGTCAGAGATGCGCCAAAGTCCGCACTTACCCCTGCACCTAAATCAATACTAGTATCACTTGGGTCAATTTGAACGGATGATGTGCCTGCTACAGGAGTTGACCCATCATTTTCTAATAAACTAGCTTCCCATCCGTTACCTGTAACATCGAAGGTGCCATCATTAGCAGCTGCTAATGAGGACGTTGCATTAATTGTAAAATCACCAACAGTTCCACCATTGTCCCCAATGCCAGATTGTGTGGCAATTGTATTTGTACCGGTAGAATCTTTAATTGTTACTGTCCAGTTTCCACTTGCCCCTGTAACTTCAATCTTATAGTCATCTGCAATTGCACTATTATCTGTCCCATTATAAGTTACAGAAGTTACTCCGGTACTACCAGCACTTAATCCACCTGCAGTACCATCAAATGTAGTTTTAATTTTATAGCTACCATCAGCTAAACTTGAACCAGAAGTAATATTTACTGCAGAAGCATCTCCGCCTGATAAACTTGAAGTATTTTTCCCCGAAGTTATATCAAGAGTATAGCTCCCAGAACCTAAATTGGAAGATGCATTAATTTTAAGGTCTGTTAATCCAGTTGCACCATAAGTTGTTCCAGATACGGCAGCAGGTGTACTTCCGCCTTTTAATAAACTTTGAGTATTAAATTCTGTAGTATTCCCAATTCTATTAATCTCAGAACTTAACTGATTAACTTCTTCTTGAATTTGTTTGCGGTCATCTGTAGTATTTGTATCATTTGAAGCTTGTACTGATAACTCACGCATACGTTGAAGGATACTATGTGTTTCGTTTAGAGCTCCTTCAGCGGTTTGAATCATAGAGATGCCATCTTGTGAATTACGAGCAGCTTGGTCTAACCCTCGGATTTGACCACGCATTTTTTCAGAAATTGCAAGCCCAGCAGCATCATCACCTGCTTTGTTAATACGTAATCCAGATGATAATTTTTCCATTGACTTTCCTTGTGCACTTGAAGCAGCTGTTAGCTGACGATAAGTATTAAGCGCTGCAATATTATGATTGATTCTCATTACTATTTCCTCCTTGAATGTATGGCTCACATCCTTGTGAACCGTTTGAATTTTCAGAGATTCAACGGCGGCCGTCCGTTGAATTTCCTTACATTAGTTATATCGACATGGTTCGAGAGTCTTTAATAGTTTTTGCGAAATTTTTATTTATTTTTCATTTTTTGGCAAAATGTTTAGTAGATTAGCCAGTCCAGTGGATGCCTGTTCGTTTTCCTGTCCGATTTCCAAGTAGATTTCTTTCCTATGTACTTCGACATGCTTCGGGGCATTGATGCCTATTTTCACTTGATCGCCTTTGATTCCAATCACGATGATTTCGATGTCATCCCCGATTTGGATGCTTTCCCCGTTTTTTCTCGTCAGCACTAGCATTTTTCGTCACCCCTTTGAAACTGGAAGCTGTTGAAAGATGAGTTCTCGTGTCTTATATTCTATCTGTGTAAGAATCATCTGCTTCGCTTTTTGGTTTGATAGGTTGAAGATGACCGGTGCTTGAAGGTTGGCAGTGCTATTTTCGAATGGATCCTTAACAGTCACGATTACCATAACGGCAACGTCTTTCTCATTTTGAAGAGACAGCTGTTCAAGCGTACCCTCGTCAATTTTAAAATCATAGTTTTTATCAAAGTAAAATGGATTGGTTAAAACGAATGCCAAGTCTTTATTTTCAGTGGATTGAAGGATTTGAAAAAGGGGATTGTCTTCTAATGGAAGAAGAACGAATTTCTTTTCATTCAAGAAGCCTGGGATTCCGCTCTCAAAATGCCAGATTTCTTCTGGTGCAAATTCCATTTCCCCGTGATATTTTGTGTTGATGCTCATTTCTATCATTCCTTTGCTTTATACTTGAAGGTTCACAAAATCAATCTGCAGATCTGCCTGCTGCCTCATACCGATGGAAACATTTCCACGCTGATAATCAATGTATGGCTTGCGAACTTGCGTGTTGTTCACGACCTTTTGTGGTGTGACGTCCATGTTGTGGCGACCTGGTTCAAAGTGTACCTTCACAGAGAAGTTAGATGGGATAAATCCGATGTTAAAATCATAGGTTGGAAGTTCGCCGTGTCGTTCTGCCTGGGCGGCCATGACACTTCCTCTATGTTCAATCATCATCAGCTCGTCCCCTTCCTGTGAGCTTTCCGCCATCTCCTGGAACCACTCCTGTTCACTTTGCTGTGCCGCTTCGGCATTCATCCGAAATACACTTTTCAGGTTCATATCCGCCCATGCCTGCGACTGGTCAATCGTAAGCTGCGGCTTCGTAGTTTCCATAGTGATATGGGCATTTTCCTGGTGAAGCTGCATCTGGGCATGGGGCTGTTCAATCGTCTGTACTGGAACCGCTGTTTCCATACCGATTTTTGCTGATTGCGATTGTATTCTGATTTGGGGTATGTTCATTTTTATCACCTCAAATAGGAAAAGCCATTCACAAAGGAATAGCTTATCTTAAAAAGTCCATCAAACTCGGTTGAATTATCCGTGCACCGACTCCCATGGCTGCCCGCATGACACTTTCTTGCGTTTTCAAATCTGTGATGACCTTTTCCATGTCCGCATCTTCATTATCAGAGAGGACTTTGTTAGCAATGACTTGCTGCTCGTCGATGCGGTTTTCCATTAATTCAACGCGGTTCATTCTCGCGCCAAGTTCCGAACGGGCGTAAGTGACATTTTGGATATGGCCGTCCAGTTGCTTCAATGAATCATTGATGTCATCGCCCGTTGAGTTCGGATCAGACAACTTCGTGATCAGCTGATCAATATCGCCAAATAATCCGGATGGAGGATTCGTTGAGTTGTCCAGCGTAAATACTTTGGTCGGGTCTGCATTCACTTGGATATATACGCCTTTAGAAAGCTCAAGCTTGACCGGATTGGTGTTCGTTGAAACTTTTGGCGGAGTGGATGTCAAATCAATCGGCTGGGATAAGGTATCCGTCCCATTGAAAAGATATTTCTCTCCAAACTTGGTGTTGCCAAGCTGAACAAGCTGCTCCTTAAGCTGTACAACTTCTTGTTTAATAGCGTCTCTCTGAGTGACATCATATGTATCATTGGATGCTTGTACCGCAAGCTCTCGAATACGCTGAAGAGCTTGTGTCGTTTTATCCAGGGTAGTGTCAGAATTCTCCACCCAGTTATAAGCTTCCCCAAAGTTTCTCTTAAACTGGTCGATTTGCATAAGGCTATCCCGGTAGGAGACCCCTTTCATGGCAACAACCGGGTCATCGGAAGGCCGGTTGATTTTCTTGCCTGTCGCCAGTTGATCTTGGAGCGTTCCCATTTTGTTGTAGCTATTCGTCAAATTCTTTAGCATGTTAGTAGCAAGCATATTTTGTGTAATTCGCATTACTTATTCAACCTCCTATCTTCCGCCTGTTCCCAAGCCGTTGATGATTTTATCGAGCATTTCATCGATCATGGTAATATTTCTTGCAGCGGCATTGTAGGCCGCTTGAAATTTAATCATGTTAGTCATTTCTTCATCCAGGGAAACTGAGCTGACGGACTGCCGGTTTTCACCCACAGATTGGCGAAGCGTCTGGCTATTGCTTTGAAGACGGTTTGCCTGCTGGGCATCGACTCCAAGCTTTCCGATCATTCCTTCGTAGAATGACTTCATCGTACCGTTTCCGATTGCACTTAATGAGGGGAGATTAAGTGTTACGCTTAATCCTTCTAACTCTTTTGGTGTTGCTGAAGAAAGCTCCCAGCCTTGGATGTTACTTAAGTTGATGGCATTCGTTCCATCACCCGCGTTGTCTTCAATAGTGGAAGCCGCAATTTGTTCAGGCAGGATTTTTTCCATTTGAATGGTAGAAGAAGCACCCTTGTAATTACTTATGGTTAGGCTTCCGAGATCAAAGAAGCTATCCGCTTTGGTCGTTCCCGGTAATCCATAGCCTTCTTTTTGCACTGCATTGAACACATTGCCGAAAGTGAAAGCTAATTTATCAAGGTTATCCAGCATATCTGGGTAAATCCCTTTTTCACCTTTTTCCGTTCCACTGGCATCATACGTTTTGTATCCATAGGATTCAATAAGACCGCGGAGCTTTCCTTGTGAGAAATTCATCGCTCCATTGTCATCCACCAAGGAGAGGTCCTTCAACTTGACTTCACCTGTTTCATTGAAAAGTTTCAGGTCTCCTTTTCCAATGCTGCCGTTGGGATCAAATGAAATCTTGTCGTCTCCACCCTGGAAGCCCATTTGCGAATAGTCAGCGCCATTTACAAGGAATACTCCAGTATCTTTTCCGGAAGCATCCAGCAGTTTAATGTTGTATTTTCCTTCTGCTATGTCTAAGGAGTTTCCTCCAGAAGTGACTTTTTCCACTTTGATATTGACGTATTCGGAAAGCTGATCAACAAGGTTGTCGCGCTCATCGTATAAGTCGTTTGGCAAATAGCCATGCGGTTCAACGGATGCAATCGATTCATTGATATCCCCGATTTTTTTCAAAATTGAGTTAACGTCACGAAGACCTACGCTAACTTCATTTCCTAGATCATCTTTAATAGAAGTAAGGGAATCGTGAAGATAATGGAAGGTATCCACCACTGCCTGTCCACGTTCGAGCACAACAGAGCGCGTCCCTTGGTTTTCCGGATAGACGCTTAAGTCCTGCAGCGACTGCCAGAATTGCCCCATAACGGCAGACAACCCATCTTCACTCGGCTCATTCATGATGCTTTCCATTTTGCTTAAAGAAGTGGCACGGGATGACCAATAGCCAAGTTTATTGTTTTCCCCCTGATATTGGTAGTCGAGGAAGCTTTCTCTCACCCGTTGTATTGAACCGGCTTCAACACCTGTTCCCATCTGTCCCGGAATCTGCGGCCTGTTCAAGGCTGCGGCCGGATATGGTTCCGTTTGGACAAAGTTGACACGTTGACGGGAAAACCCTGGGGTATTTGCATTCGATATATTATGTCCTGTGACGTAGAGGGCATTTTGCTGTGTGACCAGACCGCGCCTAGCCGTTTCAAGACCATGAAAAGTAGATGTCATCGGTAGACCTCCATTATGCTTTTGATTCGAATATAGATGCAGAAGGCGATTCTTCTTGATCCGTTAGAGACTTAGAATATTGTGGAGATAGTATATCCCCGCTAAATAAATCGAGGTTGAGCCAAATATATTGAAGAGACTGCTCTAAGAGCTCCTGATTTAAGTCATTTACGTCTTTTAGTTTCTGAGCTTCACCAGTTAATTGTTTTTGCAGTTCGATTAACTGACTACGATCTTTTTCATCAAGCGAATTTATGATTTCAGTGAGGGTTCTACCCGGTGCGGCTTCCTCGCAGATATCCACCAGCTTCCCGTTCAGCATTTCTATCGCTTTCACATGCTTTTGTTCGTCCTTCATCAGCTGTGTTAGAGTCTCAATGTCCCCAACCTTGATCACATCCGTTTTTTTCTTTGCCAGTTGATGGAGACTGCCATGAAGCTTGATTAACTTTTCCATAAATTCAATGATTGAAAGTTGGATTGACATTGAAAATCCTCCTGCTGTTCTATTTGTTATATCGGCAATAATACTGAGTTTTTTATGAAGGAAATGAATATAGGACTATTTACGTATAAACATTGATCAACATGCCTTGGATTTCTCCTACGCGGTTAAGGATATCAAGTCCTTTTTTCTCCTTATTGAGTACATCCTTTGTGAGGTCCATCAGCTTGGAATCTACTTCTTTCACAATCTTATAGATTTTCGTGCGTCCTCTGCGGTTAAACCCGCGCTGCTCCTCAAGCTGCATGCCATTCTTTACTGCATCCTCCAAGAAGGATTTCACCATTTTCTTGTATTTGCGAAGGTCGTCAACTGTCCTCGATTCCGCCAATACTTTTCCTTGATCCTCAATTTCTGATGCCAGTTTGGCAAATCGTTCATAGAGTCCGTTGCCACGTTTATTGGCCATCACTTCTGAAAAGGAAACAGATTCTGAAGCCACCTGTTCTTTTTTGGACATTCGCTGTATGCCGGCTTTCCCTACTTTTTGAACTTCCATGTTTGTTCACCCGTTCTATTAATTTCTTCAATTACTACTATTCTAAATCATGTAAATGGAAGAAAAAAGAGGAGATGTCAAAAGATTGATATCTCCTCGCTTATATTATTTCAAAAGCTGAAGAACTCCTTGTGGAAGCTGGTTCGCTTGCGCAAGCATAGCTTGTCCTGCTTGGTTCAAGATATTGTTCTTAGTGAACTCGGACATTTCTTTTGCCATATCTACATCACGGATACGCGACTCAGCAGATGTCAGGTTTTCATTGGCTGTTTGAATGTTTGTAACTGTATGCTCCAGACGGTTTTGAATGGCACCAAGTTTGCTTCGCTCATCCGATACCTTTTGAATTGCATTGTCAATCTTTGTGATTGCAACGCTTGCAGCATCTGCTGTACTCACATATACGCCATGCTTCGCCTTTTGTCCAGCAGTCGTTATTGGGTTGTATAAATCATCTGTTGCCATTCCAAGTTTCTCAGCGTCCATTACACTTAATTTAAACTCCATCGTTTCTGATTCGTTGGCTCCAATTTGCAGGGATACACTTAAATCAGCACCAGGAGTAGCAGGATCACCGCTCAACAGCTTCTTTTGGTTAAACTGTGTAGTATCCGCAATACGATCAACTTCGAATGTAAGCTGGTCCATTTCTTTTTGAATAGCGCCACGGTCTTCATCTGTCAACGTTCCGTTTGAAGCCTGCACCGATAATTCACGCATACGCTGAAGGATACTATGTGTTTCATTCAAAGCACCCTCGCCGGTTTGGATGAGAGAAATCCCATCCAGGGCATTTCGCTCGGCCATGTCCAGGCCGCGGATCTGGGAGCGCATTTTTTCAGAGATTGCCAGACCTGCTGCGTCATCTGCTGCACGATTGATGCGAAGGCCGGAAGAAAGCTTCTCAAGATTTTTTGATGTATTGGACATCGTTTGGGATAGGTTTCGGTATGCATTCAATGCTTGGATATTATGGTTGATTCTCATCTGTTATTTCCCCTCTTCTACCGTATTCTCGTCGCGCTCGTATACTAAAACATGCTTTTCGTAGGCATTGGTTTTCTGTCTCTTCAAGTCAGCTTTTGTGTTGGGCTTTTCTTTAAGTGCAGTGTTCCATGCGTCTGAAATCCTTGTTAGAATTTCGAGCACTTCTCTTAAAATTGCTGGGTCTTTCCGCAGATTCCCTTCAATGACCCGATCCGCCATATAGTTATAAAGGGCGTCGAGCTGATCCGCAATGATTCCCGCGTCGTAATTCAAACCAACCCCGAGTCGCTGTAAAATATCATTAACATTTTTCAGTTTAATGTTAGAGTCGATATATTTTTTTTGATGTATATCATCAATTGCATTCGTTAAATCATCAATGGCCGCTTCATATAATAGCGACGTGATTTCCTGGGATGACTTCTGGTAAATCAATTCTTTTGTTATAAAGTCCATGTTTAAATCCTCCCACTATTTGTTTTATCGGATCAAAAAGGATGTTGTTAATACGATTTTTCCATTTCCTCGATCAGCAGCAAAATTTCTGCTATGACCGAATACAGCTGAGGAGGTATATTATCTCCGAGGTCGATGTCCAGCAAATGTTTGACCAAACTCTCATCCTCTTGCATCTGGATGTTGTGCTGTTTAGCCAGTTCAATAATTTTCGCTGCCAGGAGTCCGGAGCCCTGTGCGACAACACTCGGTGACCCGCCTTCACCCTCGTCGTAGCGGAGGACTGCAGCAGTTGACCCGTTCATGGCTCTTTTGTTTTTCTGATTAAAATAATGCGGCATCATATCGAAAAATCGTATCCTTTCTCTGTAAAAACAGGATTCTGGATAGGCTGCTTCTCGACTTTTGGTTGCTCTTTTGTTGGAGCGGTATGTAATGATGAAAACTGGATGCTGCCAATTCCATATCCAATTTCCTCAAGTCGTTCCTTAGCGATATCCGTCAGCGGAGTCATTTTATCTTTGAAGCCTGGCCTATCATTTTTAATATTGATAGAAAGATTGCGGTTCGTTGTTTTTAGAGAAATTCCCAGATCCCCAAGCTTCTTCGTTTCCAGTAAAAAGAAGAGGCTACAGTTCTCCCAATCGATTTTTTGTGAACTGTTATTGGAGTTGATAAACACCTTTACGTTTTCCACTTGGTCTTTCAGCACTAGCGGCAAGGAGAACATCATGCTCTGCAGCCCGGATGGGTCATTCTTGCTCAGGAGCTGCTGGCCAGTCAGATTCTGCATTAATCCATCAACCTTCAACGAAGATTGGGAGACGCCATCCGCTTCGTTTTGCAGCTTCATTAAGATATTCTTCATATTGGAGTCCAAGGTGCTGTCATTCTTAGAATTCTGGACAAGTGCATGAGCTTGGTCCGTGTCATGGGTCAATCCCATCTGCTTCATATATTCGAATGCTCCGCGGGCTGTCGGCTGCTGTTTGAAACCTGCCTGGGCTTGATCAAATTGCTGCAGCAGCTGTTTTTCCGGAGATGCTCCTTCAAGCTGAGTCAATTCTTTAGACACAAAATGCTGAACCCGGGTGTCGGATGGTTTGAACATGATTTTATCAATCATCGTTTTAATTTCGGAAACAATCTTTTTCGCTTCCGGATAGTCCCCTTCTGAAAGAAGATTTTTTGCTTGAGCAAGCTGAGTACTGGCCGTCATGAGTTTCTTCTCTGTCTTCATATCGGTATAAAGCATGAAGTCGCTCTTTAAAATGGTCTGGTCCAGCTGTTTAATCGTTGCTTCGAGTAATGGCTTCGCGGAAGTTTTCCCGATGCTCTGCTCCACTGTCTGCAAGTTTCGAGTAACGTCCTGTTTAAATGCTTTAAAATCGATCGCAGCTTGTGAAAGCTTTAGCGTAATCTTACTTACAATTAAATCCTTCGATTGAAACGGGATGGAAGCAAACAAATCGTCATTAAGCTGATAGGCATCTTGAGTCTGCGTGTTGTCCTGAATAGGCTGAGACTGCTTAATTTCTCTCTCTATTCTTTTCAAGACATTCATAAGTTCCTGGCGGGCGGCCATTTCTTTACCAATAGAAGAAAAATCGCCGGCCTTCTGGACTGCATTTTGGATAACTGCCGACTGTTCATCTGAAAGGTTCTCTGCCAATGCATTCAAGTTTTGAAGAATCTTTGATAGATCCGGGTCTTTTTGAATAGACTTCATCAGTTTTGCGATATCGCTTAATCGATTGTCTTCTGCCAGGGCAGGATTCTGCGATGTTTGAACAGATCCTTCTTGCTTCAATGTTGAGAGAAGAAGATTAGCTGCAAGCTTAAGGAGTTTTTGGCTGTCTTCGTTATTTTTGCTCTCAGCCAAGCGAAGCAGCTGCTCACTTTGTGTAAGACTCTTCTTGATTCCAGAAAGAGAAGGATCTTTGCTTAGCTCGTCCTTTAGCATGGCGATGGCTTTAGCCAGGTCACCATGCTTAATTGCATCCATCGCTGCTTTTATCACATCTCCTGCAGGTTTTCCATAAGGGGTTCCTTCCACTTCCGTGAATGAAAACTGGCCGTCGATTTCTTTGGCAAGGTGCGCCAATTCTTTGCCATACGATGAACCAAAAAGTGCTTCATGGACGGACTTCATTTGGGTCGGAGTGAAATCCAATCCTTTTTTCGCCATAACGGCAATGGTTTCGAGTTTTTGATTGAGGGTTCCTGGCTCGGATTCAATGAAATTTTTCAAATCCTGAAAGGTTTGTTTTGTGAGCGGGACGCCTTTTTGTTGAAGGATGGCAGCTGCTGATTTAATTCCATCTGATACAGGCTTTCCGTCATTAAGTTGGAGAAGGGTCTTATCCAGCTCAGCTTTTTGACCGGTTCCTTTTCCATCATCTGCAGATGAAGCACTCTTCACTATAGGCGGGGATTGATTGGCGTCAACGATCTGAATCATCGTTTTGCCTTGGGCTGATGAAGGATATTCAAATTTCACTTTGATATCCTGATTCTTTATTTGGAGGATTGCCTCATCATTCGGGAGTTTCTCCTTTATGACGGCATGATAAATATCCCCTTCCTTCAACGTGATTGCCTTATCTGAAGGGGCGAAGTTCATCAATTTCTGTTCGTTTGTCACTTGCATGTCTGTTCACGCTCCACACTTTTTAGGGATTCTTCCATCTGCGCTCATCCTTGAGCTCTTAAATCCATCCGTGTGTGTTGGTTTTTATTTTTGAAAAAACTTCAACATTGCCTTTGCCGTCTCTTTTGGATCAACTTTATATTCGCCGCTGTCCACTTTCTGCTTCAATTCTTCCACTTTTGCCTGGCGCTCTTTGATTAGCTGGGAAGACTGCTGCATTTCCTTTGCGGCAGTAGAAATCTCCACTTTGTCGTTGCCCATCCCTCTTGTCTGGGCAGTCTTTTCATATTTCTCCGCCTGCTTTTTGTAAGGGTTGATTCCAGAATTATTAAATGGGTTGATCTTCATATTTAACACCTCTCTTTTCTCCGCACACATTTCTTATATACATTATATCGGAAGATTTTTATATTTGTTTAGTGTATATCTATAGTTCGTTGATACTAATCTTTTTCCAATAAAAAAGGCCCATAAACGAGCCTTTTATCTTAGTCTTTATTTGAGTAATACGTAGCTTTTTCTTTTTCCCTGATTTCAGCCGCACGCTTCTGTTCATTTTGGAAGCTTTGTAAATCCGCCCTCAATGAAGAAGAACAGTTTTCGCAAATTTTCCCTTGCTTGATAATCGTTCCGCATTTGTCGCACGGATAGCCTAGGTTTGGGAAATGAGCGATATTGAATCTGCCTTTCCGCACAAATTTATGAATTAAATCTTCCGGTACACCGGTCTGTGCGACAATTGTCGGGATGGTTGCTGCCCGGTTTTCACGCTTTCTCAAAAAACCATAGACCGTATCGTATTGTTTTTCTTCTTCTTTGAAGCACTTATCGCATACGTCGCGGAATGCATTTTTCGCAAAAATGCTATTACATGTAGGACAGTTCGTTATTTCTGCCATCTGTCATCTCTCCCTGCATTTCTTTCTATCCTTATTATCGGCAGGTTTTGATGACTGTTAAATGCTTCTCGCCATTGTTATGGAAGAAACATTTTTCGCACCATTGTCTTTTAATACTTTTGCTGCATGGCGGAGAGTAGTGCCAGTTGTGTAGATGTCATCGATGAGGAGGATGGATTTGTTTTCAAAGTTAATGTCCCAATCTGAATTCAGCCGAAAAACCTGTTCTGCTTCAAGTCTTTGTCTCCGGGACTTTTTTGATTGTTTTTCGGAGTGGGTTCTTTCAAGGAGATGTGTCGGTTGGAATCCTGCTTCTATAATGAGTGCCTCCGATTGATTGAACCCCCTCTCATACAGCCTCTCTGCACTAAGTGGAATAGGAGCGATGAAATCAGGCTTTTCTTTCTTAATCAAACGTTTGATTAAATTTGAAAAAGCCTTTGATATCAAGTAATCTCCCCGATATTTATACTTAGCCAGGACCTCTTTGAAAAAATCATTGTACACATAAAACGAGTGATTTTGGCTGAGGGCTCCGCTCCATTCCCCTTCTTCCCATTCGATGCAGTCCTGACAAATGCCGCTTTCCTTTTGAGGACGCGAGCAGGTCCTGCATCTCTCCCCTTCTATTAATCGAAGTTCCTCCTGGCAGGAATCGCAAAAAGGTTCGATGTCGCAGCCTCTGATCATAGCTGTCCAGTTGAATGTAGGGTAGACAGGTTCATGACAGTACAGACAATGTCCGCTCATCCTTTGAGCCACCCCCTCTTTTTCGCTTCTTTGTTCATTTTTAAAATATGAAGTTTGGCTTTTTCCATGGCGTATGTCCTCCCGAAGTGATAAAACGTAATGTTTCCTACTGGTTGTGAAGCACTTCTTCCAACCCGACCGGAGATTTGGACGAGCGCTGCTTCTTTAAATGTTGGATCATCCGTTCCGATGACTGACACATCAAGTCCCGGGATCGTCACTCCCCTTTCCAGGATGGTGGTCGTCAAGAGAATTGGAATTTCTCCATTTCTCATTTTTTGGACCTTTTCTTTTCGCTCTGGATCTTCAGCATGTACAGATTCTATAAAAGGATTTAGCTTTTGAAATAAAGGCAGTGCCTTTTGCATTGTTTCGATATGGGGGAAGAAAATGAAAGCCTGTGTGTTGCTTTGGAGCCTTTTTTCTGTCCATGTTCTTAATGGCAATGGGATTTTTCCTTTGGCGAACTTCTTCTGCCAATCGGTCCCCCATTTAAAAACTGGAACGGGAAGCGGATGACCGTGGTATCGGACGGGGATTCTTACAAATGGAAGCTTTCCTAAATTAGCTTGCTGCTGAAGTCTGCGGTTTGGCGTTGCAGTGAGGTAGATTGTGCTGGAGTCGGGTTTTTGTGCTTTGGAAGCTGCGAATTTCAGAGCAGCATCCATACTGAAAGGAAAAGCATCCACTTCATCAATGATCATGACGTCAAAAGCAGATTGGAACCGGAGCAGCTGGTGGGTGGTGGCGATGGTAAGGGGAGAGTAGTCCCATTTCTGTTCACTTCCCCCGTAGAGAGAGACGACTGGGACATCCGGAAATGCTTGCTGCAGGCGAGGCGTCAATTCGTGGATGACGTCGGTTCGCGGGCTTGCGATGCAGACACGCTTTCCTGTTCTGATGGCTTCTTCAATTCCAGCGAATAGAACTTCCGTCTTTCCCGCTCCGCATACGGCCCAGACGAGAAGATCTGTTTTTGTTTGTATAGCATGGATGAGTTTGTCGGAAGCCTCCTCCTGCCCGGGTGAGAGGTGTCCTTCCCATTGGAGAATGTTTTCGGATTGCTGCTCCGGGGGAGGTCCGGTCCATGTTATGAGCGGGGTGCATTCAGACACCCGTCCCATCATGATGCAGTTCCGGCAGTAGCGGCATGTATGATGGCAGCGAGCGCATGGCATGTTAGTGATCAGATGGGATTTGCTTGTGCCGCATCGCTGGCATACACCGTTTTCGATTCCATTTTGATAGGAGATATAGCCGTGAAGGTAATGGTCGTGAAGAAGTTTGATTGGAAATGGGATTTCATCAAGGAGGAGGGCTTTTCCCGTCAGGAGGTTCTGGAGTTCTTTTGAAAAATGGTATGGCTGATGGGGTTTTTGAGGGAGGTCATTATAGTGTGTGATGGGTTTTAATTCATTTGCGAATTCCTTTGGGGCAAGCGGCTCGGGGATTAATGTTTCATTGTGGACAATGAATCTCAATATATCATCTCTCTTTCTTAAAAATAAGCGCCAGGTTTGGTCGGCACTGGCGCTGCTGTTGATTATTTTTTCACCCACGTGAGGCCCATGGCGCCTTCGCCAAGATGGGTCCCGATGACGGCTCCGAAATAGCCGATCATGAAATCTACATTTGGGAATTTGTCTTTCAATTCATTTCTCCACTCGTGCGCTTCTGCTTCGCGATTCGCGTGGATGATACAGGCTTGGTACTCGTTGCCTGAGTTAGCGTCTTCCGCAAGCAAATCCTCAATCCGCTTCATCGCTTTTTTCCGTGTCCGGATTTTCTCAAAAGGAACGATGACTTTGTCCTGGAAATGCAAGAGCGGCTTCACTTGAAGCAGGCTTCCGATAAATGCCTGGGCGCCGGAAAGCCTTCCGCCGCGCTGAAGATGTGCAAGATCATCCACCATGAAGTAGGCACGGAGCGTTTTCTTCATTTCATTCAAACGGTCGATGATGACAGTTGGCAGCTCCCCTTGCTTTGCCATTTTGGCTGCCTCCAGGACATAGAATCCTTGAGCCATGCAGCTAATTTCCGAATCAAACGCGTAGACTTCGATTCCTTCGACCATCTCTCCTGCAGTTAACGCTCCTTGATAGGTGCCGCTGATCCCGCTGGATAAATGGATGCTGATGACTGCATCATAATTCGCGCTTAATTTTTCAAAAAGATCAACGAAATCCCCGATGGCAGGCTGGGATGTGGTTGGCAGCTTGTTCTCTTTCTTGACCTCCTGGAAAAAATCCTCTGCATGCAGATCGACTTCCTCCCGGTAGGACTCTCCTCCCATCACGACATTCAGGGAGATCATATGTATATCGAACTGTTCACGCAATTCTTTCGGAATATACGCTGTACTATCCGTAACAATTGCCGTTTTCATAGGAGTACCTCTCTTTATCTTTATTGGGCATGTACATATATATGTTCTCCATTTTATCTGAATTGAATAGGCTTTGCACTAGTTTTTTATTAACACACGAAGTGCCTGTCACGCCCCGAAAAATGTCGGGAGTCGACATTTTTCGGGGCGTGACAGGCACCTTTTAATATTTTCTTGACAACTTGTATATACATGATTACAATAAACTCATAACATGTATATACAAATCCAACTTCAATTCTTTTATGAAAGCGCATTATTTTTTAAGTTTGCAAGCTGCTATTATAGGGAACTTTTTTATAAAAGAATTGAAAACGGTTACTTTATTTAACAAAGGGAGGAATTTTCGTGAGCGTAAGCAGAGAGTCTGTTCATCAAATCGTTGAAGCAATCGGCGGAAAAGAAAACATTCAGACCGCAACTCACTGTGTCACTCGCCTTCGCCTTGTGCTGAAGGATGAAAGCATTGTAGATAAAAAGAAACTCGGGAACATCGATATTGTTAAAGGATCCTTTTCTTCCAATGGGCAGTTCCAAGTCGTCATCGGACAGGGTCTAGTCGACAAAGCATACAAGATTTTAGTTGAAGAAACAGGAATCGGCGAAGCATCCAAGCAGGATGTCAAAGATGCAGCGGCTCAAAACCTGAACCCGCTTCAGCGTGCCATCAAGGTATTGGCTGACATCTTTATCCCGATCCTGCCGGCAATCGTAACAGCCGGTCTATTGATGGGTCTTAACAACATCCTGACTGGCCAGGATATTTTCTATGACGGGAAATCATTCATTGATGTCCATAAAAATTGGAAAGACTTAGCGAGCATGATCAACCTCATCGCAAATACTGCCTTCGTCTTCCTGCCAGGGTTGATCGGATGGTCTGCCGTCAAACGATTCGGCGGAAGTCCGCTGCTTGGGATTGTACTAGGGCTAATGCTCGTCCATCCTGACCTCTTGAATGCATGGTCTTACGGGGATGCACAGGCTAAAGGCGAAATTCCTTACTGGAACCTTTTTGGACTTAAAGTTCAAGCAATCGGATATCAAGGACAAGTCCTTCCGATATTATTTGCTTCCTATTTATTAGCGAAGATTGAAAACTTCCTTAATAAGCGAGTTCATGACTCCATTAAATTGCTGGTCGTTGCTCCTGTTGCTCTTTTAATCACTGGTTTTGCAACATTCATTGTCATTGGTCCAGTAACATTCTGGATCGGCATGCAGCTTACAGACGGCGTGGTTTGGATCTTCAACCACTTCGCTTGGCTTGGCGGCTTGCTCTATGGAGGGCTTTACGCAGTCATGGTTATCACTGGAATGCACCATACATTCCTTGCAGTCGATTTGCAGCTCGTCGGGAATGCCGGCGGAACATTTTTATGGCCAATCCTCGCCCTATCCAATATCGCACAAGGTTCAGCCGCACTAGCCATGTTGTTTGTCTTGAGAAAGAAAGACGAAAAACTGCGTGGACTCGCTGGAACTTCAGCGCTCTCAGCTTATCTTGGAATCACTGAACCAGCGATGTTCGGGGTCAACCTGCGCTTCCGCTATCCGTTCATCAGCGCGTTGATAGGATCGGCGATTGCCGGGATGGTTCTGGCCATAGGCGGAGTAAAGGCATTCTCCATCGGGGTCGGAGGACTTCCTGGATTCTTATCGATTATTAATAAATATTGGGGCACCTTCTTCATCGGCATGGCCATTTCAATCGTCGTTCCAATCGTATTAACGATCATATGGTCAAAATTTGCAAAAAATGATATAGAAGCATAATAGGAAATTGGGAGGCTATCGCTTCCCTTTTCCTTTTAAATAAGCAAAAACACAGTTTATCAACGAGGTGAATAATCAATGAATCAGCAACCATGGTGGAAGAAAGCTGTTGTTTATCAAATTTATCCGAAAAGCTTCAATGATACGACCGGCAACGGAGTCGGGGACATCAAAGGAATAACCGAGAAGCTCGACTACTTAAAAAAGCTTGGGGTCGAAGTCATTTGGCTCACACCCATCTATAAATCCCCTCAGCACGACAATGGATACGATATCAGCGACTATTTTGGCATTCACGAGGAATATGGGACGATGGAAGATTTCAACGAACTTCTGGATGAAGCCCATAAACATGGCCTGAAAATCATCATGGACATCGTTGTCAATCATACATCGACAGACCATGAGTGGTTCCAGCAGGCGAAGCGTTCAAAAGACAACCCAATTCGCGATTTCTACATTTGGAAGGATCCGAAAGAGGATGGATCAGAACCGACGAATTGGCAGTCGAAATTCGGCGGGAACGCGTGGCAGTATGATGAAGGGACCGGCCAGTATTACCTCCATCTATTCGATGTCACACAGGCAGACTTGAATTGGGAGAATGCAGAACTCAGAAACAACATCTATGACATGATGCGATTCTGGGCAGAAAAAGGCGTCGACGGATTCAGGTTGGATGTCATCAATTTGATTTCAAAAGATCAAGAGTTCCCTGATGACGACGGCTCCACTGCTCCAGGGGACGGACGCAAATTCTACACAGACGGCCCGCGTGTGCATGAATTCATGAAGGAAATGAATAAAGAAGTCTTTTCAAAATATGACATGCTGACGGTCGGTGAAATGTCATCTACCTCCATCCCGCATTGTATTCGGTATTCAAATCCAGCGGAAGATGAACTGAGCATGACCTTCAATTTCCATCATTTAAAAGTCGATTATCCGAACGGGGAAAAATGGAGCGTTGCTGACTTTGATTTCCTCAAACTGAAAGAGATTTTGTCCGAATGGCAGACTGCCATGCATGAAGGCGGCGGATGGAATGCTCTATTCTGGTGCAACCACGACCAGCCAAGGATTGTTTCGCGCTATGGAAATGACGGAGAGTATCGAGTGGAATCAGCGAAGATGCTCGCAACTGCCATGCATATGCTACAAGGAACACCTTACATCTATCAAGGAGAAGAAATCGGGATGACCAATCCGAAGTTCACTTCGATTGAGGAGTACCGCGATGTGGAATCCCTGAATATCTATAATATTTTGCTTGAGCAGGGCAAATCGAAAGAAGAAATCCTGGAGATTCTGCGCCACAAATCCCGTGACAATTCCCGGACCCCTGTCCAGTGGGATGACAGCTCCAATGCCGGGTTTACAGATGGAACTCCATGGATCGAACCTGCTTCCAACTATAAAGAAATCAATGTGGAAAGAGCAATGGCTGACGAGGATTCCATCTTCTATCACTATCAAAAGCTAACAGAATTGCGGAGGCAATATGATGTCATCACGGATGGCGACTATCAGCTGCTTTTAGCAGATGACCCGCAGCTTTTTGCATACACTCGAAATACGGAGGACGAAATACTCCTTGTCGTGAACAACTTCTACGAAAAAGAAGCCGTGTTTGAGCTTCCAAACGATGTGGACGTTGAAGGCCTAGACAGTGAGATCCTGATATCCAACTACAAAGATTCATCAAAGGATTGTCGTAAAATCAACCTCCGTCCATACGAGTCGATTGTATATCGATTGAAAAAGTGACAGGCACCACCCGGTTTTTGTCGATAAATGCAGAAAAATGGTGCCAGCTCGGACTGGCACCATTTCTTATATTCTTTATTATTTCCCTGTTTGGCCTGATCCTTCTTCCATCGCATAGGTCGCAATCATTTTCCACTCTCCATTTTCTTTATGGAACGTGTTGATTTGCCTAGTGAGGCTGTTGACGGTTTGCTTGGATTGAGGATCTGTAACTGTCGTTGCAATTTCTGTAAACACATTGGCTTCCTGCTTTTTCTCATCATATTTCATGATGATCGTGTTTTTCGGATTCATTTTGATATCCATATGGTCGAATGTATTTTTCAAATATTCCTTTTCCTCATCATATTTGAAGGACTTTGGATTTTTGGAAATCGTGTTCATGTAGGCATCCAAATCTTCATTGTTGAAGGCTTGGAAATGCTCGTCCACCACTTTCAGAAGCGCCAGGCTTTCTTCATTCGGAATATTGGCTGCTTCTTTAATAGGAGGCTTCTGCATCTTGCCATCACTTGGAACAGAAGTATCCCCTTCCGATGCTTTTTGCTCTGTTTTTGGAGCAGATGTTTTCTTTTCTTCTTTTTCGCCATCGCTGCAAGCTGCCAGGGATACTAGCAGCGCTGCTGACATCGTTCCGACTGCAAGCCATTTATGTATTTTCAATGTAGACACACCTTTCTTATACAATCCGCAATCTTATTTTAAAGAAAAGAAGGCGTATTCACAACCATTTCACCAATTGGTTGTCTTCTTCCAATAGGACCTGTGCTAAAATGGAGTTGGTGATAATATGACAAAACAGAATAAATATAAACAAATATACGAGGAGCTTTCCCAGCAGATCCTTGATGGCAAGTACAAGGCGATGGAGACTCTTCCCTCGGAAAATGAACTCAGCGAAATGTATGAGACGTCTAGGGAAACCATTCGGAAAGCCTTGACTCTTCTTTCTCAAAAAGGATTCATCCAGAAAATCCGGGGCAAAGGTTCCATTGTCCTTGATATTTCAAAAATGAGCTTCCCGATTTCCGGTCTCGTCAGCTTCAAGGAGCTGCAGCACTCATTGGGCCGTGACATCGAAACGATTGTCTATGAATTCGGGCTGGTGAATGCCGATGAACGCATTGCCCAGCAGTTGAATGTACCTGCCGGGGAAGAAATTTGGAAAGTTTATCGCGCACGCTCCATTCAGGGAGAAAAAATCATTCTAGACAAGGATTATTTTCAAAAGAAGCACGTCCCCCTTTTGACCAAGGAAATCTGTGAAAACTCCATTTATGAATACTTGGAAAATGAGCTGAACATGACGATCAGCTTCGCGAAGAAAGAGATTACCGTAGAGCCATGTTCGGAAGATGACCGCAAATACTTGGACCTAGCGGATTATGATCACGTGGTAGTTGTGAAAAACTACGTCTACCTCGATGACGCGACGCTTTTTCAATATACTGAATCGCGGCATCGGTTGGATAAATTCAGGTTTGTGGATTTTGCGAGGCGGAAGCATTAATTATGGGTTGAATGTAAAAAAGCAGCTGCGGGCTGCTTTTTTTAGTTTGTTCATTTTGTGCGGCTGGCAGTGGCGGATTTGCGGGGTGGCGCATAAGAGCTATAGTTTCGCGCATAAGAGTTATTTCTGGCGCAAAAGAGCCGTCGTTTCGCGTATAAGCGGAAATTTTTCGCGCATAGGATACGATAAGTGGCGCAAAGAGGCGCACATTTTCAAATTTCAGACCCTCCCTAAGCCCAATTTCAAGGAATTCCACATCATTTCCACTGTATAATCCCGAATTTGGACTGAATCTATCCCGAATTTCTGCAATCGCCACTGTTTAACCACCAAAATACTCAAAGTTCACCCCGATTCCAATGCTGCACCCATTCCCTCAAACATTTCTCCAACTAAAAAGCGGCCACCCAATGGGGCGGCCGCCTGAATTCTATTTATCTCTTCTTTTTTTACCGCATACGAACAACTGAACCCGATGCAATAGCTTGTCCAGTTCTTTGCTGAGCTGGACGGTGTCTGAGTGGGTCAAACCTTTTTCGAGGCCAGCCTGGATCATTTTTCTCCTGACAGTTTCAATATCCATTTCCATTGCCATTTTTGTGCCCATTTGCCTCACCTCGATTGCTCGTCCTATTTTGTACCATTATTACATAAAAATTGACAAAAAGGAATAATAATTAGCCAAAATCCGCGGATTTTTGTTAACCTCTAAAAATCCATAGTTTACCAAAAATCCTCCCTGAAAAAGAAACAACTCTCTGGCAATCCAGAGAGTCATCTGCAAGCAAACTTATCGAACTTCTACCCAGCCATTCTTAATTCCGAGTACGACTGCTTGTGTACGGTCATTTACGTTCATCTTCTGCAAGATGTTGCTGACGTGGTTCTTGACCGTTTTTTCACTGATGTATAATGCTTCGCCAATGCCGCGGTTGCTTTTTCCGTCAGCCAGTAGCTGAAGGACTTCGCATTCCCTGCGAGTCAACAAGTGCAATGGACGTCGGATTTCAGGCTGCTGATAGCCGCTGCCGACTTGATTTTCGCTTGCCAGGCGGCGGAATTCGCTCACCAGGTTGTGCGTTACTTTTGGATGCAGGTAAGATCCCCCCTGTGCCACTACTTTGACAGCTTGTACTAGGGCATCTGCGTCCATTTCCTTCAATAAATATCCGAGCGCACCGGACTTCAATGCGTGGGATACGTAGTTTTCATCATCGTGGATGGAAAGGATGATGACTTTGGAATCAGGATACTCGTCCACCAATTGGCGAGTGGCTTCGACTCCATTTGTATTTGGCATATTGATATCCATGATGACAACATCTGGATTATGTTTTTCATAAAGTTCGAGCGCTTCACTTCCGTCATCGCCTTCTGCTAGGACAGTGAATGATTTTTCAAAGTCTAAAATTCTCTTTACTCCTTCACGGAATAATTGATGATCGTCAATGATTACGATTTTTGTTGTCAATGACTACGCCTCCCTTACCTCTTCAAACAATTAAGCGGCCAGCGGAACTTGAATGATGACGAGTGTTCCTTGGCCTTCTTTCGAATCGATGCTGATTTCACCGTCTAACAGCTCCACACGCTCCTTCATGCCCATGATGCCAAAGGATCCCTGTTTTTTCATTGATGCATCGAACCCTTTTCCATTGTCCTTCACGATGACAAGGACATGATTCGAGCGAACTTCGAGTTTCACATGGATTTCTTTTGCTTCTGCATGTTTCAGGGCGTTTTGGACCGATTCCTGGATTAAACGGAACAAGGCAACTTCATATTTTGAAGGGAGCCTGTTTTCTTGTCCAATATTTGTAAATAGTATAGATGTCAGTTTGTTATACTCTTCGATCGTGTGCAAATATTTTTTGAGGGTAGGAACCAAACCTAAATCATCCAGCGCCATCGGACGCAGATCGTAGATGATCCGGCGGACCTCATATAATGCAGATCGAACCATATGCTTCAAACTGTTCACTTCTTTTAATGCTTCGCCGGGACCGCTTTCCTTGTATACCCTCTCAATGAGATCGGAGCGCATAAGGACGTTCGCCAGCATTTGAGCCGGACCATCGTGGATTTCACGAGAAAGCCTCTTCCTCTCATCTTCCTGAGCCTCGATGATTTTCAATCCGAAATCCTGCTTCTGCTTGGCGTCTTCGAGAGCCTTGCCGACTTGCTTCATATCACTTAGCAGATAGTTGAGGACAATCGATATTTGCGATACAAGATTTTCGGCTCGGTCAATCGTTTCCTGCAAGCTGCGCAGTCTTCTTTCTAAATCATCACGGCGTTCCCTTAATTGTTTTTCCATCTGTCGATTCATCGTCAGCTTCATTTGAAGTTCGTGCGCCTTCTCATAAGCATCGCGAACCTGCTCTTCTGAATATTGGTTGAAATGCTGACTGACTTCCAGGAGCCGTTTTCTTGCAAAACGGACTTTTACATCAAGATCGTCGCCTTCATTGATCACCTGGATGACCAATGCTTTCACATTCTTCAATTCTTCAATGATCGATTCATAGTCTTTTCGGCACTGTTCGCCGATGTGGAAGATTTCTCCCTTGCTCGCATCGACGGTTTCAATCATTTTTTCTACTATTCCATCTAGTGCTTTTGTGTCAACTTTTTTCAAAGACATGGGATTTCCTCCAAGGATTGCCCTCAGGTTATTCCTATTTTATATCGAAATGTTCTCCTAAACTATTATTCAGTTATGGAATTATAAAAGTTAGGTCTATCGAAATAGGTCGATGAAAATCATTTTATCATTAGCGGGACTTATTTCCTATATCCAAAAATTCCAAGATAGAAACATTCCAGTTTGGATAAAGGCTAATCCTGCCGACATTGCTGATTCATCCCATGATAGCCGCTGTGCAGACAGGATTTATTATTCCAGCAAAAGTCCTTCAACTGCACAGGGACATTATATCATGCCAGGAATTTCATAAGATTAAAGTTTCATTACATTCTATTATCAATCTTGAAACTTATCCTTATTATTCCAGTAAAGTGTTTTGACCACATCTTTCATTCCTGAAAAAGGAAAATACATTTAGTTTCGGTTACATCCCTTTATTTATCGGGGTGAAATTTGTATAGTATTAAAAGTAATGTTTTTTTACAATTTTCGCACCGAATCTTGTCGAACCATCTATCAGGCAGACCGCTCGGTGATTGAAAGGAGAACCTCACTTGCTACAAAGCTACTATACCGTCAAAGGCAGCGGTGATCATGAAATTATCATTCAAAAGTCTCGTTTCATTTCCTATATAAATCGAGTAGAATCCGAGGAAGACGCTCAAGCTTTCATCGCTAAAATCAAGAAAATGCACCCCAATGCAAACCACAACTGCTCCGCTTACATGATCGGTGAGCACAATCAAATCCAAAAGGCAAACGACGATGGCGAGCCATCAGGAACAGCCGGCGTCCCCATGCTCGAAGTGTTGAAAAAGCGCGATTTAAAGGATACGGTTGTTGTCGTAACCCGATACTTCGGAGGCATAAAATTAGGTGGAGGCGGACTGATCCGCGCCTACGGGAAAGCCACCTCTGAAGGCATCAATGCAACAGGCGTCGTCGAACGCGAGCTCATGCGCCTCATGCGTACGAAGATCGACTACACATGGCTTGGTAAAGTGGAGAACGAACTCCGCTCATCCATCTACCCCATCAAGGAAATCCATTACCTCGATCAAGTCGAAGTGGAAACCTATGCCGTGGAAACGGAAAAAGAACGATTCGTCGAATGGATGACAGAACTCACCAATGGCCAAGCCATCCTTACTGAAGGGGACGTGGTGTATTTGGAGGAGGATGTTGAGTAGGCCTCTCTACGAATCAAGTACATTAACACTATTCTTTGTTTACCTGATATAGCTTTCATAGTAAAATATAGGATAGTGTTATTTTGAGAAAATTAGCTTTTTTTGACAAACTTTGTAACGAAAGTCGAATCCTTATACGAAGGAGTTAAATGAATGGAAAGAAAACAACTCAGTTATATGAGAAGAAAAAAACGACGCAGACGCATATTTTGGTTTTTGATATTCCCGGTTCTGCTATTTGGCTTTTCCGCAGCTGCTTATGGAGCCTACCTCTACAACAAAGCAGAAACGGTCTTCAATAATTCCCACGAAGAAATCGACCGGAAAAAATCTGATCTTCGCAAAGCCGAAGTAGACCCGAGTGAAGACAATGTTTCTATCCTCTTTATCGGAATAGACGACAGCAAAAGCAGGAATTTTGGGAATGACACCCGCTCAGACGCTCTGATTCTCGCGACTTTGAATAAAAAAGACAAATCAGTAAAGTTATTGAGCATCCCGCGTGATTCCTATGTATATGTCCCTAAAGTTGGCTACAAAACTAAAATTACACATGCCCATGCATACGGTGGACCGAAAGCGACCATCGATACCGTTGAAAATCTCTTAGATATTCCCGTTGATTATTATGTGCGAATGAATTTCTATGCATTCATGGACGTGGTGGATGCCGTCGGTGGAATTGAAGCAGATGTCCCATATTCCATTCACGAGAAAGACTCAGAAGATCATCATAACGCGATTAATTTAAAACCAGGAATGCAAAAACTTGATGGTGAAGAAGCTCTTGCTCTCGCAAGAACACGTAAGCAAGATAACGATATCGAAAGAGGAAAGCGCCAGCAGAAGCTTATGAAAGCCGTGATGGACAAAGCGGTTTCCGTTGGTTCCATTTCAAAATACGATGACATTATTGAAGCAGTCGGAGATAACATGAAAACGAATATGACCTTCTCTGAAATGAAATCGTTCGTCAGCTACGCAACAAGCGGCCATTTAAACATTGAGACATTGACCCTTAAAGGCAGTGACAGCATGATTGACGGAGTATACTATTATCAGCTTGATGATACAGATTTGGCAAATATCAAGAATACTCTAAAAGAGCACCTAGGTATTAAAGATGATTCAGAAGATAATGTTGCTGAAACAAATAGCGATTCCAGCGATAACTCGTCTGATAGCGAGGATTCTACAGAATCCGCTCAGACAGATACGGATAGCAATTAATAAAGACACATGCAAAAGCAGCTGATTCACTTCAGCTGCTTTTTTTGTAATGATTTTTATTACGATAAACAAAAAACCTCCCTCAAGTCATTTTCAGACGCGAGGGAGGTTTTTTGTTTATTATTTATTTCTTGCACGCACAAATTTCAACAATGGCTGGTAGTCATCGCCGACAAGTCCGATGCTCTCAACAAAAATCTCGATTGCAACTAGCAGGACACCAATCATAATGATTGCTCCCCACATAGTGGACATTGAGAAAATGATTGCAGCCAAGCCGAACATTGCAGCAATGGCATAGATGATTAGAACGGTTTGTCTATGTGAGAATCCTATACGCAGCAGGCAGTGATGCAAGTGGGACTTATCCGGTGCTGATAATGGCTTCTTCTGAACAAAACGGCGGATGATGGCAAAGAATGTATCTGAAATCGGAACCCCAAGGATAATGACAGGGATGATTAAAGATATCACTGTGATGTTTTTAAATCCAAGAAGAGCCAGTACAGAAATGATGTACCCCAGAAACAGTGCTCCAGTATCCCCCATAAAGATCTTAGCTGGATGGAAATTGTAGAACAGGAACCCAAGCGTACTTGCCAATACAAGACCTGCAACGATTGCGACAAATGGGTTAGCCATGATAACGGCCATTCCAGCAATGGTGATAAGCGCAATCGAGGATACACCTGCAGCCAGTCCATCCAATCCGTCAATCAGGTTGATGGCATTAGTTACACCGACAATCCAGATGATGGTCATTGGGATGCTCAAAAATCCGAAATGAAGGACTCCACCAAACGGAAGGTTGATCATTTCCACTTGTGCACCGCCCCAAATGACAACGACTAGAGCAGCAGCCAACTGGCCAAGAAGTTTTATTTTTGCTGAAAGTTCAATCATATCATCCAGAATGCCTGTTATGATGACAATGACTCCACCTACCATAATCGGCAGCGTATAGCTGCTTTCTGGCTGAAGGATCAAGACGCCGATGATAAAACTGATGAATATAGCTAAACCGCCCATGCGCGGCATGATTTTCTGATGTACTTTTCGTTGATTGGGTTTATCTGTTGCGCCAATTTTAAATGCAAGCCATTTAACTGCCGGCGTTAACAGAATGGAACTGATAAAGCAGATAATCAAGGTCAAATAGAACATGTAGACCCTCCTTAGTAATATCATGCCCAATTGTGTCAGGCACAAAAACAGGAATTTCCTGCAATTGTATGTAATTAAACACTCTTGCTTTCTCTTAAACTCTCAAGTAATTACACCAAGTTGGATTATATCACACATATCCGCAAATATGGAATAGGAAAAAAATATGAACATACATCCATTGGTATATTATAGCAAAATTCGACTAAATCCTTCTACTATTTACCCAAAATATTAAAAATATAAACACGAATTTTATCATGATTTGCTATAATATCTTACAAAAGATCTAAAAATGTGAAATAGAGGTGAAAAATGTGAATTATTTCAAAAAAATGTTAGTTATCCTAAGTATTGCAGGAATCTTCTTTCTTACGGGAATGGTCCAAAAAACATTTGCTGAAGAAAATCAGCCCATTATCGCAAGCGTTGAGTGGGTCATGGCAAAAATCAATCCCCTTTCCTCTAAAGTGGACCAGCTTGAGCAAAGGGTCAACACTCTCGAAAACCAAGTAAACCAATTAAAATCACAGCTAAATAAGCAGTAAGGATGGGCCGTATGAATCAATATACTAAATGCTTTTTAAGTATCGCGGCCGCTTTGATGCTTTTCACAGCATCTCCGATGGAGGGGCAGGCTGCGGCATCGCCAAGCCCAGTCACTTATAAGACGGAAGTAAAGGTCAAATTGTTACAGACTTCTACATTTTCTTTAACGCTGACTGGCGGGTACGACATCGTAAACTTAGATACAAATGCCTCTATTGCTTTGACCTCTCAAAAACTAAATGTCTCACAGGCAAGCGGGAAAGTTACCATTTCAGATGGAAAAACCAATTTTACTTCTGCTAAGGGGTTCAATGTAAATGAAATAACTGTTTCCAGTGATAATGAAGTTCTCATATCCAAGGTGCAGACCTCATTTGGATTATCGGATGTAAGCTTCAGGGGTTCATTTGAGATTCGCCCCGGGGCAAGTGCTCCATTGGTATTGAACAAATTGGACGTGGAAGATTACCTTAGAGGGGTCGTTCCTTCCGAGATGCCTGCAAGCTGGCCGCTGGAGGCATTGAAGGCTCAAGCAACAGCTGCAAGGAGCTATGCCTATACACAAATGAAGCAAAAGAAGGCTGTTGGCTATATTGAAATGACCACGGCAAGCCAGGTGTACAATGGGAAATCCCAGGAAAATTCACGGACAGACCAGGCAGTAGCTGAAACAAAAGATACATATCCACTTTACAATAATGTACCCATTGAATCATTTTTCTACTCCAGTTCCGGGGGCTATACGTTAAGCAGTGAGTATGTGTGGGGAAATCCGATTCCATATCTTATAGGCGTGGAAGATCATTATGATAATGTCACTGGAAACCCACAATACGGATGGGAGTTTTTGAACTATGCAGATAAGATAGCTGCCAAACTAGGCTTAACCACTAATCAGCAGCTGCTGGATCTCGTCATTACTGACCAGGATCCCGGTAAGGCTGTCCTTGCCATGGACGCTAAGATTCTTGATAAAATATCTGGAACGATTGATTCAGTTCCAATGATCCCTACTTATGCACGATACCCTGACAGTTTTCGATCACTGTTTGGAATCACATTAAAGAGCACTAAGTTCACTGTTAATTCAGATTCTCATGCGAAAATCATGTTAGCTGACGGAACGGTGAGAGATACGAATTACCTCGCAGGATTCAAAATGCAGGCAGCAGATGGTTCCTTAAAGACCATCCAGACAGCCAACGTACCTGTTAAAACATCAACAACCACTTCCTACCTCCCTTCATATCCGGAAAGCTTCACGTTTACAGGCAATGGATATGGCCATTCGCTGGGAATGAGCCAATGGGGAGCAAGGGGAATGGCGGAAGCAGGCTTTACTTATGATCAAATCTTAAAACATTACTATACTGGGATTGAAATAAAAAAATGGCCTTAAGCAGATGACTGCTTAAGGCTTTATTTTTTCCAAAGCACGATAAATGAATGCAGAGAACTGAGAACGTTTAGTCGGGGCTTCAGGATGGAAGCTGCCATTCGATCCTTGTGCGATGCCGTATTGGCTGATTGATTTTATTTCTTCATATCCATCCATTTTTTCCGAAACATCATTGTATCCACTAAATGGAGTATTTAAAGGAATGAGATGGAATGATCTTGCCAGCACCATTGCCATATGGCGCCTTTTCATCGGTTCATTAGGAAGGAAGTTCCCATCGCTCCCGTTGAAGATCCCAGCTTCATAAACCGTCATGACTTCTTTAGCAATACCGCTGCTGGAATTAATATCTTTGAAGACAGAAGGAGATGAACTTAACGGCAGATTCAATGCTTTAATGATCATTGATGCTGCCTGATATCTTGTGATGTACCGCTCGGGATAGAACTTGCCCTCTTCAGGATATCCTTTAATGATTCCTTTTCCATATAAAGACATGATTTCAGTGTAGGCCCAATATGGATTTGAACCGGTTGGAACATCAGTGAAAGTTGAAGGAGGGTTTCCTCCCCCATTATGATTGCCAGTAGAAGAGCCAAGTGTCTTCAAATCATCTTCAAGATTGTCCAGACGCTTTTCCAAATCATCTGCTTTATCGGACACTTTACCTGTTTCACCTTCCACAAAATCTGTAGAAGCTGCCTCGGTAGATTCTGCAGCCGAGGCTTTCCTTTCCTGCTCATGGACAGAGGCCTCCTGCTGACATGCTGCCAACATCAAAACAGATCCAGCTAAGCCGAGCCATATCCACCTTTTCATTATGATTCCCCCATTTTCCCCTTTTTGATCTTAAAGTTTCTTATAATGTCTATTTTTAAAAGATACGATAAAAGCACATAAACGAAGCCAATGGCCAAGCTGCCCAAAATAATCGAAAGAATGGAATTATCAACTCTGCCATTCAATGTCCACTTAACCATGAGCCCAGCCAATAAGGACACTCCCCCGATAAGAAGAAGCTTGATGTATAATCCTCCCTCGGTCAGATGAATTCCTAGCCTTTTTGGGGCGCATACTAATAAGAAGCCAAGCTGGAAATAAGCACTGATGGTGGTTGCCCATGCGATGGCATCTCCGCCATATCGGTGAATAAAAGCCAGAACAATCAATATGTTTACGCCAAAAACAGCAATAGCACCTGAAATGACAGGGATTATGGCTCTTTCTTTAGCATAATAAAACCTTGTTACATATACATTGGCAGCATGTGCGAACATACCGATGACGAATATTTTCAGTAGTGAACTGGTTTGAAGTGTAGCATCCGATTGGAACGAGCCGTATTGGAAAACAATACTGATCAGTTCTGTTGCATATAAATAAACGATAATCGAAATCGGAATCATTAAAAACAATAAATACTTCATGCCGTCATTGTACATTTTTGAGAGCTTCCGGTTATCATTGTTTGCAATCGTCTTGGCTATCAGCGGATAAATCACCGTGGTGACCGCTGTCATCAAGATCGTCTGTGGAAGCTGGACTAGCTTCGATGCATAGTTCAATGAAGCCATCAGTCCCTCTTGCAGCTGAGAAGAAAAAAGTCTATGTATCAAAAAATAAAATTGAAGCGTGGCACCGCCCAATAATATGGGGAACATGACCTTTAGATACCTGGTCAGATAATGGCCTTCAGTCATTTTAAATTGAAAACGAAAACCCGTTAATCCGTATTTCTTCATTTCCCTTAATAAGGGGACCAGCATTAGGATCGAACCGACAAATGCTCCCATGGAATAGGCCTGGACTCCGAAAATCGGAAATAATGCCAGTGCCAGTCCAACGTAAACCAAATTATTGATTAGCGGAGCAAGTGCAGATGCCCTGAATCGATCATGAAGATTCAAAAGGCCGGAAAAAATCATGGAAGTGACTAAAAACACGGTGGAGACACCTGTGAATTGGAATAGAACCTTTGTATCCCCTGCTTCCCCTGGCGTCAAATCATGAAAAAATAGGTTGATCCATAGAGCAGGAGCAGCCAGGAATGAGAGGCTGATGGCTCCGAAGACCACGAATGTATAGGTGAATATGACATTTTTCAATTCTTTTTGCGCTGGACCAGGAGCCTTTGAATACAAACTGATAAAAGCTGTTGTCAAAGCCCCTCCCGCAGCGATATATAAAAAATTCGGTATGGTATAGGCAGCAATGATGCTATCTGCTTTGAATGAGGTGCCAAAGTGGTAGCCGATGATCATTTCCCTTACAAACCCCAGGAGACGTGAGAGCAGGTTGATGACTGCGACAGCCCCTACGATGGCAATAATAGATTTTCGATTCAAAAAAACACCGGCTTTCAAACACTAGTTGACGTTAAGTTCGATAAATTGATCAACAAGCTTCAGAATTTGTTCCCTCCCACTTTTAAAAGGGACAGGCTCAAAGGAATGGACTAATTCCAATACATTTGCCAAATCGGTTTCATCATCCCATTTCAGGATATGTCCTGAATCCGAGAACTGCCTAACGATTTCAATTTGGTGGTCGTCGTTATGCTCTCCATATTTGCATAAGCGTGGAACGGCAATCATTTTCTTCCCCATTTTGACGCCCATCGTTATTGAACCGGTTCCCCCGTGGGTGATGATCAAACTGGATTCTTTATAAAACTCCTCCATATCATGGTAAGTCATGAATGGTATAAATTCCATTCGTTCTGTGCGATAAGGTGTATGCCCGGATTGGACGACTACCCTCTCGTTGATCGAACCGTTTTTCAACTCCTCATCGACAGCTTTCAGCAGCCGATTGAAAGGGAGTTCATGAGTTCCTAAAACAATGAATATCAATAGATAGAACCTCCATATACTGCTTTTGGATAATGCTTCTTCATCCCTTCCCATTGCACGATGAATAAATCAGCGATCGGGTACACCAATCTCCCAGATATGGTAGGGGTGGATGTCTTAGCAAAACTTTCAATAAAAATGACTTTTTTGCCGAATAGCTTTGCAATATAACACATAGGAACAGACGTATGCGCTCCTGTCGTCACAATGACATCCGGTTTGATTTTTAAAAATAAAAAAAGAGACTTCAGGATGTTATAGCTGAATTTGAACAGGTAGCGGATCGGATAGTTCCGTGCACCATAAACTAAGAAGGAAATCGGATATTCCTTGCTCAATTCTTCCGTAATGATGGATTTCTCCGTAATAATATGATAGTCGTATTTTTCAAATAAGGGCTTCAGCTGTAAAAGCTGCGTCAAATGACCGCCCAAAGAAGAAATGAATACAACCTTTTTCTGTTTATCGTTCATATCCTACCCTCCAGTAGGAAAGTATAATGTTAAAACTTTCTTTATGATAGTCTTTTGATCATTTTCCTCTGCCTTATTATAACCGTTTTCTATCAGCATTTCTTTCTCCAAAGAATCTCCAATGGCTTTTTTGATTCCATCAGCCAGATTCCCTGGGTTTTCTTTTTCTACCAGCACTCCACTTCCATTGGCAAGCAGGTAGCGCAGCCCGCCGACATTTGTCCCTACAACAGGTGTACCGCAGGACATGGCTTCCAATGCCACTAGGCCAAAGCCTTCAATATGGGAAGGAAGGACAAAAGCTTCTGCCGCACTCATCCATACTGCAATTTCCATTTGATCTTTGACCCCAAGATATTCCACGGATTCGTGAAGTCCTTTTTCTTCAATCGCTTGATCCAAACGAGTCTTAAATGATGGATCCTTGGCAGCACCGATTATATAAAGCTTGACGCTTATCTCTTTTCGGATTCGATTGATTGCCTCGATTAGTTCAAGAAGACCCTTTTGTTTAATAATATTGCCCACAAATAGGATAGGGATAACATCCTCTGGCAATCCAAGAGATTTTCTGGCTTCTTTTTTTTGAAGAGGTTTAAAGGTTTCTCTGTTTACCCCCATATTCAAGAGGGAGATTTTCTCATTTGGCACAAGAAATTCCGAGTGGATCTTTTCTTTCAATTCCTCACCCACTGCAATGACTTCATCGGACTCGTGAAGTATTTTCTTTGTCCAATCAAATATCCTCTGATTTTTTCTCGCCATTTTATCAATGTCCCCGCCGTGGGAAGTGACAACCAGCCTCGTATTCCATAATTTCTTATAAATCAAGCCGAGCATGCCGCTAGGAAAAATGTAATGCGCATGCACCACTTCATATTGCTTCCCTTTAAAGATAGCATTGATGAAAGCTTTTAAAAACCAACCAAAGTACTTCATTAGTACGTTCACTTTTCCTCCGGAAGGATTCTTGATCGCGATGACATCCATATCAAGTCCTTCCTCTTTAAGGGCTTCTACTTGGTTTTTTACAAAGATGCCAAAGCTTTTATGTTCATTTGTCGGATACATATTTGAAATGACAAGTACTTTTCGCTTATTCATATATTAACTCCTATCTGATGAGCTTCTTCATCAGTTCAGCGCCATACAGCGCTTCACTCTTCATTTTGCCGGAGAGCTCGCCGAATTCTTCCTGTCTATCCATCCAATGCTCAGACAAGTGTTCCACAACATCCACGATCGGTCGCTGATGAAGTTTTGAGATATCAACGTAAAGGTCCTCTTTATCAAGTCTTTCCATAAAGGATTGGACCTTTTTATGATATCCAATTCCGATAATTGGAGTTCCAGCGGCAACTGCTAATATCAAGGAATGAAGCCGTGTCCCGATGATTAAATCCATCTCACTTGAAAGCTTCATTAAATCAGTAGGATGGAGATTCCCTTTTTCCACTTTCACATTGGAAGAATGCTGCATCAAATGGCAGATTTCTTCTGTGACTTTTACATCTTGAGGAAACTTGGTGGAATAAAATATGACTTCCGCATCCAGCCTCTCAATCAAGGCATCCAAGTTTTCCGCCATGCCTGTTATATAGCTTTGATATTTTTCGGGATTGCTTTCTGGCCAGTACTCACTGCTGTAGTATGGGACAGCCGTTACCCCAATTTTTTTAATATTTTTTGAAAGTACAGCGGGCTTCTCATCTCCAAGAGTGAAGGCCGGGTCTGCAATGATTTCGATTTCCTTTTTGATTCCAATGGACTCAAGGAGCTTTTTGGATTTTTCATCACGGACCGCCACCATGGAGGCAGAATTGGCCATTCCTTTAATGAGGACTTTTCCAAGGCCGGTTGTGATCGGGCCAGCCCCTACGCCGTAGATGATGATCCGGCATCGGAACAATCGCCCGATAAACGCAATGATGCTATATAGCGGAGCATCCCTTTTATACATATCCATTAAAATACCGCCGCCTCCAATGATCAAAACATCGAGTCCTTTGATGATTTTGGCATGCTGGGATAGAGTTGATAGCATGGTGGATGCTATATTGCCTTTTTTCTTTATTAAAAAGGCAGATTTAACACCATATCGTTCATATGTATTTTCGGGGTTATTGCTAAAAATGGTTATATCCTGTTTATTGATATGAAGATGTTCGGTAAGCTGCTGCAGAATCCCTTGCAGAATTGCTTCATCTCCATTGTTATCATGTCCATAATTTCCGACGATTCCAATTTTCATAATCATACACCTGGTATATTTCTATTTATTTTAAGCATAAAGCTATTATAGCAATTTTTGTCGACAGATAAAAAGAAGAAAAGAACGGAAATCCCGTTCTTTTCATTCTTAGTTATTTGAATAGTAGTTATTGATTCCGTTATAGATCGCTGTTGCATATAGATTGACATAAGTGGCGCTTGTCAGCTTAGCACGATCTTCCGGGTTCGAAATGAATCCAAGCTCAATCAGTACGGCCGGGATCTCCTGGTTTTTAATGACATACCAATTATCCTCTTTAACTCCGCGGTCTCTCATGTTTGCCATGGAAACGATCTGTGTTTGGATTGTGGAAGCAAGCTTGGAACTTTCTACTCCATTATCATTGGCATCGATATTGTAGTAGGACTCCGCACCGCTTGCTGATGTTGCCGAAGCAGAGTTCACATGGATGCTGACAAATAATTCAGCGTAGTGATCCTGAGAGAATTTCACCCGATCTTCAAGTGTCGGATATGTGTCGGACTCCCTTGTGAGCATCACATTCGCACCTGCATTCTTCAATTTTTCCTGAACTTTTAATGCTACATTCAACGTCACCGTTTTTTCATAATACGATCCACCGATTGCACCGGAATCGACTCCTCCGTGTCCTGCATCAATGACGATAATGCGGTTGCGAAGTTGATTACCGGAAAGGTTATTGAGCTTCAGATAAGTTTTATGTACATATGCTGCCTGCCCATTGAACGCAATTTTTGCCCAGTATCCATTTATGTCATATACATTGACTTTATCCCCTAGATTCAGTGCTCCTGCTACAGATCCTGAAGTAGTAGGGGCCGTGCGTACATTAAGAGAATCCGCAGTTACAGTTCCTGTGGCAATCGGATTGCCAAGCAAAGGAAGTTTGAATTGGTCACTCATCCCCCTGCTGAGAAAAGCAGAGAACTGTGCACGTGAAATATCTAAATTCGGCTTGAAATATCCATTGCTTCCATTGGAAATTCCGCTGTAGTAAAGGGAGTTGATAAAGCTTGATGCCCAGCTTGCTGAACCATCTGGGAATACTATCGGCTTATCTGCAGCCCCTTCATAGTCCAAACCGAACGCCAACGCAATGACTTTACTCATTTGAGCACGCGTCAAATGCTCATAAGGATGGAATGTGCCGTCCTTATATCCTGTGAAATAGCCCAATGAAACAGCTCGTTCGATCCACCCGGACGCCCAGTCATCTGAAGGGACATCTTTAAAGGATGAACCAGATGAAGTCAGCTTAGTTTTTCCTTTAGCCAACACGATCATTTTGGCTGCTTGAGCCCTTGTCACTTTATTTTCTGGACGAAATTCAGTACCTCCCCCCTCGTCATAACCTTCAATTACATCTTTCGAGAAGAGATATTCAATTTCTTCCTTGGCCCAATAAGTGCTGGAGACATCTGTGAAAACAGCTGCAGCCTCCGCCTTAGATTGAAACCATGATCCCGCGACGACAAAAAACACCACTAGAAGACAGATCTTGCAGTACTTCGGCATTTCTCGAAGCTCCTTTCAAATTTTTCATACCATTTTCAGTCTAGCAAACTATTGGCAATTTAACCATAATTCGTTTATACTTATTTTCTTTGCATTTTTTAGTATTATATAGTTAATTCGTCATTGTCTATTTTTGTAAAATTTGATAGATTAATGGAGGGTATTTCAGAAAGGAAGTAACAACTTGTCACACCAACGCAAATATTTTGGAGTTTTTTTGTTAATGTTTGTCAGTCTTTTTATTTTTGCAGAAAAAGCAAATGCAGCATCTGGCATCTATTTTAAAGCAACTGCCGAACACACAGACGTATTTGATAATCGTTCGAAATCACTTGTAAAAATAGGTGAACTATCCAAGGGGGAAACTTACCTCGCCACCAGAAGGTATGGCCTAGTGTGGTATGAGATTCAGTTCGGGAAAATCAAAGGGTATGTCTTTAAGGGAGACACCGCATTATCAACTAAAGGAAATCTTACGAAGCAGGCAAAGCACCTCCATCCTTTAGGCGAAATCAAAATCAGCAAGACGGCGGTAATAGTAGACAACTCCACAGGGACCCTTGTTCCATTTGGAAAAATCAATAACGACATAGTCTTTCCGGTAGTCAGCCGGACAGGCAATTGGGTAGGGATAGAAATGGGCGGCAGGCTGGGTTTTGTCTATAAGGACAAAATTTATTCTAATAATAGTCAATCCCCTGAGAAAGAATTTAATGCCATCCCCGTCCTCATGTACCACCATCTATTGAAGAAATCAGAGAATACGTTCATTGGAAACAACGTCATATTAAATGTGGAAAACTTTGCAGAGCAGATGAAATATCTGCATGACAACGGCTATCACACGATTACGCTTGAACAATTGGAAAGCTATTTAAAGGGCACTTTACATATAAAAGAAAAAACGGTTGCCATCACATTTGATGATGGCCATAAAACGAATTATTTATATGCCTACCCTATCTTGAAAAAGTATGGCTTCCATGCTGCTGCATTCATCATCACAAGCAGGACAAGCGCATCACCAGTCCCATTCAACCCTTCTTACCTTCAATTCCTCAGCTCCCCGGAGATGGAAGAAATGAAGAGTGATGGAACATTTGAATTTGGAAGCCACACCAATCAATTGCATGACGTTACAGGAAGAAAATCCAATGTCCTGTTAAAACCGGAAAACGATGTATTGGACGATTTCAAACTTAGCAAGGAGCTGCTGCAGACGCAATATTTTTGCTATCCATTCGGGCAATACAGTCCTGACACAATACGCTTGGCAAAAGAAGCAGGATATACCATGGCTTTCTTGGCATCTGAAGGATATGCCCAGCCAAAAATTGATTTAATGAAAGTCCCCCGATTCGGTATTTACCCTTATACGACAATGGACCAATTCGCAAAAATCGTATCCGGGACCTACAATCTTCCAAAGACAAAAGGATAAAACTAAGGCCGCAGTCTATTGGACTGCGGCCTGATTCTATTAGTCTATTTAATTGACAAGATAGTCCGCCATCAAAAGGAGAACATTTTGATTCCGTTTCCAAATATCATTGAAATTCCTGATTGGAACCGGCCCCTCACCTGCGTATGGTGCAAATTCCGGTGTAAATCCAGGTTTTTTTATCTTTTCAATAAACCAATCCGTATAGCCCCCGCCGCTCGGATTCTTCCTTACCGGCACCATGCTCGTCCCAGTCATTTTGGAAATTCTTACAGCGAGTTTCTTATCTTCCTCGTAGCGTGATCCGCCCTGCTTAAAATACCAATATAATATCTGCCCTGAGGTATGGAAGGCAAAACCAGCTTGAAACGAATGATTCAACGTGAAATCCCGCATTGCGATTGCCTCAGGCTCACTGAATGGGTAAGGCCCCTTATAATTTTTCGGCCCAGGGCGGCCAGTATTATATGCAATATGAGCCCAATCCGCATCATACTGTCTATTAAGATCCACCCCTCTGATATTCGCTTTCCAACCAGAGAAGTTTTTGCTTCCGCCATTAAGCTTCAGTACGTAGGCAGGATTCTTTGCAGAGGTATATCCTTTTTGAACCAAGGTGACCCCATCCGGATTGACCATAGGAACGAACCAGATTTTGACCTTATTTAATAGAGAGCGGACATCATATCCATTGAACTTGGCTCCACTTTCGTAGGCATAGGCGTATTCATCAATGGCTTCCATGACAAAATTCGTTGTTATGTTCTCGCGTGCATGGTGTGCAGCATTTGCTGTGAATTCTATGTTCCCCTTCCCTAATGCAAGGGCTGTCAAATCTCTGCCATCCACTGATTTCCCGATGGACTCCACGTGAATCAGATCAGGATACATTACTGCCAACGTCTTGATATCTCTTTGCATTTGATCATATGTATAGGTTCGATAAGGATTGACCACGTCTTTCGGGACTGCTCTTACAGTCAAGTCAGATGAATGGATAAAGCCTTTTCTACCAGCCACCATAACCTGATACCAATCAGAACCCACAGGACTATTTGAATAAATGGACTCCCCTGCTTTCAACAAGGAATATGTCACTAATCCCCCGTTGCTTTGCTCAACAATCACTTTATCTTTTTGGGGAGTGATGATTGCTGTATGCTTCGGCCCTTGGTTTAGGTCAACCCCTGATAGATTAAGAGCTGGCTTTGTGGCATGTGAAGCCACATACCTCATCTCTCCTCCAATTGAAACTTCATGCCAATTCGCGGAATAGGATCTGACTCTCTTAAACACAAATCCTTTTGACAGCGTTCCTTTCACTGTCAACTTTCCGCCGCTGTTGTCAAAGAATGGAAGATTGTCTTCCAAGGTTTCAAACCATTTTGTATTAGGAGAAAACGTATAGGAAACCTTGCTTTCTTCTATGTAGCCTTTCCGTCCCGCAAATTTCAGTTCAACCATTCCATCTTTTGCGCCGGAAGCCATGAATTGTCCTCCGGTCAGCATCACAGCCACCCTATGCTGTTTATCAGTAGAATCATAAACTGGGACACTCTCCTTTACTGATACAATGATAGAGTTTGCCCTTACCTGATCCGGGATTATAGACTGATTGATCTTAGAAACGCTGGTTAATACTGAACGGTGGATATATACGTCTTTCTTCCCCCATTTCAGTTTGAACCAATTTGTATCTGAAGTCGAAGTAGGAATAAATACAAACCCTCTATCGACCGCTGCAATTTCCGTCAACTTGCCGGAATGGCTTTCATATACAGATGCAGGAGAATTAACTTGAAAATAGATATTCGCCGCCCGCACCTTTTCCGTCAGCAAAGATCCCCCTAAAAATATTAATAAACTCAATACCCAATAATGCCTTTTCATAAAAACCTCCATATATTTCTATAATAATAATATTTTAACAGTTAACTAGCCCCATTAATAGAACAGTTTGATTTCATAAAAAAAGCCATGAAAATCACGAAGGATTCTCATGGCTTGATTTTGCGAACTTTACCCGCAGCCATATAAAAGTTTCAACCATTCCGTATGCTGAAATAATCGCCATAACCGGCAGGATCAACAGCCCATATCTTGGGATCGTCAGAAAAATATCAGATAACAGGATATAAAACAACACAACCGCCCCTAAGACATTGACCCCTTTGCGCTTTCTAAATACCAAAGCATAAATCAGGCTAGTAATGACAATAAATAAATTCTGCCATTTAAAAAAGCCTAAAACCCCTTTCGGGAAGTCCTGAAGATATGGTCCAAATCCATCCGGCCTTGCAAATTGATCCATAAACAGCCAGACTGTCTTCCCTATTGTAAACCAAGAAAAATAAAGCGGAAAATCAGATCCAAACCCATCCACTATCCGCTTTTCACCGTAATCCTGCAATGACATCCCCATGGATCTTGCCTTCTGGACAAGATTGCCGTCCTCATTTAAGAAGAAAGGATCTGTTCCTAAAAGCAGCGGACTTCCAGCATGGGATGAAAAAAGGTAAGCATGGCCGAACTGCATGAGATTCCTAATGACCCATGGACACATAATCAAAACGGGGCCGATGCACCAAATAAGGCCTATCTTAACAGCTTGTTTAAATCCCATCTCTCTCCACGTAATCGCCCATGCAAAGAGGAGAATCGGCGCCGGCGTCGGTCTGAACATTAGCATGACGGATGCGGAAATCCCGAATAAGGCATGCATCACCCAGCCTTTGCTGCGCAAGGCAAAAATGAATAGGACAATGCTTAATAAAAAGAAGAAAATCGACGGAATTTCAGTCAATGCCGTGCGGAAATAGTGAAGATAGGCGATGTGTGTGCTGTACATAAAGGCAGCCAAAACACCAATCCATCTCCTTTGAAAGAGCTGCAGCCCAATCAAGTACACCAGGAATACATTAGAAATATTCAAAATCATATTGGCTAATCGAAATAGCATGACATGATTTGTATGGAGCCATTCTGAAGCGAGAAAAATGGCCGCCAAATAAAATGGCTGCCCCGGTGTCACATACGCATTGGAGCCAGCCAGATTATATCCGTATACCCCTTCCTTGATCAACTGCCACGCCATTCTGGCATACAAGGAGCCGTCCCTTGAGCCATATGTAGAAATGGCTTCGCCGAACCTTTCAGGCTGATTGAAAACAGATCCAGGATTCGCTATCAGGAACCAAATATTTAAGGCCAGATAGCAAATTAATAAATAAATGATAGCTTGATTCTTTTTAAGTTTATGGACAAACACTTTTTCACCTCTTATTTTGCAATTAAAAAGACGCCGAACACGATGATAGCCATCCCAACCCATTGAACGGGCTGCAGCGTCTCTTTAAAAATCATCAATGCCACAATGGCCCCGAAGATATAGCTGAGGCTTTGGCTCGGATAGGCAACACTCAATGGGAGCTTCGTCAATATGACAAGCCAAAGGCCGGTTGCCATTACATACAACAGCGCGCCTCCGATGAAGTAAGGAGAGATGATGAGAGCAAGGACAGTTTGGACATCCCATTTTTCCACATTTGCCACAGCCATCTTCCAGAGGACTTGTCCTGAAACGAGCATGAGTATGTTAAAAAGCAGCAGTAGATAAACCATGAATTAATCCTTCTTTTCTATTTTTTCTTTGAGGATGGCGTGTTCCTGCGCTAATTGGGTCAACTCCTTGTTCAGCTTGGACACTCTCCTCGTCAAATCAAAAATCAACAAGATTGCAAAAAGGAGTCCGAACAAAAACAGCATGGATGGAGCATAGACGATTCCCACCCATTTAGCCAATGTATTAATAAATTTTTCATTTAAACTGAGGATTGCCATAAAGACACAAGTTATGATCCATAGAAGGGAATATTTCGTTTCCAACAATCCCCGTCTGACTGATTCAATAACAAGGAAGAAAAGCAGCAAAACTAAAATAAAGGATAGAAAACTGACTTTCATATAACATTACTCCTTTATCAATTTCTGCATCAAAATGGATAAAGTCACTTTGAACATATAATAAATGGATTTAAAAGGAGTAATGGAGGATGTTCCCCCTTGGCGCTGTTTCATATTCACAGAAATTTCCTTTATTTTCATCTTTCTTCTATGCAGGAACAAAATGACCTCAGGTTCGGGATAGTCTTTAGGATAATCAAATGCGAACATTTTGATGACTTTTTGGTTGATGGCTCTATAGCCGGATGTTGCATCCGTGTATTTTTTCCTCGTCAATACATATAGTAGAAACTCGAAATACATGATGCCTAATCTCCGAAGTGGATTTCCCACGTAATCTGTCTTTTCAACGAATCTGGATCCGATGCACATATCGCATTCACCCGAAAGAATGGGTTTGATGACAGCAAGAAGATCTTCTTCGTTATGCTGGCCATCCGCGTCAAATTGAACCGCCACATCATAATCGTTTTTGTATGCATATTTATAGCCAGACTGTACTGCCCCTCCAATCCCCAAGTTATAAGGGAGGTCAAGAAGGGTTACATCTGGGTATGACTTTACTATTTCAGCGGTCCGGTCCTTTGAACCATCATTGATGATGCACACGTCCAGCGTCGGAATGGTTTGTTTGAGGGCTTGCAGCTTCTTGATTGTCCCTGCAATAGCCTCTTCTTCATTATAAGCAGGTACAATGATTAGAATTTTCTCCTCTTCCATGTTTCTCATTGGTTCTCACGCTCCATTTTTGTGCATCCTTTAATAATAATACAGATTTCGCCATGAAGCTTCAATTTTTTTCAAAAACGGTAGATTGAAAAAAAGCCGCGGATTTTCCGCAGCTTTCATATATCTTACTTATCGCGATTGTCGATGCGATAGAGAAAAGCGCTAAATTGAGCCCTTGTTACAGTGTTATTTGGTTTGAATGTATGATCCGCTTCATAGCCGGTCGTAATGCCATTGGCCAGCAGCGCATGAATTTCCTTGTATGCCCAGTAAGAAGGAGGAACATCTTTGAACGGATCGGATACTGTTCCACTTAAATCGTACGCCCTTGCTAATATGGCAGCCATCTGTGCACGCGTCAAAAGACCCTCTGCATCAAATTCTGTCCCATTATTCTTTCCGTTCATGATCCCGGCTTTTGTAACAGCCGCAATTTCATTATAGTACAAGTCATTTGCACCTAAATCCTGATAATGCGGATCATTCACATTTTTTGTATCCAGGTTCAAAGCTCTTGCTAGCAGCGCTGCGGCATGAGCCCTTGTCAAGCTGTTTTCTGGCAGGAACGAACCATTCTGATATCCATTGATGACATTTTTATTTGTTAAATAGTTTATTTCCACTTGTGCCCAGTGATCGTTAGGGACATCTGTGAAAATCGGCTCCATATAGGAAGTGCCGTATTCCGCTTGAAGCTTATCAAAGTAAAGCGTTCCTCTTCCCTGTTTACTTGCTGTCGCTTCAGCTACATAAATTTTCGAGAATTTAATTGGAAGAGTAATAGTAGATGGGACAGCTGCTTTGACATATTTCCAACCCGTCCAATTCAATCCGCCTTCTTCCGTGAAATCAATCGTGACTTCTTGCCCTTTTCCATCAAGGAGCTTTCCTCTTAGCCAATGGTTCTGCCCATCTCCATAAACCCAAAGCCCGATATAATTAGGCTTGCCGTTCAATTCCACAGGATTATTAAAGGAAGCATATGCTGCTGCAATGCCGGCTGCACCCTGGGTAAAGTCATAATCCAATTTTAATGCCGTACTTCCGTCATGGTATGGATAGGAAGCACCAGGGAAGCTGATGGAAGCTGCAGCCCTTGCCGTCTCGGCTTTCCACAATACCGCATTTTCCATAGAATCAATGGCAAGCGCTGTATTGACCACACGCACTGCCGTCTGTCCTTTTACACCTAAAATGGTTGCTTGCACCACTCCGCTTTTATTTACGTCATTAGCCGTAAATGTTCCATCTTGGGACATGACTCCAATGTCATTCGTTGCCCACCATTGAATGACATTCGGGTTGACGGTCAATTCCCTATTGGAAGCATCATAAGCTTTGACAGAGAACTTCACAGTCGATTTTGGAGCTACAGTCAAATTCACCGGTGAAACTTCCACCCTTGCAGGCGATGCAATGACTTGGACTGGGAACCTCTTCACAGCCGCCCCATATTGGACCACAATCGACCCGCTTCCTGCTTTATCCGCAATGAATTCATTGCCGTTCATATGACCGACTCCGCCTTCAACAGCGTATTGGAACTTTGATGGATCTGCTGTTAATCGATGATAATACTGATCGAGTATATAGTTTGGAGAAACCGTCAGGGATGATCCTACTAAAATTGAGTTTTCTCCGGAAATGGAGGCATCCAAAATGGCTGGGTCACCGATTGGTGCTGTACTCACTGCTTGTAAGATCGCCGAAACGGAGCGTTCTACCCCCTCTGAAGGAGAATTGATCATCGTAGGGAAAATATTTCCGTTTCTTCTGACGGACATTGTAGTTGAGCCGCCGCCATCCAGGTTAAGAGCCTGGTAAGCCCCGATGCTGACCAAGTAATCTGCGAATTCGGACAAAGTCATTCCAGCACTATACCCAGACTGCCTTCCATCAACAGTGACAAAAGATACCTTTGTCCCGTCCTGATTGGTGATGACCGCTGTCCTTGGATTTCGTTCCCTCGCTCTCGCACTATTGGGATCGATTGTCATATTGACTTTTCCGTTTTGAACAAGCAGCGGTCCGCTGGCAAGCATGAACTGAGAATCCTTCCAGGAATCATCTACGTTTACAGTAAGATTGATTGATTGCCCCGGTTTGAAATCCGCATATTTGGCTGCGAGCTCCCCACCTTGTACAGAAAGGACATATCCATCATCAGGGATGACGGAATTCCCAGTTCCATAAGCCGACACACTTTTTACCGTTCCGGTAATCGGTTTGCCGAATTCGATTCCTTCATCGAGTTTTTGAGATAAGCCTGTCACGACAATTTCCATTCCATAAGAATTGGTTCTAGTAGAGGAATAGCTGTAATTCGGGGTAAAGAGAATCGTTTCTCCCACTCCCCGTGATTTGTTGATGGATGTAATGGGTGAAGGAGAACCATTAACAGTGAATGACGAATCATAGCTGAATTTCCCTATATGTCCTTTTCCATTCTTGTCGATTCCAAACGCAGATGGGATGCTCATATATTCGCCGAATCCTGTTGAAATGACACCTAATGTAGAAACACGATTCTTTTGAACGACCAAATAGGCCGGAAGCCTTGAATCAAAGTGATAAAAAGAGGCATTGATGGCGCCAACTACATGGTGCCCATCATATGTATTGTTCTTTGCAGCATTCGATGGTCTCTGCAAATTGGTCAATGGGACAGGAATTCCGCTTTCGACCTTGATATAAGGATTAGAAAGATCCATATCCAGTACCTTTACAGCCTGTGGCTGAGAGTGAATCGTCATGTTCGCTTCTTCAAGAGTGACGCCTGGTGTAACCATATATTTCTCGGCAGCACTTGTGGTACTGCTTCCGATGAATCCAATGACAAAAAGAGCCGACATGATCACTAGCAATCTAGCAATCTTGTTTCCTGATAACATCATATCCCCCCAAAATTCATGTATTTTTTACAAAAAATTACAAAATATTGATAGTTTCTCCGTTTCATTCTAGGGGACAGTACCATATATTTCAATAAATTTTAAAAAATAGTTAATTTGGATTATTAAATATTAGTAAGTTTATTTTTCTTAAAAAGAAAAAAACCACCATTTCTGGTGGTCAAAGTCGAGATTCTATAATGTTGTAATAATATAAAATCCCGGTTGGTTATCTATATTTTAACATATGGAGCCTTCTATGAGATGCAGAAAATATTGGTATATAAACCAGAAAAACTATAAAAATTTTCCACTTAAATGTTATTTAAGAAAAAGATATAATAATAGGTAACATTAGGAAAAAGGAGTTTTGATACATGTCGAAAAAACTCGTTTCATTATGTTTGATTGTGCTTCTAACAGCCTTGAGCATTCTTCCACAGACGAATGCCGCCTTTGCACAATCAACAAATGAAACCAAAGTCACAGCCACTCAGTCCTTTCAAGTCAATGAAGATGCTGCTTTAACTTTTAAAGACAGCCAGCAAAAAGCAGGCCTTTTAAAGAAGGGCTGTATGTTCCAAGGTTTTCTGAACGATCATCAAGAAATAGAACTCACTGACATTGAACCGAAAGTCGTCGTTTCGGCTAGCGAGGTTCAAATGGAGGATTCTGATAAGGACGCAGCCATGACTGCTCCCAATGATGACTCCAAGAGAATTCAAGTCGTAAAAGAAACGACTGCAAGGGATATTGAAAACGATGAGATCATCGCGGTCCTCCAGCCAGGTATCATTCTTACAGCCGGAGCAGAGACAGAAGAGAATTTTGAAGTTTCTATCGGCGGAACAAAAGGATACATAGGAAAAGAAAATGTAAACGCGGTTGAGGCGAATGAAGAGCAAACCACCGCTCCGGAAGATTCAGCCGCAAAGGAAGAAGAAAAGTCTGAAGATTCCATAATAAATTCAGATGTAAACAAAGATGCGGAACAATCTCAGCCAGCAAAAGTTGAAGATAATAGTGCACAATTAAAAGCAGCATCTGACAATACCGCTGAGCCTGTACTGGCCACTCAGTTTGACAGCACTATAGAGTATTTTTCACCAAAGGCAGATATCGGTGTTTACGATAACCGCTCAGGGAAACTCACCCAGGCAGGAATACTGCAAAAAGGCCAGACGTATAAACGGTTAGGTCAAATGGGAGATTGGCATAAAATACGCTTCGGTTCTTTTACCGGATACGTATATGGTCCTGACACCCTTCCATCATCTAAAGATGCAGCTTCAAACTGGAGCGATGCTGTCGATTCCAGTAAAAAATTCAGTGTTTCTGAGGATGTCGATGTTTATGACAACTCCTCTGGTGCCCTTGTCACATTTGCAAAGTTGAAAAAGGGCAGCTCTTACCCAATCGTCGGTGTCATGGGGAGCTGGTATAAGGTCAACGTGGCCGGCCGTCTTGGTTATGTATACAGCGGCAGTGTGCAAATGGATTTTTCCAGCAGCGACCACTACTTCAAACCTTCTGTGAAAAATCTGGGACTCTATGACAATTCGACCGGCAAATTGGTCCAGGTAGCGACCCTTGATTCATCACAGGTCTATCCATTTAAAGGGATTAGCGGCAACTGGCTTCTTGTCCAATTCGGAAGCAAGACTGCCTATGTCTATAAAGGGGACGCCCAGCCTAGCACAAACCCTGGGATTAAAAACCTTGCCACATCCACTTCATCCCTTGGAGCCTTTACGATGATAAGGAATGCAGAGGTATTTGATAATACATCAGGAAAACTTGTTCCATATGGGATGCTTTCCAAAAGTGCCTCCATCCAATTCATCAGCAAAATGGGCAGCTGGTACAAGGTGAATTATGCAGGCAGGTATGGATATGTTTATGAAGATAACGTGAAGCTTCCATTTAAAACAACAGATCAGTATTTCGAAGTTTATGAAGACAACGTTTATGCCTATGAAAATACGCTGGGGTATCTGCGTAAAGTCTCTATCCTTCAAAAGGGACAAACATACAAGCGAATAAAAGATTACGGCAATTGGCACCAAATCGATTTGGGAAGGGGCTACGGCTATGTATGGAAAGATTCGACAAGGCCATCCTCCAGTTCCAAAGCTGCCAATTTCATCACAAGTCCAGTAACGAATACGGATATAGACTTATTGGCGCCTGAAGATGTTCAAATCTATGATAATACAGACGGAAAGCTAGTACCGTTCGGAACAATTCTTAAAAATGAATATTATCCTATTCTAGGAGAATCCGGATCTTGGTGGAAAGTAGCACTTGGAGACCGCCTTGGCTACATCAATAAAGCCAATGTCATCGTCGGTCCTATTTTCAGCTACACCAAGTACAACCAATCCCTTGCACAAATGACGGATACTCAAATGAATGCGCATCCGCAGACAGATTTATACCGCAATGAAAAAACGTATGTTCATAAAGATTACGTCAAGTTAAACGGGACAACTTTCCCGACAACAGGTACGGTGACAGCCGATTCCTTGAATGTAAGGGAAGCAGCCTCACCTTCCGCATGGATCCTTGGAACAGTAAGCCTTGGGCAGACTGTGACAGTCGTTTCACAGCAGGGAGACTGGCTGGAAATCAAATATGGGCCATGGAGAAATGCAAAACGTGAAGATGTAGCCAAATATCTTGATCCATTGAATTTCAATCAGGACAGTGCGGATTACTTCCAATTCCTTGTGCTTTCCCAAAATGCAGGAATCCGCTATGAAGATATCAATAATCGAATTCTTTTCGATAAAGGGATCCTCACAGGAAAAGGACAGGCCTTTGTTCAAGCCAGTCTTCAATTTAATGTGAATGAAATCTATTTGATTGCGCATTCGCTTTTGGAAACAGGAAATGGCAGTTCAAGGCTGGCAAATGGTATTCTTGTCAGTTCAGTAGATGGACAGCCAGTAGAACCGAAAATGGTTTACAACATGTATGGGGTCGGCGCTTTTGACAGCTGTCCGGAAGCATGCGGTGCAGAAACGGCCTATAAGAATGGCTGGTTCACACCGGAGGCAGCCATCATCGGCGGTGCTGAATATATCGCAAATCAATACATCCACAACACTGACTATGCACAGGATACCCTATACGAAATGCGATGGAATCCTGCAAGGGCTGGATCTCATCAATACGCAACGGATATTGGATGGGCAGTCAAACAGGTGGCCACCATTAAAAAACTATACGATTTAATAGACCGCTATACTTTGTATTTTGATGTTCCCGAATATCAATAGGAACGAATAGAATTTCATTCCCCCGCTCCCCCTCCTGCATTTAAGCAATGGCCTAAAAACCCATTCTCCTATGCAGGAATATGGGATGGGGGGTTTTTTATTTTCCCTAAGGAGTGTTTCATCATGAAATGGAGAGCAGTACCGGCCTTCATCCTTTCTTTATTCATCATTCTTCCAACAGTACCTGCAGCTGCCAAAGAAGAAACAAATGATGGATCACAAGAATGGATTCTTCAATTTAAGAATGATAGATTGATGGATTCTTTTATCTCCTCACATCCAAATATAATTGAGGAACGTGAAGGTTCGTTCATTAAAGCAGCAGCCACAAAAACTGAAATACAAGCATTAAGTGCAGTCTATCCGATGGAAGTCCAGCCAAATTATATAAAGAAAGCTACGTCCATTCAGTTAAACGATACATACGCCTCCCAACAATGGGGACTCGATGCCGTCTCTTTTGATGCGGTTCAGAAAAAGTACCCGGTCCCTTATAAAAATCTGCTTTTGAATAAGACATTCATTTTAAACGGAGTGTCATTCCCTTATGAGGGGCTTTCATTATCCGGCACATCCTTTTCCATTCAAATCAATGGGGAAAAACTCTCGAGGCTCTCCCTCACACTTGATCATTCAGAAGGCAACTGGGGATTTACCCTTAAAGATGAACACGGGAGCCTAATTGCAGAAAATTCCGGGAGCCTTCAAAAACTGGATGTATTTCTTCCAAAGGATAAGAACTTCAATCAGCTGTATATTTCCCTTCACTTTTCAGAGAATTGGAATACCACTCCCAAAGTCAATAAGGTGACTGGCGTGAATCATCCAGTCATTGCAGTCATTGATTCAGGTGTCTCCACACATGATGATTTATGCGAAAACATCCTGACAAGCCTGGGGAAAGATTATAAAGAAGGAATGGACGCACCCATCGATCAATTTGGACATGGAACTCATGTCACAGGGATTCTTGCAGCTTGCACGAACAATGGAAAAGGAATTTCCGGCTTATTGGGAAATGCGCCTGTCGATATCCTTCCATTAAAAGTGTTAGATAAAAATGGGTTAGGCGGAGATTTTGAAATCAGCCAAGCAGTGAATCATGCGGTTGATGTCGGTGCGGCAGCCATTAACCTCAGTTTAGCAGGAAAAGGCCAGACAACTATGCTGGAGGAGGCTGTCAAGAATGCATTCCATAATCAAATCCCTGTCATTGCGGCAGCAGGAAACTGGAACATATCAACCGAGTCGGTCTTTCCTGCATCGTATCCTTATGTGCTTACAGTTTCTGGATTAGATCCATCACTTCAGAGAGTGGGCACTTCTGACTACGGATGGGAAGTAGACCTCGGCGCCCCTGGGATAAATATTCTAAGCACCTATCTGGATAATGGTTATAAACTGCTCAGCGGCACTTCCATGGCCGCTCCAGTCGTAACAGCAGCAGCCATTCTGGCAGAGCTTGATCATCCAGGGATCAGTTTGATAGAACTGAGGGACCTTCTATTCACAAGCACAATTGATACCCTGTCCTTTGGATTTGACCAACAAAGCGGCTATGGTCTAGTATATCTAAATAAGATTTTAAAAGATTCAATGACTCTTTCCCGGAGTGAATGGCTGACATTAAAAAATGGAGAACCGGTTCAAGACGGCACATATCCTCTTGCGGTCTCCCCCGCTTTAATTGGAGATAAGCTGCATTTATTTATCAATGAACAGCTAATTTCCACAAGTGTGTTGAAAAGCGAAACGGAGAATATTGAACTGCCCGTACCTGATGGTTCTGATGGATTGCAGTTATTCTCCGTTATCAGTGATGGCAGCAGCATAAAATCAGTCAATCAACTATTTTTAAAAAATAAAAATGATGAAGGAGTAAAATCCTTCTCGGATGTCCCAAAAGACTACTGGGCAGGAAGCGATATTGAGAAAGCTGCAATGAATGGCTTTATTAACGGTTATGCCGACGGACGCTTTAAACCAAATGACTATATTTCCAGAAAGCATGCCGCCATGATGATGGATAGGGTCTTCCGATGGACAGAACTAACATCTTTGCTATCCCCTTTCCATGATGTATCAAATGAACTGAGCTATTCATCTTATTCCGTCATGGTCGCTTACCAGAAAGGAATCATCAATGGCTACCCGGACGGGAATTTCAAACCAGAAAGCCATCTGACCAGGAGCCAGATGGCGTTGATACTGAGCAGGGCCCTTCCACAGCTCACAAATGTGGAAACATCTTATAACTTTTCAGATCTCAAACAAAATAGTGAGACTTACACAGCCGTACAAAAACTTGCTGAAGCGGGCATCATTACAAAGCAGCCCTATTTTAAGCCCAACAATCCCATTACAAGGGCACAGTTCGCAGCCATGATCATGAGAACATACCGCTATCTCGACAAAAACCGAGGGTGAAACCTCAAGTAACACTCCAGGTGACTGTCACGCCCCGGTTTTTGTCGAATAGCATCAAAAAAAGAGTGCCTCGGCTATAAGCCGAGGCACTCTCCTGTTTAGGTATTACATTTTTTCTACTAATTTATTTGTGAATTTAGCTGCAAATGCATCTGCTGCTTCTTTTGTTGCAAAGTAGAATGCATATGTTCCGTAGCCTGCATCAGTGGATGTCACTTTGTAAGCGAATCCTGTTACAGCTGCGTGGCCTTTATCGTCTGTGTAAACCCCAGCAGTTGTTTCAGAGAATGTGTTATCTCCGGCAAATGCTGTTTCTGAACCAGTGTAAAGTCCAACCCCGCCCCATGCATTGTTAGAAGTCGTGATGCCATTTACTTTTACGCCTGTAGAAGCTGTAGCAGCAAATCCTACACCTTTCACTGCGTTTTTAACAGTGATATTGGAGAGCGCGGCATTTTTAACACCATTCAAATCGATATTGGATCTTCCTGCACCTGATACAGAAACGTTATCTATAGTTAAATCTTCAACCTGTTGGATTTTCATTCCGTACAATCCAGTTGCCGAAGCATCCACTTTCAAATTGGATACTGTGATCCCTTTTGTGTTATCCAATAAGACACCATATCCAGTAGACGTCACTTTCAATGTGTGGTCTTGACCATCAAGCATCACTGGATGATCGATAGTTAATGTATTATTGATTGCCACATCACCAGTCAAGTTGACTTTCGCTACTTTATCCGCTGCGACTGCTGCTGTTAATTCTTGAGCAGTGTCAACATTCGCAAGAGTTGAATCAACATTGAAATCAATCGTGTTTTCTGTTTTGTTTCCAGCTTTATCGAGTGCAGAGTAAACAAGGGTATGCTTACCGTCTTTGGAACCATCAGTTGCAATTGTGAATGGCTTCGCTGCATCGATTTCGTTTCCATCGACTGTAACGGAAAGTTTATCGAAATTGGAATCACTTGCCGCAACAGAGAATGTCAAATCATCTCCATAATGGAATTCAGTTTGATCAAGGCCAGTCACGTCAACAGTTGGAGCCGTTTTATCAATAGTGAATGCCGTTGTTGTTTTATTGCCAGCTTTATCCGTCAATGTCAATTCATATTGCCCATCGCGGTGCAGTTTTTCACCAAGATCGTAAACGGATTGTTTCGCACCATTATAGACCAATTCAGAAGATACGATATCATCAGCATCAGAATCTGGTGTTACATCCGCGTTGTAGACTTTATTATTTTCAACTCCAGTTACTGTCGGAGCTCCATCAACGCTAAAGTCAGTAGTGAAAGCATTCTTTTCCCCTACATTGTTTGTATACATAAGTTCCACAGTATATTTTCCTGCAGGAAGAGTTGGATTTTCTTCACGAAGCTTAGCGAAATCCACATCGATGGAATCAGTATCTTTTGTAGTGAATGTTTTTTCAAAGTCTCCGTTTTTCACCGTGACAACCGCAGTGTCGGCTTTTTCAGTCAAAGCAAAGTTCATATTTTTCAATTGTTTGAACTGCTCTTCATTGTAAGTAGTCTTCATGAACGCTTCGTTATCAGTGACCGCACCATTCACAGACATTGCCTTAAATTCAGGTTTTGTCGGTTGAACAGCTTCCATTGTTGCAGCGTACTCAAGAGTATCTCCAACCGTGTTAGTCGTTTTGATATTAAAGTAGTATGCACCGTTTGGAAGTGTGCCGCCATGTTTTTCACGAAGGGCTTTAACATCCAGGTCAATGTAGTTTTGGCCTTCACCAGTTGCTGTTTCCCTTACAAGCACAGAACCAATTTTCGTTTCTACAGCCAAGTCGATTTTATCAGCGATTCCATTTGTATAGAACGTGATAGTATCAAGCTTATTCAATTCTTCGCCGGTGATGTGGAGACCGTTTAATTGATCTGCATCCAATTGAAGGCTGTTGTCATCAGCTCCGACCAATTCAACTCCATCCACTGTCGGGTTGCTTTCAAAGAAGAACGCACGGTAGACAAATTGGGCGAACTGTTTTCTGGATGTATTGGAAAGAGGCATGAATTCTCCGTCATGGCCAATGGTTATGCCAAGTTCGGCAATTGCCGCAACATATTCATCAAGGTCTTTTGATACTTTATTTTCATCTTTGAATTCCACTTGATTTTTACCGCCGTATAAATCCAAGTCGAACGCAATGGTCAATACTTTTGCCATCTGCTGGCGAGTCATCATTTGTTCAGGGTGGAACTTACCGTCTGTCTTACCGGAGAAGATTCCTGCATTGCTTACAGCAGCAATTGCATCAACCAATTCCTGGTCTTTGTTATTCACACTTACATCAGGGAACAGATAGTCGCTGCGATCCTTTGGAACTTCAAGTTCTAATGCACGTGCAAGGATTTTTGCCACTTGTCCGCGGGAAATTGATTGGCTTGGCTTATATGTACCGTCTTTGTAGCCATTGATGACACCATTATCCGTTAAGTACGTGATTTCTTTATAACCGTCCATTCCTGCCTTTACATCAGAGAATGTAGATGTTTGTTCAGCTGCGAAAACAGGTGTCAGAGAACTTGCCACCATAACACTCGTCACAGATGCAGCCATGAACTTCTTGTAACTTTTTTCTTTATACATGAAATTAACCCTCCAATTAAAATATTTACCCCTTATTCCAAAATGGTCTTTTTATGAGATTTATTCCTCGTACTTGAAGTTACTGGAATTATAGGCTGCTTTCAATGATAAATAGTTTCATATTATGGAAGGGTTTAGATATGAAAGAAAATAATAGAAAAAACACCCTGTTTTAGGGTGTCTTCATTGATATTACTTAACTTTTAATTTTTCGACTTTTTCATTGATGAAGGAAATGTACTTTTCATCCTTTTGAAGATTGAAGAGGAACAAGGCTTTTTCAAAGTATTTCACAGCCAGCAGCCCTTTTTCCTCAAGTTCATAATTGTAGCCCAGATGATAATGCAATTCTCCGAGACAATACAAGTTATCCTTATCTATGCAGTATTGGATAGCTTCTTTACAATAATCAATAGAGGTTTTATATTCCCCTTTTTTAGTGTAAAGCCTTGCAATATTATAAAAAAGCCTCGGCTTGATATTGTCATCGCTGATATATGGCAGTAAATTCAGATGGTCCTTTGCAGACTGATATATTTTCATAGCTTGATCAAAATCGTGAATTTCCGAGTAGACTGCCCCGATTGATATATGAATCTCAATTTCTCTTTCCGTCCAGATCTTATCAGATACTTGGGAAAGCTTTAATGCATCATTTAACATCTTGAGTGCTTTTTCAGAATCCTTTTTAAAGAGAAATGTGCAAATGCCTTTATGCCAAAGCAGAAGCTGCATATTTCTTTTGTTTTGTGTAAATAGAGGGTTCTTCTCTTCTGTCTTAATCAAATCAAGTATTTGATCGTACTTATGGTCCCGGCGGTAGTTGTTTAATATTCTAGCGACTTCCTGAACGTAGTCCACCCTGGGAGTCATACCGATATCAAAGAAATAATTCACATCAAGACCGAGCTTTTGAGAGATTAAATATAACGTTGATGCGTAAGGATAAACGTCGCCTTTTTCAATCTTACTGATCTGCGCTTGCGTACAAATTCCGTCAGCCAATTCCTCTTGGGAAAGGCCAATCAGCTTGCGCAGTTCCTTGATTTTACTTCCTATTGCAAAAAAGTCCATGTAAGTTCTCTCCTAAATATGCCTAAAGTTATATTTTTATCTGATTCCGGATGATAATGTAAGAAAAAACCACAAAATAAGTTTTATAGGTATATAGAACGATAATGCGTAAATTAATTGTTTATGGTTTAATAATTATAACATTAAAAATTATCTTACTACTGCTACTAAGAAGAAAAAAGGGAGGATTTATTCATGAAAAAGAAATTATTTGCCATTGTTGCTGCTTCATTATTAGTTTTTGGTGCAGGTTACTCATTAAGCATTTCAACAAAACAGGCTGCCGAGCTGCCTCCAATGCTTGCTAAAGAACTTCCGCCAATGCTTGCTAAAGAATTACCACCAATGCTTTAATAAAATTATTTGCTGCATACCTAGTATATCGGAAAAATACCTCATTCTTTAACACTCTGCCAAGGCAGAGTGTCTTTTTTATTCATTTCTCCCTATATATATTCTTTCAGGAATATGCTTGTAGTTATATAAAATGGTGATTTTAAAGAAAAACAGGCTTTAATTACTAGTAACCGACCTCAAATTCCTATACATAAGATATACACCTTTTCTATAAACCTGTTATTTTATAGTTAGAAAGAATCATTATAGGAGGTGCAAGATGAAATGAATGAGATGGAAATGAAGATTGAACCCTCTTTTTTGGAAGAAGACAATGCCATTGTTTTTTCATTTAACTTCATGGTTTTTGCTGACAAAATTGGAGAAGCAGTCGTCTACACGTATTCAGAACACAATCATCCTCACCCCTTAACCTATAATTCGAGAGAGTGCTACGACTTAATGCCTGTTTTAAATAATCAAAAAGGAAAAATGGCTGTGATCCACGACGTAACAATCCTTGAAGAAAACAAAGAGCAAGGATTGAAAAAGATCCTATATTTTCTTAAAATCATCGGAATCAGCAAGGTATACTTTGCTGAAACCCTTTCTAACGTAGCGATTGTGTCCTGAAAAAATATATATCTTCAGTTGAATAACGAAAACGCTGGCGGCTGCCAGCGTTTTTCTTTTGTTAATCAATCATATTAATTATTGTAAAGAGAAAGCACTTTGGAGCCTTGCGCACGGGTAGCACCGCTTCCTGGTTTGAAAACATCTCCATAGCCTTGGACAATTTTCAATTCAGCAGCAGCTAGAATAGCATTCTTCATTTCAGCATCATAGCTTCCAAGATCTTTAAACTCAACATCACCTTGAGCTGTGTATTTGCCATTCTTCATCTCATAAGCTCTCATGATCATCGTCACCATTTGGGCACGACTGATTGATTTGTTCGGTTCAAACTTGTCAGGGGAGCTTCCTTTGACCAAACCATTTTCGAATGCCGCTGCGATTTCATCCTGCGTTTCTTTTGCCAATCCTTTTGTATCTGCAAATGGGGAAGCACCCTTTGCAGTCAGATCAAGAGAACGAACGAGCATGGAAGCGAACTGGGCACGAGTCAATTCTCTATTTGGATAGAAGATTCCATCTCCTGTACCTTTAACAATATCCTTCAAGAATAAATCCGTAATGAATGGGTTAGCCCATTGGTCATAGCCAACGTCCTTGAATGTATTGGAAACTTCTTGGATGCGACTTTCTGGATAGTACTCAATTGGGCCTGTTTGAGCTTTTACATATTCGAATGTAGCATCAATATCCGTTGGACCATTTTCCACCTTATCCCCTGCAAATTCTTTGATGCGGTAAGCTGCATGGTCAAGCATATAGTTATTGACAACAACTGTGTATTCCTCTTTTGGATCTACAGGTGTACCGTCAGGCAATTCTAAGCTTACAACTTTGTTAGTAGCATGGTCATACGTGTACTTAAATCCTGAAATGGAGAAGTCGGGACCATATTTTTGACTGATTTGGCTATCCATGACAGCTTTCAGCTGGTCGCCTGTAAGTGTAACTTTTGCAAGCGTGTTCCCGAATGGCTGGACCGCAAATAAATCGCCGAATGTGATATCCCCTGCATCTACATCAGCTCGGATTCCGCCGCCGTTCATCAATGCCATCTCAGCATCCATTTTCCATGCCATGCCGTCAGCAATCATATTGCCAAGAGCGTTGTCCCCAACAGGGCCGCGCACCCCGTATCCGCCTTCCAATACCATGTCTGTTGTACCTGCGACTTGATTCTTCACTACGTTTACTTTTTCAGCATATTTATCCACGATTGCCTGGACATCAGCATCCGGAGTGACATCTTTTTGGTAATTAAGGACGATTTGACCATCTTTCTTTACGATATCCCCTGTTGTCGGATCGATTTCCAAGTTTACAGCGGAGAAAGCTTTACCATATTCAGATGCTTCAATGATCAATTTTCCATCGACTTCGCGTTTAACGATTTGGTGGTTATGCCCCGCGAAAATGATATCTACTTCATCATCAACATGACTTGCGATATAGTCCGCTGTCCCTTCTCCACCGTCTTTATTCTGTTCAATTGGGATATGTCCAAGGACTACAATTGCTTTTACACCTTGGTCTTTTAAAATTTTCGTATATTTATTGATGGCTTCAACCTCATCCGTTACAGCCAGGTTTTCATTGCCTTTTTTCACAACGATATCGGGAGTCTCAGTCGTATCGATTCCAATAAAACCGATTTTTTGCCCGCCGATTTCCTTTACTTCATATGGTTTAAGAACTAAATCATTCAAGGAAGTATCCCATACGTTAGCTGAAATTTCAGGGAAGTCCATTCCATCATAGTTTGGATCGCCAGTGCCGTCTGCATTAGCTCCCCCATTGACCATACGCTTTAATTCAGCGATGCCTTCATCCAATTCATGGTTTCCTAGAGTCCCTACGTCATATCCCATTTTTTCCATGATTTCTACTACCGGCTCATCATGGAAAGCAGATGAGATAAGTGGTGTTGCACCGAACATGTCCCCAGCGTTGACATATAAAGTGTTCGGATTCTCTTGAGCTTTCTTTGCCATATTGGCTGCCAGGTAAGCTGCGCCTCCGACTGTTTCTTCCGTGCCATCCCCATCGATATCAGCAGTGAACTTACTATCAATATTACCGTGAAAATCATTGACACCTAAAAGCTGAACCTTAACATTTGCTGTTTCAGCCTTTACAAAGCTTGTACTGAATGGAGCTGCATAAGCACCTACTGCGAGCGCACTCATGAGCGCAAAGCTCACAACACGTTTCCCAATTTTACGAATCATATTCCCTTCCCCTTTACCTATTAAAATATGAAACCAATAACCTATTTCATTTTAGCAATAAGATGTAAAGTTGTGGTGAAAAATTTGTAAAATTTTATACAAATCTGTCAAAACAGATAATTCGACCCATTCCAAAATGAGATTCGACAAAATTACAAGTATAAATCCAGCTAATTTCAGAGATTGATATGTACCATGTATTTGTTTTATTGGGAAGAATTGCGATTGTTTTTATTTAATAATCTGGGTATGTTGGTTAGTGAAATTTATTGTTATGGAGTAATAGTTAAAGGGGGTAAGATGCTAATATGAAAAAACAGCCTATTAATGAGTTGTATTTTATACGGGCTATTGCGTGTATGAGTGTAGTGGGTATCCATTCTCTTACCATGCTGGTCAGTCATCACACCTTGCCACAAACAACCGTTCAAATTGCCAGGACATTGCAAATGATCCTATTATTTGCAACTCCGATGTTTATACTGATTTCAGAGTTCATACTGAGTTATGCATATCCAGACAAATTGCCGAAGGGTTTCTATAAAAAAAGATTTATGTTTATCTTTTTACCATACATCATGATGGCTCTTGTTTATTCTTTCTACTATAATTCAATTGGTTCCAATACCATAAAAGGATTTATGGATATATCGCTTCACAATTTATTACAAGCCTCTTGGCATGGTTATTTTATCGTGATCATCTTTCAATTTTATTTCTTGCACACTTTTTATAACAAATTTTTATCCAAGACGAATCCTTGGCTGATTGTATCATTTTCATTTGTTATAAATGTCGTTTATTTATATATCTTTAGTTTTATTGAACCGCCTGTGAATAATCTGCAAAATGCCGAAGAAATCTGGTATGGATATTCAAGACTACCTTTTTTAGGATGGATTTTCTATTTTTCCATTGCCTATTATGGAGGCAGAAATATTCCTCTGTTCAAGGAAAAGCTGCAAAAATACCGCTACGCCTTGATGTTGCTTGTCTTCTTTGCAGCAGGATATGTTCTATATAACTATCATTCTGGCACTCTGCAAATTGTGTCGTCTAGAAGAATTGATATTTTAATATATACAGTAATCTTATACGTATTATTATTCCAGCTTACTTCCAAGCTTAAAAAAGCGCCTAATTTCATTCTGCAAATCAGCCGTTATTCATTCGCTATCTACCTCTTGCATCCGCTAGTTCAATTATTAACGAATGACTTGCTGCCTGATAATATGAATATTATTCTTTATACAACTATTCAATTTACAATGGGAATTGTTATATCTATCCTATTGAGTATGCTATTGAACCGCTTACCGATTGGATTCGCCTTTATAGGGAAATTAGGTAAGGTACCTTCCTATTCCTCTTATAAAACAAACGAATTAGAGAATGCTTCTTAAAAGGCTAAGACCGGGCGAATTGACAAAATGCCCGGTCTTTTCTCATAATTACTCTCACTAGCTCTGATATTTCAATGCATTATTCGCTCACTATCGTTTTTAGCAATGTATCCGATCCTTCCCCCAATAATAATTCCATACCAGTTATCTAACTCTTCCAACTTCTATTAGTTGCCCTGAAGAATTATCAAACAACCCAACATCATTTTTTTTGTAAATATAGTCATCATCATGATAGGGCCTTATGAACCTTATGAATCATAGAAGCAATGGACGCAATGACCCTTTGGGAATACTCATAGCTGAAACCTGATGTAGTAATGGCTAATACATACTCACCCTTATCGTAGATGATACCCGCATCATTATAAACAAGATTCATCGGAATAATGCCAACTTTATGAGCAACGGGTACATCTGTAATGCCCGCAGGAATGGTTGTGTTATAGACCGTTCTCCCTTTTAACTTCTATATTAATAACAATAGGGACAAGAAACCTGTCCCCTTATCCCATTTTGTCGTTATTATTGAATGGAAGCACTCATCGCTCTATGTACAAATGCTGCAAACTGAGCACGATTCGTATACTCAGAAGGTCTGAAGCTGCCTTGTACTTGGGTCACATCATTTGCTAACAGGGTTGAAATAAATGATTCACTCCAGCTTCCCTTAGGAACATCAGAAAAACTGATTTTTTCTTCCCCAGTCAAAGCAAATGCGTTAACGAGGATTTTAGCCATTTGCTCCCTTGTCAATAATTTATCAGGATTAAACTTTCCATTGCTTCCGCTAAATATTCCTTCATCTACAACAGTAGAAATCACATCGTAGCCATACTGCCCCTTCTTCACATCCCTTAATCCTGGATCAGGTCTCGATTCAGCCTTAAGGTGCAGTGCTCTAGTCAAAATCATGGCTGCTTGTAAACGCGTGATATTATTCTGTGGCCCAAAGTTTCCATTCTTATATCCACTTATCAATCCACTTGAATACAGTTCATAAATGTCCTTATTTGCCCAAAAGGAGGATGGAATATCCTTGAATCTCAGTGGTAGGATCTGCCCCTTTTGATCTGCCTTCGCAATCTGTAATTGAACCTGATCGCCCGTAAGGACAAGTTGTGCGGTGCCTTCCTTCCCAGAATGATAGGTGGCACGGAGGATATAGTTTCCTGCAGCCAGGTTTTTAGGAAGAGTAAAATAAACCTTTTCTGCATAACTTGACTGTCCTGGAGTCAGACCTACAACATATTTGGAGTACGTACGTACTACTTTTCCGGAAGGATCCAAAATTTCTGCCACCATTGTCCCCCTGCTCACCACATTACCTGTATTATGGGTTGTCATCGTGCCATAAACGACATAATCATTGGCACGTGGATATGCACTTACCTCTGTCAGTGATATGGAGTTTGATTGATCGATTGGTAAATATTTTTCCTTATGTTCCGCTGTCCAAGCGACCGCCTCATCAATAAACGCCTTTAAATCCTCTCCTCCGACGAGACCATCCCAAGAATCCCCGCGGACTTGTTTGTGCCCTTTCGTATCGAATGTCTCCCATTCTTCAGACTGGTCATTCGGAATATTGATATAATCCAGTGGTTGGAAACCGATCCAAACAGCTTTCCCTTTTCCATACTCTATGGCATAAACCACTACATCATTAATAAAGGCTGATTGAATCATCTCACTTGCATTATCCCATTCATATACCCAGGAGTGGGTGTCATAGATGACCGCTGTCCGATCGAGATCAGTTGCTTTGTAAGGATAGCGTGCACTGTCATTACGAGCGAACCCATATCCAAAAAATGCTCCGCCTCCATCCTTGATGTACTCCTTGACTGCGGCACGCTCTTCCGAAGACATCATGACTGTATTCGGGAAAAAGATAGAATCATATTCTTGAAGTTTCTTTGCATCCTTCAATTGTTCATCATAAATATACGTAACATCATACCCCAACTGCTCCAAAAGGATTTTTGTTTTAATCCTCTTATTTTTAATGGATGAGGATAGCCCTTTAGGAAGAACAGACGTACCCTCGTATGTTCCACCTGGTCTTTCTATGAATGGGTAGGACTCCGACAAAGCCGAAACTGCCACCCCGATTTTGACGCCCTCATGAGATTTTGCATTCGTCGTAATCTGAAAACATAAAAACATAAATGCGGCCAGAAAAATGGATATTAAAATCTTCCCTCTCATTCTCTTCTTCCCTTCTCTTTTTAAATGCCAGACAACTCCTATTACAAAATATGACAATATTCATTTTAGATTAATTAGATAGATTTTTCCATAATTTAATATTTTTTCCTTATGCATCTTTCCTGTAATCGATCCCTTAATAAGAATCTTAAAATAGAAAAAAGGGAACCAGAAAGCCTTAGCTTTTGGTTCCCTTCTTTGAATATTATGCTTTTGTAAGAAGAGTGTGGGACAAGGAACCTGTCCCTCCGTCCCATTTGGTTATCTTCCGTAGGCAGTTATTCCGAGTTGGTAGATTTCTATAAATAGGTTTGTTGTTTGGTAGAGTGAGACTACAAGCCAGACACCCAGGAATGCATAGAACCACTTCCGTTTATCTGCTGGTATCAATGTTGAAAAGAAACCGATCAGCAGGTAGAAAACAAAGTTAAAATGGTTTGTATACATTGCTGCGCTTCTTAAGCCAAATTGAACAAATCCGTGTAAGACCAGGTTCCCTAGCAATACGAATCCTAAAAGCAAGACAAATGGATTGTTCCTCATTTTCCAAATGGTATAAAAGCTGACAATCAAAATGATGCCCACGAGGATTGCAGGAATGAGGTCCACATGACTTGATTGGAAAAATGCATCTTTCACACTTCGGTCAAGGTTTGGCGGAAAGATAGAGGAATAGAATAGATTCGTGAAGATTTTCCCTGGTAGCTCTATCAAAGGGTATTTTTCTGTGAATTTATCAGTATATCCTCCCAAGAAACCGGATGCACTTAGTAGTTGCCCACCACCGCCTCCAAAAAGGAGAACATAGTAGAATAAAATACCAAATACCAATACATGGAGCAATTTTTTAATTAAACTCATTTTGGCTACGACTAAATTGGCGAAAAATAGATATATATTCGTCACTGTCGTCCCAATCAACAGTATACCAGCCAGTCCATTTACAATCATTGACTTGGTTTTACTTAAATGAACAAGCAAGAGGAAAAAGAGGAGAGAGAATTGCCCCAAAAAGTATCGTTCTAAATTTACTGAAAAGAAAATTTGCTGCCATGCAGTGATGAACAGCAAGCCCAACAAAATCCTTGTCCACTTGGCAATACCGAAATCCTTCATAAGCTTCAAAATGATAAAGGTGTTTACACTCATAAATACAATTTGAATAAAAGCGATATAAATTCCATAAACCGTGGGATGCTTTGCCAAGACATCTGAACCCAGCAATACTTTAATGGGGAATATGAATGGCGACATAAAGTTTCGGAATAAAAAATGCCTTATGTCGGCAGCCGTTCCATAAAACCAATCTCCTTTAAAGATCACGCCTGTGTCGGTATCAAACAAAACATCGAATTGCCCATTGTTAAAAAAGATAGTTGTTTTAGGATAATATATGAGTACAATAGAGAAATAGAATAAACTTGCTAAAACGGAGAATATCATGGCAAGTCTATTTTTTTGCAAAAAATCTTTAATCAACTTTTTCACCCAGTCTTCTTTATTTAGTAACAGATTTTCAATTCCAGTGCTTCCAGCTTATAGTATACAATAGGTTATAGACGTAAAAAAGATTTTAGGAGAAGTAATATGTCTTTTAATGATAAAAATCATCAACAGCTCGAACTTAAACAGCAAAATATACTAATTTTGTTTCTGCTCCAAATGCGGCCAAAACAATGGACCAAAAATTTGCTTCTTTTTGCTGCACCTATATTTTCTATCAAAAAAATCGGTCTGGATGACTTATGGATGACCATCATCGGCTTCTTCTTATTTTGCATCGTGGCAGGATGTGTTTATATCCTGAACGATTTCATGGATTTAGAAGCTGACCGCATCCATCCAGAGAAGCGATACCGCCCCATGGCCTCCGGAGCCCTTAATCCCATATTTGCCATAACAGCTGGCGGAATTCTCTTAGTCGGGGTGCTTGTTGCTGCATCAACGATCAATCCATTATTTATGGGACTGCTGCTTTTTTATTTCATTTTAAACGTCTTATATTCGATCAGATTAAAGCACGTCGTTATAATCGATATCATGATCATCGCAGCGGGATTTGTCCTCAGAGCCATTGCTGGCGGGCTTGTCATTCATGTAAATTTCACATCATGGTTCCTGCTATGCACTATGCTTTTGTCCCTATTCCTGGCCATTACGAAAAGAAGACAGGAGTTCTTGCTGTTTGAAGAACAGAAAGGCTCCCATCGGAAGGTGCTGGAAAGCTATTCAACTGACTTACTCAATCAATTGACAAGTATTGTTTCAACTCTGACAATCATCAGCTATTCCCTATTCACTTTCACTTCAGGCCATACGACCTATCTCATGTGGACAATCCCACTTGTTATCTACGGCATATTCCGCTACCTCTATATCATTCATGTAGAAGGAAATGGAGGGGCACCTGAAAAAGTATTGTTAGAGGACAAGCATATCCTCTCAACCGTGTGTCTTTATGCAGTAACAGTCATCATCATAATAGTATTCTTTGATTAATCTTAGTGGAAAAGAGTGAACTTTTTGCAAAACTTTCTTCTTATTTTAGTTTCTGTATTCCTTAGTGCTGGCGGACAAATCGTCCTTAAACTCGGAGCCAATCATCCAAGTACTAGAGATGGAATCCTCGGCTTCTTCACTTTATATAACATCCTGGGCTTAGGTCTTTACGGCCTAAGTGCCGTGATGTGGATGCTCGTCCTCCGAAAAGTCGAACTCAGCTATGCCTATCCGATGGTTAGCCTGGGCTACGTCCTCGTAGTCATCGCCTCCTACTACATATTCGGGGAAAGCATCAATACATTGAGAGTTGCAGGGTTGGTTTTTATTATGATTGGGATTGTGTTTATTTCTAGGTCTTGATGGTTGCTTCTGTTATTAATTTACTGTCCCTATCTTTTTCCTTCTTGCATAACAAAAAGAAATGCCCTGCTGAGATCATCTCTCGGCAGGGCATTCTGCGTTTGGAACTTCCAACACTTTCGCGCTTTAAAGTTGCGGGGGTCAGGCACCAATATCCTTCTATTATGATGAATGTTTACTTAACCACATTTAAATATTGAGCTTTTACCCAACCTAGATTAGAGATAGCATACCATTGTTCACCGTCAATAACTTGTGCACCATAAATTTTATAGGATGAACCACCATCAACCCGACCTGCATATGCACCTCCAGGAGTGCTATAAATATTTACAGCATACTGTGTATTTATTGTACCCTTATATGGTGTTACATCAACGTGATCCTCTAATATAAAGGTACTATTTCCAATATCAAAATACCCGTGTCCATCAGGACCTATAGCCTTATTGTAAACCTTATAGGAACCACCATTAGGTACAGTGCCTTTTAGTCCATACCCTGGACCTCCAAATACATTGACTTGACTTGAACCATCAGCTGTATTTACTTTTAAAGTGGCCCATGTACCGTCAAATTTATGATAAACAGGTGTTTCGGCTTTTCCTAAGTAATCATACGGATCCACGCAATAGGCTGTATCCCACATATTGGTGGTACCTTTGAGTATTTCGAAGTGAAGATGTTGTCCATCTGGTCCACTAGGAATAGTGTGACCACTATATCCCATATAACCTAACACTTGTCCTTGAGCTATATATTGTCCTTTAGAAACTTGAAGGTTACTCCTCATATGTGCATATTTCGTAATGTACGTTTCTCCACCAATTGTGTGTTTAATAGCAACTAGATATCCATAGGATTTTTCAGGAGTTGACCCTGGATGATATTGAGCGTAAATTACTTCTCCAGAGGCACTTGCTTTAATTGGAACAGAACTGCCACTCTTTACAATATCTAAACCATTATGATCGGGTTGTATTCCCCTGGAGACAGTATAGCCGCTATCTACTGGCCAAGTGAAATTTACTGCAGCAAGAGTTTGTTGGAATGGCAGCAGACATAGAAGTAAGATAGTTGAAACTAATACTTTGAAAATCTTTTTCTTCAAAACGAATCCTCCTAATATATGGTTTTATTACACTACTAGGAAATAATAACATAAATTTCAAGTTTTTTAGCAACCAATATGTACCAATTTTTAGGAGGGAGATTATAATTATTTGTGGTAAAAAAGTTAACAACAAAAAGAAATGCCCTGCTGAGATCATCTCTCGGCAGGGCGTTCTGCGTTTGAAACCAATATCACTTTCATGCTTTAAAGTTCCAGGGGCATGCTTTATACTATTCTTCTTAATTTCATACTTCTTCATATAACTTCCTCCTCAAATAGAAATAGCCCTAATTCCTAGAAAGGAATTAGGGATTAGAAGCTTCTTTAATATAATTTATATATTTATCATTCCATTTGATCCGTTTTTGTAGAAATAGAAAAGCTCTGTAGAGATTTCTCACACAGAGCTTTTCAATTAACTTATTTAGTTTTTTTATTACTCAACAATAACTTTGACAGATTTAGTGATTCCATCAATTGTAGCATTGATAGTAAATGTCTTACCTGATGTAAGTGTTCCACCAATATTGATAGTACCATCAGTATCAATCGAAATTGCTTGAGCAGTATCATTATTTGTGATTACAAATTTGTAACCATCAGTGATTACTTCTCCGTATTGATCTTTAGCAAAGATAGCTAAGTTATCGGAACCAGTAACAATATTCTCACCATCTACAAGAGTAGCTTGAACAACAGCCGGTGCAGTTGCTTGATTTAATTCAACCGCTAAAGAAGCAGCTTTAGGTGTAGCATCAGAGTAAACTACATCTTTTGTTACAACATATGTGCTAGTTCCAGCTTCTACTAATACTTGAATTGTTGAATTAACATCTTTTCCATCTGTATCAACAGTTGTTGGTGTATATTCACCAGTTAGAGCATTGATTCCTAGTAAACCGTTTGATGCCGTGAAATCTTTTGCCATATCTTGGTTCACTAATACTTTTTTGCCGTTAACTAATCCGTAGATGTCAAGGTCTTGAGCGTATGATGCTGCTGCAGTAGATTCAGTGTAGAATTTATTAGCATCACTAATTCCAAACTGAGTAAGTTTAGAAGCATCAACTACTGAAACAGTTACTTCTTGAGTATCAAGCACGGTACCGTCAGCTTTTTTCAATGTTACTACGTATGTTTCGTTACCAGCAGTTGTGCTAGCAGAAATAGTACCGCCAACATTAGTAGTTACATCGCTATCAGTTTTTGGTGCAATAGTATAGTCTAAATCAGCAGTTGCATCTGTTGCATCGTAATTTGGTGCATCAATTGCAACACCATATTGGTCAACGAAATCTACATGACCATTTAATGTGGTACTCAATGAAGCATCATTTGCTAATAGTGATACAAAGTCAGCATCAACACCTTTAATGCCTGAAACTACAGGAGCATCATTAGCTGTTAAGCTCAACACTTGAGATTTACCAGTTGCAGTAACAAGTGTTAAAGTGATATTTTTCGCAGTTGGAGTGATCTTTAGAACCGCTTTTTTATTAATATAATCTTTTACAACAGACAGATTTGCACCAATGGCATTAATTGTAGTATTAGTATCTAAAGTTAGTGCAGTTGCAGAACCACCCACAGTTACGTCTTTAAGAGCAACTTGTTCACCATAAGTATTTGTAATAGAAACTGGTAGTTCAGTAGCCTTACCTACTTTTAATTCAGTTGCTGGAGTTTCAAGTGAAACTACATCTAACTTATAGTTGTCTTTAATTGTTACAGATGCACTTGCAGTTTTACCAGTTGCAGCAGCTACAAATGTTAATACTGCAGTACCATATGTTTGCGCAGTAGGAGCCGCTTGGAATTGAGCAACAACACCGTTATCTGTATCAACAAATACAGTTGTTGCTGGGTTAAGAATTTCTTTATTAGAAGATGTAACTGTCACGCTACCATTTAGGTCAGCGGCTTTTAATACATTCCCATATTGGTCTTTAACTTCTACTGGCATGTAGAATTTAGAAGCGTCATAATTAGCAACGTTTAAAGGCTTTGCGGCTAATACTTCGTCATCAGTTTTAAACTCACCAGTAGTGATTGATTGAACAGATGCAGCTTGAGCAACAGTTAGAGTTTTAGTCGCTGTTACACCAGTAGAAGAATCAACAACTGTTACAACAACCTTATCATCTGCTTTGAATAAACCTGAAGTACCTGCAACAGTTAAACGACCATCGTTATCAATAGAAACAGAAGATCCTTTAGATGTAGTACCAGTGATGTTAGTGTTAGAAGTGTTTAACTTCTTTGTAATTAACTCCCCATATTGGTTCTCAGCAGTTACATTAGTAACGATGTTATTACCAGAGATTACTGCGATATCAGATAAGAAGTTGATTTTTGTTAATTTCTCAGCTTCTACTTTAACTGATCCCGTAAGAGCTTTTTCAGTTAATCCGCTAACTGATACAGTATAGTCTCCCGCTACCATTGCTGTTGTAAATTCGATAGTTGCAGACTTCTTGTCTTCAGCGAATTTCACTTCTTTAACAGATGGCTTTACTGTACCGCGTTTAGCTTCAATAGTTGCCTTTGTTGTATCAACTGGAGTGTTGAATTCAACTTTTAATGTTTTAGCGTTAACCGCACAACCTAACCAAAAAAATCCGAGTTTCTTCCATTATATAAGTCTATGTGTCCCATGGAGTTCGACAATCTAAAACCCTTACCATTTGTAAAAATAAGTGGAATGGAATCTAAATTTCTCTAATAAATGGTACTCTACTTATAATGGAAAACAGGAAAAATAAAGTGAGGGTTTTAGTTGCTCATTCACTATAGCAATCTCCAAAGCGTTTCTTTTCATTGTCCCCCATAGAATCTTGAGAAATCGCACCGAACGCACCGATCTTTCAACTGAACAAGAAATAAAAATTCTATTCTATCTCTATTATTCATTTATTAATAATAATTAATATTAATAAATATAAATATAAATATTAATTATTATATATATATGTATATATAATCTCTTGTGTTCAGTAAGAAGAATCTTTAATTCAGGCTCTCCAAAAGGGAGGTTCTTACCCCCGTTTTCCTCTTCTCTTTTCTTTGTTGCAATACTCTTGTACGGCGCTAACAACCTCCCTTTAAGATTTCCTTCCTCTTCCGAGGAAGAGAATCGAAGATGATCTAGGTTGTTTAACCCTTTCTCTATTCATTTGATTAGGTGTAAAATGCGGAGCGGTCGGTGCGATTTGACCGAAAGCCATGTGCCGTAAAGGATGGATCCGCCTCTTCTTTCGCACAAAACCACTAAGACTATGGGGCATTTTGGATGGATTGTAATAAAAAGATATCCTTCTTGTCGTGTTTCAATGTCACATAAACCCTTTATCCTTTAATATTAACTCTTTCTTAATGCTGCCACCGCTTCTGTCATTTTCATACAATTCTACTTGGAAACCATTTTTTTTATAAAAATCCACCAAATAAGGTGTACTTTCCATATCATCAGCAGTTAAATTACCAGTAATTTTAGAAAAACCTTCTGATTTTGCAATAGCCTCATAATATTTTAGCAATATATTGCCATGCCCCACTGATTTCTTTTCCGCAAGAAAATCTTGTATATGAATAGTTCTATCGGGAAAGCTTCGATCAACACTAAGTAATCTAGGATAAGGTACACTGTAGCCTACTCCTATTAAATAAAGATGAAAAGTACCGCCACTTTGTTGGTGTTTGCAAACGAATACCAATTCTTCATTCTTATTACGTTCCACTCCTATAATAATATAGTTGTAAGTAAGGAGATTTAACATTAATTCATGTTCTTTTTGGGTTTGATTTAACCACTTATTTTCTTCCTTTAGTACAATATTTTCTTCTTGTAGTTTTTTTATTTGGAGATTAAGTTCATCTATTTTCTTTGCGTTGCCGAACAAATATATCCCACCTTAAAAGATAATATAAGATCCAGTATCTTTTACTATATCTCATATTATAATTGTGCGTATTAAGAGTAATGTCGACTCTTTACTATTTTATATCTCAATTAACATTTATTTTACCTTCTGGGTTAAAATTCATCAATCGTTGGCATTTCCTGGGGATTGGTCATCTTGTTAATACTAAACTTCCCCCTCTTTTTAGGCTTTTTCTTTAGCTTTCTTGTTTTCTTAAAATACTCGTCTGCTTGCTGTTGATTATAAAAATGCTCATTATCCTTCTCCTCTGCTTCCTTAGCTACAGTCTCTAGTTTCTTCTCTGCTAATTGCTCAGACTGATTGACTTCAACATCGGAAATGTCCAGGACCTTGAAGGCATACATGGCCATTCTCGGCATCCCCGGTTGGAATACTCTTGTTAAGGTGTTCTTTCCATTGTCATGGATAAGCCAGCCTTTTTCCTTCCACTTGCTAGCTGTGGAATCAGGGTCGAACTTACCGTACTTGAGAATCTTCTCAAATTCCTCTTTTGGTATTCGAATTTCTGAAATTTTACCACCTCTTTGCATGTATTTGCCCACAATGACTTTTTTGTTGACAAGTTCGCTTGCATCCCTAAAGAATTTGCTTCTGTTACGAGAGAAGTATTCCATGATATGGCGGTATGCTTCTTCTTCCTTATTTCGGGTTTGAACCGATTTTGCTTCCAGATACAGAAGACTGTCACGCAGCTTGGAAATGTCTAACCCTAAATCTAATGCTTCGTTTGCCAATTCTCCTGCTAATTGAATGACCGCAAGTTTTCCTGCAATTCGGTTACTGAACTGGTCGCTTCCCATCTTTTTGACCAACTCTTGCTTGATATCATACCATCGATCCGCAATTTCTTCACTTCCTAATCTGAACAAATAGTCAATGTACATAGGTCCTGCGTGACCATAGTTTTTCAACACTACCTTTTCAATAGCTTCGGCATTCTCGGCATTCTTCGTAAGCTTTTCACTGATTTCAAAGAAGCGAACTCGAATTCCCCCACGCTTATCAGTATTTTGAAGAATGGATACCTCCGAGCTAGAGAATACAGTCGTAATCCACTCTGACCGATCTCGTTTCGTTCCATGTGAGGTCATTGCTAGCTTTTCCTGTCCACCTGCGATCAGATAAATAAATTGTGTAAAGTCTTTATCGGTTTCTTGCATAGATGTATCGTCAATTACCATTGGCACACCAAAGTTTCCCCTCAAATGATGAAGAATCCCTTGATCAGTCCCATACCATGTTAGCAACAAACCATTCTTCCTTGTATCCGGCAATCCAAAGGGGCTAACCGCTAATCTGGTGGCTAAAGTTTTACCAGTACTTGACACTCCATAAAAGTTAATGAACAGAGAGTCCATGTTGGCTTCTTCTTTGATGATTTTCACCAGTGGTGCTGTGAATCCACATGCAAGTGCACATTCAAGCCACCGGTTTCCCAACACTTCGCTTTTCACCATCCCTTTCCATGCTTCATGAGAACCTTTGGGTTTTAGGTTGTAACGGTCTCCTTTATAGATAGAGGGAAGTCCTGTCGCCTGATGAAGTTTAAAAAACTCATTCCCTTGGTATTCACCCCAACCAACATCGCTGTGCTCAAAATTTCGTTCCATGTCGGAAATTTGTTCTCTCAAATGCTCTGCATACAAGTCTGAAACTTCCTTCCAACAATCAGCTCCATACTTAGTGAGGCCCACGATTTTCTGTGGTGTGATTTCATCTCTTGCCAGCACCTTCGTTACTTTTGCACCGTTATCATAGAAGTAAACATGAACGCTCACCTCCCCTGTATCCACGTTGGTGACGTAGCGGTCTACATAGATGGCTCCTCCAAGGTCTCTCTTTTCTCCATCCTGGACAAAGTATAGGCGATTATTCTGTATTAGATATGGGCTTTTCTCTTTCATTTTTATTTCTCCTCTCCATTACTTTTTGGCAAAAAAAATACACCGTTCTATATTAGTGCGGGTATGGATGCGGTGCTATCCCTTGATGTTATTGGTTTTCAAGAAAATCGCACCGATTCCACCGCTTTTCAGACACGTCACTGTCCAAGCAACTGTTCTACTTCCCGCTCAAATCCGTATCGACGAAAGAATTGAATCAAGGCAACGGAAAAGATATCCCGCTGACTGATGTTTTTTTCTCTACTAAATTCTCGGACTAGTTGATCTAGTGGACTTGTCATGTGAACGGACTTAGTTACAAATACCCCCGGTATAGCGTATCGAGGAATTTCGCCTGTTTCTGAAGATGGAATGATGATATCCATTATTCGGTCTTTATTTCGCTCCAGCATCTCCAGTAGTGGCAGGAAGCGAAGAATTTCTTTCGAAAACTCTCCCGCTGACATAGTAATACTTGATTCTTGTAAATCGTTAGACAAAACCATATCAACTTCTACATTACTACTAATCTCTCCGACTTCTTTAGCATAGTTTCCCTTGTCCATGGACCAAGCGTATCCTTTTCCTTTCATATAGGAAGCCAGCTCTCGATGATCTTCAAATCCAAGTCTTTTGGCGATTATTTTCGAATTAGTTCCCTCCTTATTAAACAAAGCAATTACTTGAGAAGCTTTTGAGCCATCTAGCAGCTCATCAAAGTTAACACCTTCCAATCTTGAGAAGGCTGGAATAAACTGTTTTTTCATTGTATCCCATGCAAAGTTTCTCGACTTCATGTACTTATTAATGCCATGGATACTTTTGTGTCCATACTCCTTAGCAAATTCTTCTCTTGTCTTGCCGTTAGCCATTCCCTGAAGAATTTCTTCTACCCGTTCATCGTATATCGGTTTCTTGTCTTCTGATATCGCCATGTTTTCTCCTCCTTACAGCACATTTACTGCTTCTGCCATTTGTTCCATATTGGTATGCGTGTATACACTTGTGACTTTTAAAGAACTATGTCCTAGCAATTTTTGAATTTGTACAAGGTTCACGTCTTTTTTTACGAGTTGACTAGCAAATGTATGCCGGAAAATATGGGCAGTGATTTTCTTCTTCCACCCCAATTTGTTTGTAGTCTCATTCAACACCGTATTCACATATTGAGCCGATAAGCTACCACTCTTTTTTGTCGCAAAGAAGTAGGGCGAACTAGTCTTCACACGCTCATGCAGAAGATAATGTTCAAGCAGCGTGTGCAATTTGTCCGAGATTGGGATTCTTCTGTCCTTATTCCCTTTTCCTGCAATGACGAGAATCTCTCTTTTTTTAAGATTCACGTTTTCTACTGTTAAGTTTAAACACTCAGAAATCCTTAGACCTGTAAGGTATAGGGTTTTACAAACGGTTTGAATCAATGGATGTTCTATTTCTTTTATCAACTCTTCTGCTTCTTCTTGCTCCATAAACGTTCGTTCTTTTTGAGGTGCCTTAATATTTTCAACAGCCAGAGCTACATTTCGCTCTACCCATTCTTTTTTATAAGCATGAGCAAAGAATGATCGGAAGGTATGAAAATGCCTCTGTCTACTCTTCGGTTGGTACTTCCGTTCCTCTTTCAGCCATACCAGATAGTTTTCTATATCTTCGGTATTCACATCCTCTACAAAAACCTCTCCATTATAGATACCTGCGAGATATTCCCCAAGCATTTTTAAGTCTTTTCCGTATCCGGTAATGGTCTCTTGACTTCTCTCAATAGATGAAAGGTATACCAAAAACAACTTAACCCCCTCGAACCAAAGCATAACTGTTCCTCCTTTTATTTGGGGAATCATCCAAAATGGTGATTCCCCCTATGTTCATTTATATAATATATATTTGAATATTCAGATTTTACGGAACAGAATTAGGTTTATGTCCATTCCAATTCCTCTTCATCGAAATCAATATCTAAGTCTTCTGAATGCTCGTCCTCAATATCTTCATCTAAATCCAGGTCATATTCTTCATCGTCTTCTTCATCCTCATATTCTTCAAGTGGATAGGCATTCGCAGCATTAGCAAACAACCTGCCTGTCTCCTTTGACTTATTGTGCTTTACCTCAATGATGAGTTCCCTGTTCATGAGAAATGCCTCCACATCATCTATCTCATCTGGAATCTCACCACCATTTACAGCTGAAACAACTTGTCCTAATGGAGACTCTTCTACCATTAGAGGAAAGTATCGCCCTTTTGCTTTCCCGGTATCAGTCTGGTATTCAACTTGGATGATATCGCTGGTTTTCTTCTGCCCCTTTACTGTCACCAATTGATCTTCTAAAATCACCACTCCACATATGACTGCTTCTTGGTTCCCTTCATCTGGAATTTGATATCCTTTTTTCATTGAGTATGCCATTGTATGTTCCTCCTCAAATTTGTCTATGTTAACTAAATATACTCGTCACTAGGTTTATGGAACCACTGGCCTCTCATAAACTCTTTTTCCCCTTCATTAGGGATAAACTTCATTTATTAACCATGATTGTAGGCTTCAACAATAAACGTCATTTCGAAATCTACTAAATGCATCCCGTGCAAAATTTCTTTCATCTCATGCTCCATTTCATGCAATTCATCAAATAGATCCATAAATGAAAAACAATTTGTCATGTCAGGGTTCTGATATGTTAGATAGTAGTTATTATCGTCTTCATAAATTCCTTCAAAACAACTAACATCTTCAAATTTCTTTACTGTTTGACGTAACAGGCTATCATTCTTTTCTAGTTTAGAAATTTTAATATCCACAGAGCCTATAATTGTATAATCATGATCATTTCTTAATAATTCTTTCACATTCCTCGGAAGTTTAACATTAAAACTATTCCAATCCAAAAAATCGTTAGGTAGTGCTTCAATATAGCCATTTTTCATGATATTCACTCTCCAAAGTTAATTTGTATTCTAAATGCTGCTTCGAGATCCCAAGGACTTCTGACTGCTTTTACGGTGACCTAAGACTCTCATCAATCTTCTAATTTAATAAACCCAATTTCCAACTCATAAGGAATCTTTAGATGCTCCAACTTTACTTCTATGGAATCAACTAGTTTGTTAAAGGCAGGCATTATTTCTTCATTTTTTCTAACCTTAATATTTGCATTTCCTACAAGCAGAAACTCATGATTTCTAAAACCTTGAATACATCTAGCTTCATTATTCAAAGCATTATGAAAATCACCTTTTACATACTCAATCTTTGACAACTTCTCTTCATCACCAGATAAATCCACCCTTACGCTATAAAAATCATAACAACCTACATAATTTCTTTTTTTCGCCTTTTGCATTTGTACTGATAGTGAAATCATTTCATTTCCTACTTTCTGTAAATTGTTTTTTCTTGTTTGCTCCCATGTAGTCTACTTTGTCAGAGCGCATGTACATGAGACGCTATTAAGTTTTCAAAGAACATTTACTACTCTTCAAAGTATAGAGGGAAAGGTGTTATTTGACATTTGTACCTAGAAAACTTGAAGTTTCCGTATCAGGGAGTAATCTCTGCCTTATTTATTTAAGCATTCAAGCAAGATCCTATTTTATTTCTATATACACTAATGATTTCCGCCTAATTCGCAATAAGAAATCAACTTTTCAACTTACAATTAATTATGTCGTTTATGGTATTAAAAAAAAGCCTCACTTTTTGTGATGACTTATTTGCTGTAAGTAGTTCAAAATTTGCTTTACTTTTTGCTCGGAAAGAATCTTCCTCTCCTGCGTTTCCTTTTTCTTTAGTTGAAAGGTTTCTATTATATGTTCTTTTCGATTATTCAGTGGATTTAGGTCCGGTGATTGGAAAGGGAAATACTCGACTTTAAAACTCTTTTTCGATTGCTTGATATAAATTTTTAGAAAGTTCCTCCTATGTATAGCTGTTTCAGGCATGATAATTACAACCTTTTGAGCCTCAGTATGTCGAACCATTGTTTGAATGACTTCCTTATACCTTGAAAGTTCCTCTTGCTGGTCTGAATGGTGCCAGAAGAAAAAATCTTTTGATTTCATTGATTCCAAGCACAATACCCATTCTTCCTTGGCTTTTTGAGTTAAATCTACATTGGGAATGGAAGCTGGGTCTTTCAGCAGATCCTCTGGATAGTATGGAAGCTTTCCTTGTTTATTTTTTCGACGTTCTCTGATGCCTAAATAGATATCGGAAAGGATCCATACTTCTGTATCTGAGTCACGGAGGTAGATGGCCAATAGTTGCTCAAAGGCTTTTCTTTCCTTGAAAGGAGATTGCTTTTCCTCTTTGTCTTGATTAGTCATAAGAAGCTGTCTGCATAACTCCTGCGATAGACTTGTTCCGTATGTTTTCTTTATATATCTCCTAAGCAACCTGGCTGTCCATTTTGGAAATAAATAACCACTTATCGTAGGTTCCTTCTGAAGAATTCGTTTTATATCATTCATTTGTTCATCGTTTAGCTTGTGTTTATTTCCCGGTCTTTGGGGATTGAAAAGGGATGAGATACCTTTTTCCTGATACGCACGGATATATCGTTGAACGCTACGGGGGGAAAGATTTAAGTCTGTAGCAATGGAGAATGAGGATTGACCCGCCAAATATTTTCCAACAGCTGACATGCGGTTCCTTTTATATGATGGGATATTTGGGGTTTGCAATTCCTTCTGTATCATTTCAATGATTTTCTTTTCCATATTTTCTTTTCCTCCAGAAAATGATTCTCCTCTCTATTATATCAAAGTCATATTTATTGGGGATAATGCTTTTCCAGCATTACCCCTTTTTGTTAACCCCTAATTTTAATCACTATACTTTGTCGTTAAGTAGTATTTGATGCTATTATTGATAAATTTTGTGATGGATTCAATTTGATTTTGCTGTTGAAGCATTCGAATAATTTGGTGCACGTTTTTTTCTAAATATGTGGTGGTTCTTATATGGGTTTCTGAGAAGGATTGCTTCCTTGATTGATGTTTCAGTTTAAATGGCTTACCGTCTAGACTGAAGTATTCTTGGCTATTTCCATCAGAAACTGACTCCATTTCTACTTGATTTTCTCCTTCAATATCATCTATCTCCTCATATTCATATCCTTCCTCTAGTTTATCCTCATTCTCCCATGCAATCGAAGCTACTTGATTTTCTTTTCGAAAGTGGCTTAGATTAATGTTTCTATTTCTTCTCGTTCCATAGTATTCCATGAGTTTTCCCCTTCCTTACTCCGTTTTTTCTACGTCTATGTAGATGTTTATATCCACGTAGATCCATTATTTTATTGTTTTATATCTGTGGCTAAAGAAAAGAAAAAAAGAAAAAAAGCTTTATGTATAATATTTAATGAAAGATGCCTGCCTGTTTACCTTTAGCATTGTAAACAGGCAGAAATCCTTCATTAGTAGTCAGAGGGATATAACATGATCTCGCTTTGTCCCTCATCAATACACCAGATGGTGCTGATTATGGGAGATGTATGTTTTAGCTCAGTAAGCCATTTCTTGCGATATGGAGGCTGTTCCTGACGATGAAGTATCAGTTGTTTCCCTTTCTCAACTCCCAACTCGAACACTTGCAGATAGTCAAGCTCTTCTCCTTGTTCATTACGCTCATCAATCAAGTGCCATAGATGCTTTGTGATTTCCGGGTGCAATTCTTCTGCAATTGCTTTCGTCATGTATCGACGGCTGGTTTTATCGAACATTGTTGTACATCCTCATCGTTTCAACCATTCCTCCAACTTTTCATTAATAGTTCCTTCTAGGAAAAACACTATGCTCATTTCATGTTCATTCATCAGGCCCATCCGGAAATACCGATGGTCATCAGCAGTCTCATATTCAACAAATTCGACTTGCAGCAACTGATTGACTATGAAACCTGAATCCTGCTGATTCTCCAAATGATAGATGCAAGACTCTCTCGGTAAACGAAAGGACACAAATGATTCGTCAGCACCTTCTGCCTCAAACCATTCGAGAAATTGTGTTTCGATTACTCTTAGGTAGGAGATGGGAATAGTACTCCTTGACTTCAATTCTTCTAAATCTGCCAAACATTGAATTATTTTCATTAGGTATCGCTCCCTATTAGAGTTTGTCTACGGCATTCTGCTTTTCCTTCCGTGTGGTTTGTATATAAAATTTTGCAGTCATGTTTACTGTAGAGTGGCCAGTAAGTTTACTTACGGTAGTAAGGTCCACTCCTTTTCTAAGCAATCTAGTCGCAAATGTATGTCGAAACAAATGTGGATGTAATTTCATACCTAATTCATTTCCGACAATGGATAGCCAATCTCTTACAGCATCCCTGTGCATCTTCTTCGCTCTCTGGCTTACCAACAAATACTCACTGTCCTGGAATCGAGACTGCACTCGTTCTCCCTGCTGGTATTGCTTTTTCAGTTGAAGCACATCCTGTCGCAAGCTAATTTCTCGTATCTTTCCACCTTTTCCCCTTACAGTTAGTGCAGATGTCAATACATCAATATCAACTAGCTTTATATTCACAAGCTCAGATACACGAACTCCAGTATACAGAAGCAAATAGACAATTAGCTTATTTCGGATGCTCACTTTTGTATGATCCTCTAGATAGAACAATAGCTTCTCGACTTCTTCCTCGGAAAGAGCTGTGACTACATGCTCACTTCCAGCCGCAATCACTACTCTGTCTCGCTTCAACTGAATGTAGCTTTCACTAACTATTCCCTTCTTTTGAAGAAAGTCATTGTAAACTTTCAAACTATTAATCTTCTTATTAATCGTCGCAACTGCAAAGGATTGATCCAGTAAGTGCTGCTTGTATCTTACAAAGGAAAAACGTGATAAAGGCTGCTCATTAGAAACAGCCTTATCTTTAATATATAGATGGTAGCCCTTTATATCTCCAACGTAAGACTCGATTGTTTTGGCAGCTTTTCCTTCCTCCGTTAGCCATAGCTCAAACGATTGAACTAGATTATTCATGAGTCCCCTCCTAAACATAAAAAAGAGCCATGAACGCTTTTGTTTGCATTCACGACTCCTAATTTTTCACAATCTCTATTTTATCTTTTATTGAACAAATAGGGCATGTACAACCACATTGACATGGAAAGACTTTCATCGTGTAAACCTCCTCATTAGTTATCTTTTGTGATTTCCTTTATAACTTCAGTGGCCACTGCAATTACCACTGGTACGATTATTTTCTCCAACATTCTTTTCACCTCCTCTCAAGGTGACGCTCACGACAGTTATATAATTATGACGTGAGTTTTTCCTAATCAAATTCTTATTGCTTCCTTGAGATTAAAAGATTTTAGCTTATTTGGTAAAGTCTGATTTAGTTATGTCATGAGATTTTTGATTTGATTGTCCACTTTTGTCGTAAGTTTATTCCAGTGATTCTACGACTGTTTCTAAATAGGTTAAGTAGTTTTGAATCATTTCTCTATGGATGAGACTGGGGATACAATGGATAGCTCGCTGAATTTCAACTTCATCAATCTCAATCTCTGATTCTACTACCTCTTCAAAGATTCTTTCAATCAGGTCTTCCTGAGATAGCATTTCATTTTCATAATAGCCTGTGGACGGATCAAATTCTCTATAGAGTACCTCACCATTGATTGTTACCTTATGATATTTCGTCACTGTCTATTCTCCTTTTCTACTAATTCTTTATGAACTGGATCGCCATCTTTTAATATAATTTGAATCACCCAATCTCTCGTTTCAGGATGCACTCCTATGATTCCAATCCATTCAACTCCTTTCGAATCTTCAACCACCATCGTTTCAAAAATCAGTGCCTCTGGAAGATTATCTATTGATTCATTTGGCAAAAGTGATTCATCAATCTCATCCAAATACATTTCGTTTGCTTCATGACCTATTTGCTTTATATCCACTCCTTTTACTTTGAAGTTGCCTTCTAGGGTTCTTACGAACCAATCCAACTCAATCATCTACTTCCCCCCTTTAGATATATCCCTTTTCTTTCAATGAAACGTAGTTTCCATCTCCCACCACAATATGGTCAATTAGTTCTATCCCCATTACTCTACCTGCTTCTGCTAGTCTTTTTGTGACCTCAATATCTTCTTTTGAAGGTGCACTATGTCCACTCGGATGGTTATGCCCAACAAGGATTGAGGCAGCATTTGAAAGAATAGCAGACTTCATGACCTCCCTTGGATGTACGATGCTAGCATTTAGGCTACCGATATGACACACATTGATACTAGTTGGCTGATTTTTAGTATCCAATGCAACAACTATGAATGCTTCACGGTCTAAGTCAACCAAAAATTGTTTAAGCAGATCATACCCATCTTTTGGTGACCGGATCGTTCTGTTTTGGTAAAGCAAACTAGATTCCCTTACCAGTTTTAGACTGACAATGTTCACTCGTTTCTTCGGAGGTCGTTTCCCCTCATGAACAGGGAATAGAGATAATTGGTCTACTGCTTCTTTTACATGTAATTGATTCATATTTAATTCCTCCTAAAATAGAAATAGCCCTAATTCCGCATGGGAATTAGGGCAAATAATCATATCAAGGTTATAATATATGGTCATTTCTCATTTTATTGCGTTTTATTGTTTCGTATATTCTAGGTATGTTCATATATCTAAAATCGAATACAAATTCCAATAACTAGAAGTATGATTCCAACCACGACGTTTATCATTCCTATAAGATACATCCACGAAGGAACCTGAGTTTGATCTGATTCTGTAATAGTAATGTCTTTATCAAGCATTTCGTTAATCTCTTCTTTTGAGGCTCCTTTTTCGTGTCTCTCTTCAATTTTAGCTTTGTACCTCTTCATAGCAGAGCCAGCAATTAAGTTGGGAATGGTAAGAGTAATTATTAAGTAAAGAATTAGATTCAAAAAGGCAATCCATAACAACCATGAGTGTCCTTTACCAATGTTTAATATGACTGCAATGACGACTATCGCAACGGATATAAATCTCATTCTTAACTCTCCTTGAATTTTGTTAAGCCAAGGATTTCATTAATCAGTATTCATTTATACCCTCATGTAGAATAAACCTCAATTACCATCCCGCTCGAACACACAAAGGAATAAAAGGTAAGACACCAGTTGCTTTACCAGCCTACCTCCCGACATCTGCTGCGAAAACAAAACTAGAAGCAGCACCTGTGTTAAATGGTCTTTATCATACATACAAAAAAGTAGCCTAAAATCATCATTACCTCTTTTTTAAAGGTTTCAATGGAAGGCTTATTTGTCATGAACTTTTTTAACTTCTATCAATTTCCCACGGTTATTTTCTTTTCATATTGTCCTACCTAATTTCATATTATCGTATAAAAAAGGAACCACCCTATGGAAAAATAGAGTAATTCAACTAGAATTTTAATTTTTGAAGGGTACAGGGATATTTCACATTACCTCAATTGACTTCTACACAATTATTTTAGCACTCGACTTCTGAATGACATTTAGGTATATTAAAAAACTATAATTTTACGATTAAACATTTAAGTTTTTAACCAAATAGAAAAAGTCCTCGCATGTGCGAGGACTTTTTAACATTTAATGATGTTTTAAATATCAGACTTCGAAATTATTGAGCAGTGAATTTCACAACAATTGGATCTGCTGCATTTCCATCAGCATCTTTAACACCTGTCAAAGTAACTTGATAAATATTTGAGCTTACCAAGCTATTTGATAATGTTAACGATAAGATATCAGAAGCTCTTGAAGTAGTGACAACTGAAGTTGGTGCATCAGCATCTGAAAGGTTAACGATACTTGCAGTTACTCCAGCAGCAATTGCTTCAGAGAAGTCAAAATCTAATGTAGTGTTTGACCCTGTTGTAATGTCTACATTCGGAATCAAAGTATTAGAGTTAACATAAGCTTGACCTTCAACCATATCTAACCAAGGAGCAACATCATCAGTAGCAACTACCCCAGTAGTAAAGTTAATAGTTTTTACAGTCGTACCATCAATTACAACTTTAATTGAATAATTCGTATTTGATAGAAGATTATTTACATCATCAAACATGAAATCTGTAGATGAATATCCGGCTGTGATAGTATTTGTAGCAACTACTGTTGTTGTATCCTCATTTGTTAATACAACATTAACAGTTTCACCGTTAACCTTTTTATTTAAATCAACTGAAATTGTTTTCTGTCTGTCAACAGCTTGTGCACCGTTAGTTACTGTAGCAGAAGCAAAGTCTAAGGATGCAGCAGAAGTAGTAAACTGTACTACTTTCTTAGCAATTGTGTTACCTGCAATATCTTTTACACCTTCAACAGTTACAGTATATACCGCTCCTGCATTTAATTCTTCAGCAGGAACAAATTCATAAACCTTATTTGCACCAGTTAATGAAGTCAAAGCAGTAGGCTGGTCAATTTCTTTTAAAGTTCCAGTTACTTGTTTTCCACTTGCATCAGTAACTTTCACTGAATCAGTAGCTACTTCAAAAATTTCATCCTCATCGAAAGTAACATAGATGTTCTGATCCCCATCATTACTTTGAGTGAAAGCTCCACCACTAACAGAACCTGTAGCAACTTCTACTTTTGCTGCAGTATCATCACCTTCAGTACCTGTAAATTCAAATACTGATTGTTGTGAACTCAAGTTAGTAGCTAAATCTTTAACAGCTCCAGCTTCTACTACAATACGATATTGAGCATCATCCATTGCTACGCCACTTAGAGTAACATTTACACCAACATTTTGACCTGCAGTGTTTTGAATTGCTGTAGTACTTGCACTTGCACCACTTTCATCAACCCATGTAGAACCATTGAATTTTTGAAGTTTGAATTTTGAACTATCGATATTTGTAGCGCCAGTTCCGATAGTTTCATCGAATGCAAATGTGAAGCTGTTCGTGCTAACTACATTTGTTGGTTTTGTAACTTCATTTGCAGCTGTCAGAGTAGTCCCTTTGTAAACTTTTGCTAATTTAGGCGCAGTAACATCTGCTCCTTCAGTAGTAAATGCTGTTGAGAAAGAGTTCTTCAATGTGTTACCTGCTCCATCAGTTGCAACAGTTACGCTATTTAAGCCCGTTACAAGAGTGGATTGAGAAAGATCCTTACCAACAACTACTAATTTATAAGCTTTGTTCTGTGTAAGAGAATTAGCTGCAACTTTTACAGAGTAAGTTGCTTCTTGGCCCGGTACGGCAGTAACTTGAAGTTTATTTGCTGGGATACGACCATTGGTGATTGAAGTTTGGTTAGTGAAATCAACACCTGTTTCAGCAAGAACAACATTACTGTTTGATAGAGCAAGAGGCTCACTTAATTTTACAGTAAATTCTTGAGTTTCGTTTAATTTAAGACCAGAAAGTCCATTTTTAGAAGTAACAGATGTTACTGTAGGTGCAGTTACATCAAGAGTTGTAAATCCAAGTGATTCTGAAGTAACAACCTCACCTTTGTGAGCTCCATCAAGATAAATTCCTTCAGCCGATTTTAATCCACCTTTAAATTGGATTTCATAATCAGTAGATTCTTTTAGGTCTGAAGTCGGAACTACAGTTAAGATTTTAGCATCAGAGTTATAAGAGAATGTTGCAGATACAACTTCTTTAGAATCTTTTTCAACTAGTTGAACATTTTGTTGAATTGTAGAAGCATCTAATTTTTCTGCAATCCCTACATTAAGTTGTAGACCAGCATAGTAAGTATTACCAGCTTCTTTAATACCAGATGATAGTTTTGGCCAAACATCAGTAATTAAAGCATTTCTACCATCTAAAGTAGTTACAGTTGCTGGTGCAGTTAATGGTGTTGCTGCATTTACTGCAAATGTTTTAGTGTATGCTTCAGCATCTTCACCAGTTGCAGTTTTTACACCACTCACTGAAAGCTTATACTGTTTACCATCAGGTAGAGCAGCATCCGTTGTAATGTTAATTGTATTATTTGCAGTTGATAAGTTTAAAGGAACTTTATTTCCAGTAGCTAGGTCTACAAGTGTAACATTACTTGTTGTCACAGTAGATGGAGAAAGTTTAACATCATAAGCTACATCTAATTGAGCCACACCTGTAGGTGCATTATTATCGTTATCAGATGCAACACCTGCAAAGTAAGCATTTGTTACAACAGCAGTAGTACTAGTTGTAAAGTTTACTGTTTTGTCAGCAACTACAGCACCCTCAGAAGATTTTACGTTTTTCACTTCTAATTTATATGCCGTATTTTTATCAAGTCCAGCTCCGTCGATATCTACAGTAGCCGTTAAACCATCTTGAGATAACGAGAAATTAGAAGCCGCAATTGATACTGGAACATTTCCGTCCATTTTATATACACGAAGGTTATTAACGTTGATGGATTCAGCGTCAACCTTTTCGCTAAATTTAACTTGAATTGCACCTGTTACAGGAACAGCAGTAAGATCAACAGCCATACCTTGAGAGTTAATCGCACTTGCACCAGTAACTTCAGCAGTTACGTCCATTACTTTTTCATAAGAACGAACTAGGAAGCTAGCGAATTGTCCGCGGTCAGTTGTTTCAGTTGGGCGGTACATTGTTTCAGTTGTGATCCCAAGACCAGATAATGTGTTGATGTAAGTACGTGCCCACTCATCAGCAAGATCGTTATCTTTAACTTTAGACGCATCAGCATCTAATTTATCAAGACCGAAAGCGTTAACTAAAACTTTAGCCATTGCTTGACGAGAGATCTTGTCAGCTGGGTTTAAGTTTCCTTTAGTATCACCAGCGAAAACATTGTACTTTTTAACTACTAATGAAGCTTTGTAAAGCTCACCATCAGTGTAGTCAGCAGTTACATCAGCGAATGGTGTTACGTTTGTTGTGTCAACTTCGCCGTTAGCTTTTTCAAGGTAGCGTGCAATTGTTTTAACAACATCGCTGCGAGTTAGCGCTTTTCCTGGTTGGAAAGTGTTGTTTGGATATCCTTTCATAAGCTCATAGCTTACTGCTTTCGCGATATCCTCTGAGTGTGAATTAGAAGCAGGTACGTCTGAGAAGTTAGATCCTACTTCTGCTGCAAATGCTGGAGCTACTGCAGAAGCTACGATTGCAGCTGTTACAGATCCAGCTAAAAACTTACGGTAAGACTTTGGTTGGTTAGCCATTCTAGTTATTTCCTCCCTTTATATGTTACAAAAATATTAAAGCGATCCTAAGAGATATGTAGAATATATTACCTCTCTTAAAAAAGCTTGGTAACAATTACAAATAATAGTATAGAATTTTGTAGAATTAATGTCAATCCTTTATTCTATTGGCAATATATACTAATAGAATAAGAAAGAAATATTCTGAAAACACCTATACATAACCTATATTCTACACGATATGCCAAAATATTCAATAGAAAATATCATATTTTTTCCTTTTTTGCTAGATTAGTCTCCTTTCTTCCATCTACTTACTTAAAAATGACAAACAAATTACTTCGTAACCTCTCTGCAACACACCCTATAAAGATATGATTCTTTTTACACAAATATGACTGACAAATAATTTGTTACACAACTGTAAAATTACAAACTTCTATAATCTGCTACAATTTCCACATAAAGAAAAGTCGAAAAATTCATTTTTTATAGGGGGATATTGGAAAAAGATGAAGAAGTTAGTACTAATTGTCCTTGGGTTTGCCATTACTTTCCTACTAAATATAGACGAAGGAAAAGCGCAAACGTTACAAAATTATGATCGATTAATTCCCATTGCCAAGAAATACATAGGAGTTCCTTATCAATACGGCGGAACAACCACCAGCGGATTTGACTGCTCCGGATACGTCAATACCGTTTTTGATCAAATTGGGGTGTCGCTGCCGCGTACATCAAGCTCAATCGCTTCAACTGGATCCTTTGTTTCAAAAAGCGATCTCCGCCCTGGAGATTTAGTTTTATTCAATACATACGGAAGCGGCGTTAGTCATGTTGGTATATACATAGGAGACAACCAATTTATCCATGCTTCATCATCCCATGGCGTCATGATTTCGGATATTAATGACCCTTATTATTGGAAGAGCCGCTATGTTGGTGCAAGACGAGTTTTATCAATCGCACCGGCGCCGGCAACTTTCAAGGATCTTAGTACAAATAATTGGGTTTTCCCGGCCGTGAAAAATCTTGCTGTCGATAATTTGATCCTTGGCTACACAAATGGATACTTCAAACCGAATGATTATATCGGCCGTGCAGACGTTGCAGCTATGCTTGCTGAATCCTTTGATCTTAAAATGAATGATCGAAGCAAAAACTTCCCTGATGTCCCGGCTTCCCATTGGGCTGTCGGAGTTGTTAATGCTGTATATGACGAAGGCATCTTCCAAGGAAGCGGAAGTCAATTCAAACCAGATGACCTTTTGACACGCGGACAGATGGCTGCCATCCTTGTTAGGGCCTTTGACCTTAAAGGGACAAGCAGTAAACAATTTACGGATGTTCCTGCATCCCACTGGGCTTATTCCTATATCAATAAGCTTGCTGCCTCAGGGATCACAACGGGCTATGAAGACGGTACATTCAAACCGGAAGAAAAAGTGACCCGCTCCCAATTCGCTGCATTCTTATACCGTGCGAAAAGCTTAAACTAATTTATAACCCCGCTCATTCAGGAGCGGGGTTTTATTATGCAAAAAAAAGCCAGGCGTATAGCCTGGCTTTTTGTCCTATTATTCTTTTCCTTCTTTGATTACGATAGTCCTTTGGAGGAACAAGGCAAACTGTGATCTTGTAACATCTGTTTGCGGTTTAAATGGATTGCCAATCGTTACTTTATTGTAGGCAATTACATTGATATCCTTCGCGTTCCAGAATCCTGGATCGATGCCGGCGTACTGGTAATCTGCTGGAGGATTTGCATAGTATTTCCCAAACGCACGCACTAAAATGGAAGCCATTTGCGAACGTGAAAGGTATTCATTTGGACGCAGAGCCCCTCCATGGCCCATTAAGCCGTGATACTCGGCGATTCGCATATCTTCGTAGCTCAAGTCGTTAGGTTTCATATCCGTCGCTTTCATTTTATAGTCACTCGGTGCAGTCAAATGGAGTGCGTTAACAAGAAGCTGGGCTGCATGTCGACGTAAGAGCTCTTTGTTTGGCAGGAAACTCCCATCCTGGTAGCCATGGATAATATCCCTTACTCCTAAATACGTAACGGCGCTTGCTACTTCCTGACGTTGTTTTATATCGGTAAAGAACTTAACCTTATCCGATAGAATCATATTGGATGAGGCCATATATCCTTCGAAATTAATTCCCTTCACTTGGTACATGGCATATTGATTAAATCCGCTTGTATCTGTTATTTCAAATGGACCTGCAACGATTTCAAGCGGGGTGTAATGAGGGAGTTTCATTTTCAATGCTCCGTCATTCGCTGAATCTCGCAAATTTGAGTAATCAAAATATGGATTGAGTGTATATACATACTGTCCTGTTTGATAATCCTGTGCGGTCCGTGTTTCCGTCGACCATTCATAACGCTCATCGACAAAGGACATGATCTCCGGCTGATTCGGATTTGGGTACCTAATATGGATATCTTCTACTGGTGTCTGTCCGACTTCCATAAGACTGCTGTTTCGGATGGTTCTGAATACCCTTTCTTGGTAAGGATCATTCCCTTGAATGGTTGGATCATTTCGTTTGGACAAGCCATTGTATGCCATAATGGCAAAGTACCAATCCTCAAGGTGCTTAGGATCATGATGATTCACAACTGGTAGATATGATAGATCCCATTTTCTCTTAAGGAGATCTGCTCCCTGTTCGATGTTGTAGCGGACATCATACTTTAGTTTTTCCAAATCGATGTTGTATTTCACGACTTCTTCTGGTGTCAGGGTAACCTGCATCATCCCGATTCCGCCGTCTTCTGTCGTGATCGGTGTCCCGTCGTCATTAAATTGCTTCATATCTGTTTCGACAAAGGCGATGGCTTTGAGGATTTCTGCCGGGATGCCTTTTTCATTTGCGACTTCCGTCAGCATTTTCTTCTTGTCGTCCATCGTATATTCCTGGGATTTTTGATACATCAATGTTTCTTTGGTGACAACTTGATTTGAAATAGAGCCATACGATACATTTAGCATATTGGATCCTGTATTATAGCCGTTCGCCTGGTGCTGGACGGCCTGTAATTTGATGCTTTTATTGATGCTTCCATCAAGCATCCAGGCTTTTTCTTCATAAGGAAGGCCATTGAAAGTGAGGTCCACATCTTGTTTTCCAGCTGGAATGGATGCCAGAAGCCGAGAATAGCGCTTTGCATATTCTCCTTCTCCCCGTATGTAGGAACTCCCCTGTTCTCCACCTGATAAATTCAGTTGCAAATCATAATAGGGATAAAAGGAAGCCTTTTTAAAGCCGGTCAAAAAGAGATCCATTGATTTCTTTTCTTTATAGGAATCTCCCAAAAGGTTCTTCCAGTATGTTTCAATTTGCGGTGTTTCGAAAGGTGTTTTGATATCCGTATTCATTTGCAGGCTATCTTTTACACCATTTTCAGAGCCAAATAACTGTACATAGTCTTCCGCGAGGATTTCAGGCAGCCCCCATTCATATGTGCCATCCCCCGTATTGATGGAAGAATATTGTTCGAAGTCTCTTGCCTTGGCATAATTCGAAGAAAGCCACTGAGACGGATTCAATTGCTCCTTCTCTATTAAATAATAGTAGGTAAAGTGATGCCCATATTCATGGGAAAGGGTATGGGCTACACTTTCAATGGTTGAATAATCATTTCCGCCATAAATCTGGATGACGCGATTCTTGGACAGGTGTATACCATTGCTCGAAGTTGTGTATTCAGCAAAATACTGGCCAAGGACATTTTGATTCCCTGTCGGATAGTCCGGGAAGATATCAATTTCACCAAGATAAGCGATTTCCTTGCCATGCTTATTGGCTAGCAGCTCTTCGTCCAATGCTTTAAGCTTGTCCAACGTATTCCATTTCGGACTGTAGCTATTGATGACGACACCACTCTCTCCTTTATAGGACTTTACCAGCGTATAAGAATCTTTGTAGTCAATCTGCGCCATTTTCTCCTTTGTCAGGTCAATGACATGGGCCTTTGCTCCTTGGCTGTACACCCCAAAGACGATGAAGAGTGCCATAAGAACAGCGACCTGTTTGAATATTTTCATTTTTTCTCCTCCTTCTATCTATCTACCATTCTAGCAAATGCTTCCAAGAATTGAACCCTCAAATAGTCATTACTTGCATGAAAAATGGGACGATTTTGTTAAAATCGCCCCATCATTTTGATTATTTCAAAGCTACTTTCAGGGTGTACGGCTTGGTGCTCGTACGTCCGAACGTCTCGCTTACTTCAATATAATAAGTGCCTTTGTCGAGAGTGACGGCATCCATTTCATCATCGCCAGTACCATAGTAGTCCAGGTTGGCTTTGACATTCCCTTTAGCATCATATACGACCATTTTACCATCAAGGGTCTGATCAGCAGACAAGGAAAGGCTGACAGATGAAGCTTTATTCAATGTCAATTTGTAATAGTCTTTATCACCGAATTCCACTGCGCCATTGATATAGCCAGTAGCTGTCCATCCACCTTTTGATGCCTTCAATGACAACGGCTTCGATGGAACGTTGTTCACGACTTTAGAACCTGCATCTTCATCCTTGCGATTTGAATCCACAATGGCAACCTGATACGGCTTCAGAGATACTGAGCCCCAATTATATGAATTCGTAACAATGAAATAGCCTGCACCTTTCTTCGCTTTAAAGGAAGCATTCACATCAAATATCGGGCTGAAGTAGCTTGGCCCGTAAACCATGGCAGTATCCGCTTCATCTCCGTCAATCTGCATGTTTCCATTTGTGTCTTCCACGATGGTCGCACCGACAATCATCGGGTCCTGCATGCGCTTCGGAAGGTCTCTCTTTTCTTTATCTGAAAGCTTTCCAGGAGTGACTTGAAGATTGAATACTTTATCGTCGCCGCGGTTCTTATAATAGAAGAAGTCTGTGTCATCAGAGTAGACCAGATAGTTATCGGTCACTTCGTTTGGCTTGATGACCTTGGCGCGGACCGGAGTATTTTCGTCCTTATCGCCTTCATCATTTGGTACACTCATCAGTTTCTTGACATTCAAAACGTATGGATCTGTAGAAGATGCACCCCACATGTCATTCGTCAGGCGGACAACATACTGTTTATCCTTCTTCAGTGCAAGAACGGAGGTCACTTCCTCTGTTGATGGCATCATCCAATTATCGCTCATCACATCGCCGATCGGGATGAGGTCCTGCGTTTCATCATTATATTCCATCACGATTCCCCAAGGCATCTGATTTTCGCCAGGCTTGACGGAGAACTGGTACACAGCATCTTCTGAGGCAGTGAATTTATAATAATCTTCATCTCCCTGTCCTTGGAAGTAGCCTTTTGTATCCATGCCTGTTTCAAGATCTATGGCATTATCCATGATGGCAGCATTACGTTCATGTTCAAGGTTCATCCAGAAGTCTGGATCATTCATATCCGCAGCCTGCTGTTTGAATTGTGCAATCTTGGCTTTCATGAACTCTTCTTTACTCATGTTTCCTTCCATGTACTGCTGCTCAATGTCCTGCAGCATTTGCGGGAATGGATCTTCATCCGCTGGGATGTTCAGTTTATCCACTTTCAAAGTGTATGGAAGATTTGATTTACCCGGAGTAAGATCATTATTGAAGCCCATCATCATGAACGGATTCATAAAGTAAGAGCCCATCATCTGAGAACCGCCGGACACTTCCAAGACATACTCCATTCCTGGAACAGCTTCAAAAGTGAGCTTTTCAGCATCTCCTTTTCCCCCGCTGTCCGCCATCGCAAACGGAGAAGGTTCCCTTGGCGGCGCTCCTTCCGGCTGTTCCATCGTAAATTCATCTTTAAAGTAAACAGCTAAGGAAGAATTTAATCCCGGGATGCCGGAAACATCAATGGAAAGCGTCGTCGGCTCATCGACGGAGAATGTGAAGTAATCTTTATCTGGGTCATCTGTGCTTGAAGCCAGGGTAAATGGTCTATCTTTATCTTCGTCGCTGCTATACGGAATCGCAGGTAGGGCTATCATGTTGTCTTTACTGGATTTATCTTCACTTAAGGAAACAAGCTTTTCAGTCTTCAATGTGAATGCTGATTTGCCTTCCGAACTGTAGCTGCCGTTTGCATCCTTCACAGCTATCAAAAGGGTTCCATCACTGTCAGCCTTATATAGGTAGCCTTCAGTATGACCCGCCTTCACATCATTGACTTTAATCGGTTTATCCTGATCTTTTTTATTATTTTTAGGATCCTTCGGTTGGTAGTAAAGGTCCATTGCATAGTCGTACTGTTTATCGCCTTCTAATTGTGTTTGGAGGTACTCTCCTTTTTTCAAATCGATCTTGTACCAATGATACTGCTGCGGCTGAGTAAAGCTGCCTTTTTGGATATCTTCTCCTTCAGTTTTTAATGCAGCGGCTTTTTTAAGTCCATTTTTCGGATCGTGGTCTCCCATTGCCGGCAGTTTCTTAATATCATATTGAAGTGCTTTAACAGGATCCACCAATCCATTTCCGTATTTCAAGTCATAGCCCTTCGCTCCAAGATCCTTGGCTGTTTTCTCTAACAGCGCCTCGACCTGGAAAGGCTTCAAATCAGGGTATTTGGATTTAATAAGGGAAACGACTCCCGCTACAACCGGGGAAGCCATAGACGTCCCGCTCATTTTTGCAAAGGATGATCCCTTCATAAAATCATACACGGAACTGTAGACATCCACACCAGGTGCCACGACATCGACGGAAGACCCGTAGTTAGAGAAATAGGCAAGGTCATTGTTTGCATCTGTCGCTCCGACACCGATGACGCCTTCATAAGAGGCAGGGTAGGAATACTCATCCCATCCTTCATTCCCAGCTGCCGCCACAATGGTAATGCCTGCATCGATCGCTTTTTGTACAGCTGCCGCCATCAACGGTGAATTGTTATATCCGCCGAGGCTCATATTGATGACATCTGCACCATGGTCAATGGCATAAAGAATCCCATTAGCAATGGCATAGTCATATGCGCCCCAATCTCCGTTGAACACATCGATCGGCAGTATCTTGGCATGAGGGTTGATTCCATGTCCTCCGATTCCATTGTCTTTTTCCGATGCAATGATTCCCGCCACGTGAGTCCCATGGACATCCACAAGGGAGGTATTGGCCGGTTGAACCGCATTATACGGCGGCAAGAACTGATTCTTTAAGTCCGGATGTTTTAAGTCCATCCCTGTATCAATGACGGCTACAGTGACATCATTTTTTCCTGCCATCTTGATTGCGTCATCAATATGTAAAAGGGAGAGCTGATACATTTCCTTTTCTTTCGGATCGCTGAAGCCAAGTGATTTATATTTAAAGCTTGGCTGTGCTTTAATGACGCCTTTTTGTTTGGAATAAAAGGCGATTACATCCTTTATATCCTGCCCTTTGCTTAATTTGACAACATCATACCCCAGTCCTGGAATCGAGCTGACGATGCGTGTCCCCGCCATTACATGGACTCCTTTGGCAATAGGCTTGTCATATTTTATCACAAGTGTATCCGTGCTAATTTGTTGTTTCATATCCTGCTGTTCCTGCTGCCTCTGGTATGCAGCAGTCTTCTTTTCTTTTGAAGATTTCTTTAACTCTTTCAATACATCTGGCATTTCCATGGCTTTCATGTGTGCGAGCGGGCTGAGCTGAGCAGCTGACGCAGCACCTGGAACCATTAATGCAGCCGATGCTGAAAGAGCAGCAGTCGTTTTGATCCATTTTTTCATCTTTCTTCCCCCTTTTTAGAAAATATGAAAATAGGCCATGCACCTTATAGACGATTATACATGGAAAAAGTTTCATATAATTCTATAATTTATATTAAATGTATAAATATTTATTTTATAGATTAATATTCTATAACTTTCTTTTCTTACATAAGATGAAAGTCCCTGTAAACAATGCTATACTAATTTTTGATGTACAGTTTTGTAAGGAGCGAAAGCCATGATTACATACATAAAAAAACTGGTTGGGGATCCCCAGGATCGCAAAATCAAGAAATATCGCAAAACCGTTGATCAAATCAACCGTTTGGAAGCTGATATTGAAAAGCTCAACGATACGGAATTAAAGGCTAAAACAGACTATTTTAAGAGACTATTAGAGGATGGTAAAACCATTTTTGATATTCAATCCGAAGCGTTTGCTGTCGTCCGCGAGGCGGCCAAACGAGTACTCGGAATGCGCCATTTCGATGTACAGCTCATCGGCGGGCTGGTCCTTTCTGAAGGGAATATTGCTGAAATGCCGACAGGGGAAGGAAAAACATTAGTCGCCTCCCTCCCGAGTTATCTTCGTGCCTTGGAAGGCAAAGGCGTCCATGTCATAACGGTCAATGAATATCTAGCAAAGCGCGACAGCGAGCTCATCGGCCAAATTCACCAGTTCCTAGGACTTACTGTAGGATTGAATCTTCCGCTGATGCAGCCGGAAGAAAAGCAGGCAGCCTATCAAGCAGATATCACATACGGCGTCGGGACTGAATTCGGATTCGATTATCTGCGCGACAACATGGTCTATAACCCGGATCAAAAGGTGCAGCGGCCTTATCACTTCGCACTCGTTGATGAAGTGGACAGTGTACTGATCGATGAAGCCAAGACCCCTTTGATCATAGCAGGAAAAACGGGCATCAGTTCTGAATTGAGCTACCTATGCGCCAGGATCATCAAATCCTTCAAAGAAGATGTGGATTACGTCTTTGATATAGAAACAAAATCGACCAATCTGACAGAAGAAGGAATTGCCCGGGTTGAACAGGGCTTTGATATTGACAACCTTTATGATCTTGAACATCAGACCCTCTATCATTACGTGATCCAGTCCCTTCGTGCACGCGTTATGTTCACGAGGGATGTCGATTACATCGTCAAGGAAGGCAAAATCATGCTGATTGACATGTTCACCGGCCGACCGATGGAAGGAAGGACGATGAGCAACGGACTTCATCAGGCAATCGAAGCAAAGGAAGGTCTTGAAGTTACGGAAGAAAACAAGACCCAGGCATCCATCACCATCCAGAACCTTTTCCGGATGTATCCGGTGCTTGGAGGGATGACTGGTACGGCAAAGACAGAGGAGAAGGAATTCCGCGACCTTTATAATATGGAGGTCATCCAGATTCCGACGAACCGTCCGATTGCACGGGTTGACCTGACAGACAGAGTTTTTGAAACCATTGAACAAAAATATAGGGCTGTTGCCAAGAAGGTTGCAGAAATCCACATGACTGGACAGCCTGTATTGATCGGGACCACTTCCATCCTTCAATCTGAAAAAGTAGCAGAGTACCTTGAAAAAGAAGGACTTCCATTTGAACTTCTCAATGCCAAAAGCATCGAGCAGGAAATCCGTTTGATTTCCCTTGCTGGTCAATTGAATCAAATCACGATTGCGACTAACATGGCTGGCCGCGGGACAGACATCATGCTCGGCGAAGGAGTAAAGGAACTCGGCGGCTTGTACGTCATCGGCACCGAACGGCACGAGTCCCGTCGAATTGACAATCAGCTGAAAGGACGCTCCGGCCGCCAAGGAGATCCCGGTACATCTCAATTCTTTATTTCGATTGAAGATGATATGTTCAAACGCTTTGCTGCGGATGAACTGGACAAACTAAAAAAATCGCTGAAGACAGATAGTGAAGGACAAATTCAATCCAAGAACATCTTAGATTTCGTCGATCGGATACAGCGCATTTGCGAAGGAGCCAATTTCTCTGTCCGGGAGTATAACCTGAAGCTCGATGACGTCATGAATATGCAGCGAAATACCATCTATGATCTGCGAAACAAGCTTCTGGGGGAAGAAGATATCCTTCCAGTGATTTCTACCATGATCAAGTCCTATTGTGAGGAAGAGCTGACAAGGTGCTGCCCTCCTGAAGAGAATGAAGAAAAGTGGGAGGCGGGTAAACTTTCCGAACAGCTTGTATTGGCCATCCCTGGATTCGAAAAAGATTATTCAAGTGATGAGTTCGATCTCAAGTCTGCCCAGCAGCATATTCAAGACGCACTGGACAACTATCTCCCTTCACTTGTAGGAATAATTGAGAAAGATGGCATGATGGATACCATCCGCCGTTTCTTCCTCTCTGCTGCAGACTTCCACTGGCTGCAACACATAGATGCCATGGAGCGTCTAAAAGAAGGGGTCGGCCTCCGAAGCTACAGCCAGGAAGATCCAATGCGCCAATATCAGCGCGAAGGACTTGAACTGTTCCGTCAAATGTATTTCGAATTAGAACGGAATGTAAGTGTACAAATCGCTAATCTCTATATACAAGTGACAGCCAATCAAGAACAATAAAACTTATATGGGGAGGACTTCATTTATGGGGCCTTCCCATTTTCGGAGGTGCAGCAGCATGTTGAATTTCTTAAAGCGCGGGAAATCAAAAATGGAGAAACAGGGTACAGACAGCACTGTAGACTCAAGCGAGCTGCTAGGCGGCGAAGCTTCATCTGCTGAGAAAGAAGTCAAGACAACTCTATCATTTCACCCTGATGCAAATGTAGGATCAGAAGAAAAATATTACTTCCAATTCCTGAACAATGAGCTAGAGCCCTTGAAAGTGAACCAAATCTCTCTTTCCGGGATCGAATTGAAGCAGAATGGTTCAGATCTTTATGTAACGGCATTTGTGAGAAACAGCCTTCCAAAAGGCATTAAGTTCCAAGAAATGCCCCTTCTACTGTTGGGACCTAATGGAGAAAAGTTGGGAAGGAAAGTTTTTGACCTTTCTCAGCTGGGTGAACTTCCAGCGGAAAGCAGCCGTCCATGGCAGTTTGTTTTCTCTGAATCCGACTTAATGGTGTCTGAGTTTCCACAGACAGAATGGAAACTGGCATTCGAATTAAAGAAGGCCCCTGCTCCCCACTCCTTGGATTTAGAAGAGACGTGGGAAAAATCATTGGCAAACGAGGACCGCGAAAAACTTGATCAGTTAGTGAAATCAATGACTCCTCCTAAACCAGGCGAAGTCAATTTCATGGGCATCCAGGCCAAGCAAGGCGAAGATGGATCCCTGCATGTCACTCTATTGATCCGCAATGGAAGCGAGAAAAACTTGACGCTTAAACAGCTTCCACTGATTGTTGAGGATGCAAGCGGTGAGATTATCGCCAAAGGCGGTTTCCAATTAAACGATCTTGAAGTAAAGTCCAATACAAGCAAACCTTGGACTTTCATTTTCCCAGCAAGCCTACTGCATAAAGACGATGTTGATCTTACAAAGTGGAAAGCATATCCGCCTCAAGGCTAAGGAAAAAGCAATTTATTATATACGAACAAAAAGCTCAGATCCAAATGGACTGAGCTTTTTTGACGACTATTTTTTAGTGGTAACAGCTGGGTTGGTAAAAAAAATAGAGAAAAAGCAAGCGATGCTGCTTTCTCTCCATCAGGCGAAAAACACCTATTGCTAGGTGTTTTTCTCAGGGCTACCAACCGAGATCTTTTTATTGTTAAAAGGCAGAAGGAAATAATCTTTCTGTAACTCTATTCTACCACTCAAACGATTTTACTACAATCAAATATTTACGATTTTGCCACATTTATACTATTGTTTTTTTCAATGCTGGCAGATGCGATAGCGTAGGCAATCATCAGCAGGAAGACCAGGTCAAGAAGTCCTGTATGCATGGAAATCGTAAAGATTGTCGTCACGAAGGCATAGGCAACTGTCGGATAGGACTTGATGCCTGACATTCTCATTTGATTATAGAGCATGGAGATGATCAATCCATACAGAACGAATCCAATCACAACAACCACATACCCGCCTTCTGCGTATAGCTGTCCAAGGAATGTAGGCGTAGTTGTCCTGCCTGGACGAGTAATATACTTTCCTTCTTTCACACTCAAGGAGTTTACCATATTGGTGATCAGCATCCTCGGTGAAATCTGTTCACCCGGCAATACTGTGGAGAAGATGCCTTTATGCAGTTCCCCTTTCAGATAACCGTGTTTATCTGTATACTCCATGATTTTGCTCAATACGATATGTCCAGTTACACTTTCACTGTTCAGTGCACGAACCCATTTCGGTGTCTGATTGATTTTGCGCTGGATTGTAAGGTCCTTCGATTCCTCTTTTTCAGAAACCGTTACATCAGGACCACTTCGCTCATTAAATGGTTGTGTTTTGTCTTCTGTTACAATCCGGAAGAACCCGAACATGGAAAAAACGATTCCGAGAATGACTAATGCTGCGATGAACCACGTCAGCTTAATCTTTTTGATGATGTAATGGAAAATGATGAAGGACGTAAAGAACATCACGATGATTGGAGTTCTGTACCCCATCAGTATAAACAGGACAAACATCACAAACAGGATGACGCCGTATGTCAGCTTCTTCTTAGTCGTCAACTCATCCTGCTTAAGGATATGGTGGCAGATCAGGAAAATGACCGCGAACCATAGGAATGAACTCAAAAAGTTCAGCTTTGGATCCAAGTGGCGTCTTACCGATTCATCGGCAATCCCCACCTGTCCGGTCGCAAGCATGATGATATACGCAATAAGACCGATGGCTCCCAGGATATATAGGAATATGACTGTTTTCCCTTTAAGGAATTTCAATCCGAATGAAGGAAATGTCCAATTCCATTTGTCCGCTGCATAGACAGCTGCATAGTAGGAAACCAGACCAACGACGACTGGCAAGAAGACACTCTTCTTGATATCGAAGTATTCAAATCGGTAGAAGTCAAACATACTGGTGAAGAAATAAAGCACCAAGATGAATGGCAAGAAGAAATATGGTGAAAATGTATCAATTTTATTCATAGCTGCAAATAATTTTTTCATAGCGATATATTCTCCCTAGATAGAAGACTTTCGTTTCCCTCCTTTAGCGAGTAATTCCTGGAAGGAACCACTCCTTAGTATGGCCAATGATAGGAAATATAGCAATGCTCCTATAATAATCATGATGGCCAGATAGAGTATATGGTGCAAATGGAGCAAGTTTGTTTTCCCGATCAGAATCAACAGGACGCTCATGATGATTGTCGCAACCGTCACCTTCCAGTACTCCTTACCAATTTTCTTCAGATCGAATCCTCCGGAAATCTTATAAAGAGTTGAGAACGTCATTGTTGAATAAACCATGGCAACAATGGATGACGAAAGCGCCAAGCCTGACGGTCCCATCAGTTTTCCAAATACGTAATTGGACACCACGTTGACAACGATGGAAATCAAGCCGATTCTCATGATCAAGTGGCCTTTCTCCAATGTATAGAATCCTTTTGCCACGACAGCCTGGATGCTGTAGAACAAGACAGATCCGACATAGTATATCGCAAACTTGCTTGTTTCAGAAGTAGCTGCTGCGTCGAATGCCCCGCGTTCATAGACCGTTTTAACGATTGGCTCCATGAGGACAAGCATTCCGGCAACTGTCGGCGCCAGGAATAGATACATATAAGATAACCCACGCTCCATGCCGAGTCGGAATAACCCGTCGTTTTTATCCGCTTTGGCCTGGGCCAGAATCGGATAGACGATGGTGGCAATGGTGACACCGAAGATGGCTTGCGGGATATTCACTAAACGGAAGGCATAGTTCAAGTTTGATACCACACCGCCTCCTAGCTGTGCCGCAAAAAGCATGTTCACAGAAAGGTTGATCTGCCCTACTGCAATGGTAAGCCCGACCGGCCAAAAGATGCTGTAAAACATCTTTACTTCAGGAATATCAATTTTCTGGCGCCAATTAAGGAATTTGCTTGGCTTCAGGTAAACCAATTTAATCAGGAATGATAGGAATGTCCCTACAAAATACCCGATTGGAACCGAGTAGATGCCAAGCCACTTATGAAAGACCAAGGCGCTTCCTACAGTAGCAAGAACGACAACCGTTTGGGAAAAAGTCGAAAAAGAAAATTTCTTTTGCGAATCAAAATACCCTTCGTATACGGCATTGACTCCTACAAGCGCAATCGATAAGAAATACAGGACAGCGGTCCAGGATGCAATTTCAAATCCATGTGCATAATGGCCGAACTTTGGATATAAAATCCTCACCAGCCACGGAGAAATGGCCGTTCCAACGATAGAGATGGCCAAAGAGATCCAGAAGGTCCCTTTAACAATGTTCGTAAGATGGGAAAATCCTTTTCCCAACCGGTCATACTTATAGTAGCTTGGCAAAAAGGCATCTTTCATACCTGTCAGCATAAACAGAACGATGGCATTCGGGATGGTCATAGCCGCAATGTAAGCATCGGTTTTATAAGACGATCCAAAGAGCCCCGCAATGGTAAGATCCCTCAGCATGCTGGAAAACTTCAAAAACGCTGTCGATACGAGGAACAGGATGCTGGCAAAACGTAATTTAGACATGCAGTCCCCTCTACTCTCTCATCGCTTTGATGATGAATTTTGGTAAGAGCAGCTGCCTTTTCCAGCGCCAAGGCTCTTTCATCAAACGGTAGAACCACTCAAGGCCCAGCTTTTGAAAAGCCTGCGGTGCACGCTTGATTTTCCCCGAGATGACATCAAAGGATCCTCCGACCCCCTGATAGACCATTGGAGCCAGCTCATTCATATGATTGAGGATCCAATATTCCTGTGCAGGACTTCCAAGGGCAACGAAGATGATATCCGGATTTGCCTCATTGATCGTCGACTTGATGTACTGCTCGTCCTTCACATAGCCATCGATGGTCCCTACAATCTGGATGCCTGGATACATTTCCTCCAGCTTCTCTTTCGCTTCGTCCGCAACACCCGGCTTCGCACCATAAAGGAAAACTTTCTTCCCTTTATGCACAGACTCCCTGCATAGGGTCAGCATCATATCAATTCCCGTAACACGTTCACGGATCTTTCCTTTTTTCAGGATGGAAGCCACAATGACGCCCATCCCGTCAGGAATTTGATAATTTGCCCGATTGAGAAGTTCCTTCAGCTTTGCATCATCCTGCGCCTTCATGATTTTCTCGGGATTGATTGCCACAATAAATGCTTTATTCTTTTTTTCTATGTCGTCAAATAAGGAAGAGGTAATCTCCGCATATGTCTGGCTGCATACCTCTACCCCTAAAAATTTCTCTTTCATCTCATCACCTATTTTGAGAGCTGATTACGCTTGAATCCCGTTTTTAGAATCTCCCAGTACTTTTACTTCAAACCCTGCTGCTTCCCATACTTCACGGTCGATGCAATTTTTCGTATCAAAAATCATTTTGGTTCTGACTTTGGATGCAACTGTTTTTGGATCCAATGTTTTAAATTCATTGTGATCTGTCAAAATTAAGATAATATCTGCATGATTGACTGCTTCTTCCATTTCCTGCGTTTGAGTCGGCAGCTTGTTTTCTTTGATATGCGGATCATACGCCGTGTAGTCTAATCCTAGCTTCTCAAGATTTTTTACAACATCTACTGAAGGGCTTTCCCTCATATCATCAATATTGGATTTGAATGCAAGTCCGAATATGGCTACACGGCCATGTCCGATCTGTTTCTCATCCAAGATTTTTTTTGTTTTCTCAGCAGTATATTGCGGCATGGAATCATTCGTTGTACGTGCCAAATTAATCATCTTCGCTAGATCAGGCTGAAGTTCCACTAAGAACCATGGATCAACTGCGATACAATGTCCGCCTACTCCTGGACCAGGCAGATGAATATTTACACGTGGATGGTAGTTGGCAAGCTTGATGGCTTCCCAAGCATTCACACCGACTTTGTCGCTGATCTTCGCCAATTCGTTTGCAAACGCAATGTTTACATCACGGTACGTATTTTCAATGACTTTTACCATTTCAGCCGTCGTGGCATCCGTGATGTGAATGGTTCCTTTGACGAATGTTTCATAAAGCTCCTTCGTCATCTGGGAAGACTTTTCATCAATCCCTCCTACGATGCGGTCATTATTGACAAGCTCTTCGAAGACGCGTCCAGGGATTACACGCTCTGGGGAGTGGGAAATGAACAATTCCTCTCCGAACTTCAATCCTGTTTCTTCAAGCACAGGCATCATGACATCTTCCACTGTACGCGGAGGAACTGTCGATTCAAGAATGACAAGGTTTCCCGGCTTTACGAATGGCACGATGGATTTAGTCGCTGCACGAACGTAATCCAAGTTCGCCGTTTTATCACTGTTAATCGGCGACGGAACGGCAATAATATAAATATCAGCTTCAACAGGCGTTGTGGAAGCAGTGAATTTCCCGTTGTCAACAGCTGTGATCAGTCGTTCTTGAAGACCGTTTTCCTCAATATGAAGCTGTTTGTTCTGAATCATGCTTACTGCTTTCTCGTTGATATCCACACCGTGGACTTGGTATCCGTGATTGGCAAACATGACTGCAGTTGGAAGGCCGATATATCCCAGGCCAACAACACATATATTTTTTGACATCTAATATTCTTCCTTTCATGTGCAGGTTGTAACGAACCTAAAAGTTATTATATCGAAAAAAAGCTTCTGTTAATAGCTTCCGGCAAAAGATAAAATATATGTTTTTTAAATAGACGTATTTTTTACTGGTTTTGTAACAGCAATCCGGCCGATTGAATGATATTCTACGCCTGCTTCAGCTGCTTCCGGAAGGCTGTAGCAGTTACGGCCGTCAAATAAAATCGGCTCTTTCATCTTTTGTAGATAGCCGTCAAGCGGAAATTCCCTGATCTGCTTCCATTCCGTTACGATGAATGCTGCATCTGCCCCATCAATAGCTTCTTCTACGGAGCCTGCAAAGACAATTTTGCTGCCAAATACCTTTTCTGCGTTTTTGGAAGCTATAGGATCATATGCTAATACTTCTGCATCTTCTAAAAGGAGATTTTGAATCAGCTGAACAGAAGGAGCTTCCCTGATATCATCCGTATTCGGTTTGAATGCCAATCCAAGAACGGCAATTTTTTTATTTTTCAAGCTGCCAAGGCGATCCTTTGCCTTAACAAACAATTGATTTTTCTGATGGTCATTGGACTTCATGACTGCTTCAATGATGGATAAGGAAACATCATGTTGAGTGCCCATGGTGCGAAGCGCCTTTGTATCCTTAGGGAAACAAGAACCTCCATAGCCGATTCCTGCTTTTAAAAATTGCTGTCCAATTCGCTTGTCAAACCCCATACCGACTGCAACATCTTCAATGTTCGCTCCTACTTTTTCCGAAAGATTAGCAATTTCATTGATGAAGCTGATTTTCGTCGCCAGAAAAGCATTGGAAGCATATTTAATCATTTCAGCACTTCGGACGCTTGTCCTTACGACAGGAAGTTTGAGATTTTGATATATTTCTTCTATTATATCCCCCGCTTTTTGATTGTCTGCACCTATGACAATCCGATCTCCATGGAAGGTGTCTTGAATGGCTGATCCTTCCCTGAGAAATTCCGGATTGGATACCATTGATACCTTTAAGGACTTCTTCAAATTCTGTGTTATGGTCTGATGTATGACATCATTGGTCCCAACCGGAACGGTGCTTTTCGTTACCACGACAATATCCTTTCGAATATGCTGGGCAATATCTTTGGCCGCATTGAGGACAAAGTTCAAGTTAGCAGAGCCGTCTTCGTTTTCCGGTGTACCGACTGCAATGAAAACACAATCAGCATCAGCATATGCTTCTGATGCACGTGATGTGAAGTGTAATCTATGTTCATCTTTATTTTTTTGAATCAATTCTTCAAGTCCTGGTTCATAGATGGGGGATTTCCCTTTAGAAAGAAGGTCAATTTTTTCCTCAGAGATATCAAAGCAAGTCACCTGATGCCCAATATCAGACAAACAGACACCAGTGACGAGACCTACATAACCAGTCCCTGCTATTGCAATTTTCATATCAATTTTTTCCCTTCTCAATCAAAAGTAAATCTTGAAGGTATTCAAGCAGCTCAGATCTTAAATCCTCGTGCTTCAACCCAAGTTCTATTGTTGCCTTGAGGAATCCGAGCTTGTCCCCTACATCATAGCGATTGCCATCAAAATAATAGGCGAGGACAGATTGTTCTTTCATTAATAACCTGATTGCATCCGTCAGTTGGATTTCATTGGCTGCCCCGGGCGGGAGCGTCTCCAGAATGGTGAAAATCTCAGGCTGAAGGATATAGCGGCCCATGATGGCATATGAGGAAGGTGCTTCGTCCACTTTCGGCTTCTCGACAAGGCTCTTTAATTTAAAGACATTATCTGAAAGCAATTCCTCAGGGTCGATAATACCATACTTATATACTTCTTGCTTAGGTACTTCTTGTACACCAATCAAGGATGTTTTTTCATGTTTTTCGTATATTTGGATCAATTGTTTCAAGCAGGGCGTCTCGGATTCCACTATATCGTCCCCTAAAAGGACAGCAAAAGGTTCATTGCCAATAAAGCTCTTGGCACAGTATATTGCATGGCCAAGTCCTTTCGGCTCCTTCTGGCGAATATAATGGATGTTCGCCATGTTCGCAATGGACTGCACTTCTTCAAGCACCTGCCATTTTTCTTTCTTTGCAAGTGTCTCTTCCAGCTCATAGGATTTATCAAAATGGTCTTCAATCGCACGCTTTCCGCGCCCACTGATGATCATGATATCCTCGATTCCTGATTTCACTGCTTCTTCCACGATATATTGAATGGTCGGTTTATCAACGATTGGCAGCATCTCTTTTGGCTGCGCTTTAGTGGCAGGCAAAAATCGGGTTCCTAAACCTGCTGCAGGAATGATCGCTTTCCTGATCTTCATCTCCTGCACCTCCGTAATCTCTCAGTTTCTTCTATTACTAACAGTTCTTCTCTTAAACCCTTTCATTATACCCTAAACCATGCCGTGAAATCATTTAACAAACACATTAAATTTCCATTACCATTCAAGTGGTCTCATATAATAGGAAAAGCCGCTGCCTCCCCCTCCGACAGCGACCTTTCTTATTTATATATTTTTATTTTCCTTCAATATCAGCCATCAATTTGGCGGAAATCAGGAATTCACCCAGAGCTTTCGCCATTTGGTCACGTTTCATGTAGCCATTGAAATCAAATGTGCCATCGATTTTGCCCGTGAAAATGCCTGCCTGGTAAACTGCCTCGATGCCATCATATGCCCAACCCAGCTTATCCATGGATTTCTTGACATCAGGGAAGTCTGTCGCATGCTTCGTTTTATCTACCTTATTTTCATCAAGGTTAAGGAAACCTGTTTCGAGTGCACGCTGGAACATGACTGCTGCCTGTACACGTGAAATTTTTTCCTGTGGAGCGAATCTTCCATCCAATTTTCCTTTAATGATTCCGTACTTTACAGCGGCCATTAATTCACCGTGGGCGTTGAACCATTCATCACCTTTTACATCTGAGAACTGCCCATCATATTTCTCAGTAGACGGAAGTCCAAGTGCGCGGACAAGAAGGATCATAAACTCTGCACGAGTCATATCTTCCCGTGGTGCATAATCACCTGAATCCTTTCCTTTAATGATGTATTTGGAAGCAAGCGTTTCGATATATTGCTCCGCCCAGTTCTTGTTGTTATCCACATCCGGGAAAGTAACGTCATGTTTGACCACAGTGTATCTAGAATTGTGCAGGGACTTGAGGACAGCTACTTGTTTTCCTTCAATTGTAACGAACTCAGTAGGAACTGGAGCAACAGTACCATCCGCATTTATCATGACACCAACCGTATGTCTGGAGTCGACATTGGAAGGCAATGACAATGTACGTTCTACATAAGAATTGAAAGTTGACAACTCCACTGTTTTGTTGTTTCCAGATACCGAAATGCTGAAATCAACAATCGGAGAAACCACATTCAGATTGTTTTGATCAATCGCACCCTGTGCATCTTTTTTATCCACTTCATTGATGGAAACACTAACCGAAAGTTCGTCTTCCTGAGCGCCTAACTGCTTCGCGAATTTTCCTAAATCTACTTCTTTGGCAGGAAGCCCATAGGAGGCTGTGTCTGATTGGATCAATACAACTGCTTTGCTGTTCTTGTCAGCAGCTTGTTTGAACAACGTTCCCGGAACCTCTGCTTTTGACTGTTCCCCAGCCGCAGGTTTATCCAATTTGACCGGGATGGATGTCACTTTATCTGTAATCTGGTCCACGATATCTTTTACTTTATCTTTTGAAACCTTAGTGACCACTTCCACCTTCCCAGTTGCAGGGTTAGTTTCCTTCTTCACCTCTGTCGCACCAGGAGGCAATGTTACTTGGCCTGGTGGGACTACTACTGGTGGTTGTGGATTGGTTGAGCCGCCTCCACCGACTCCACCGCCTCCACCATTGACAACAGATATATTTTCAATTTTAGCGATAACAATATTATCGATTTTTGCAAAGACAGTAACAGTCCCAGTTCCATTTACAGATAGTTGATTGCTGTTTGAAGCAAATGATGCAATTTGATGGTCACTTGTGTCCCAGCCTATTTGCTTTTGTAATGGTATTGGTGTTTCTTGAAATAGAACATTTAAAGTGAACTTTTTGTCTGCATCATATGTAATATTTGATTCCATTTCTTGAAATGCACTACTCATCATTTGTGATCTAAAGTTATGGTCCATATTACTTCCACTCATTGTGATAGGATCAATAATATTATTTAACGTTGATTGCAATTCAAAAATTTTCTGCATTGATAATCCGATTGATCTTAACTTCCCCTCTAAATCTGAATAGCTACCAATAACGTCTGTTACAGTATCAGAAATTAATTCCGAATAGCTTAGATGACTATTTGTATGGAGAACTGTCTCAAGTCCAATATTTATACGTAATTGTGTATCAAAATCTCCTAGAAAGCTTAATAATTCATTCATCGTAATTTGGCCATCTTGATTAAACAATGTAGTGAATTCTGTCGTATCATTATTTTTAAAATCTTCAATTTTTTGTTTTAGTAAACTGACATTCGATCCATAATCTGTGTAAACCAAAGTGGATAAGTCCTGGATTAGTTGTACAAATGCCGCTTCCTTATCTTGATCAAGATTAAGCCCCAAAGATCTAGCATTTGACAGAATTTGAGACTGACTTGGAGTTGTTACAGTTAATCCTCTAAAGTTTCCATTTCTATAAAATTTAATCATTTTATTCGCATAAACAGTCAGGTCATCCTGAGTTTCCGCATGCACAACACCCGTACTATACCCGACTGTAGCCACCACCGGAGTAAACGCCACTGTTGCTGCCAATACGGCTTTTATTGCTTTTTTACTGAATGGATATTTCTTCATTATTAGATTTGCACCTCTCTCAATATACTAATTATAAATTATATAAAATAATACTTTTTTATCTAATTTTTCCAGTATACCTTATGATAAACTTATAGTTGAAATATATCAATGATAACTAGTATTTTTTTACTGATATTTTTTATCTACATTAAGTACAAAAATATCAATTTATGTTAATATTTTCTTACTGATATATTTAGAGCCTCTGCTGAAAGGAGCACTTCTATTTTTATGAAAAAGTTTTGGAAGATATTATTACTAATTGTGTTGATCCTTGCCCTTGGAGGCGGAGCGACAGCCTACTACTTTTTGAAACTGAAAACTTATGATGTTGCGGATAAAAAGGTTGAAGAAATCACCGAGTCCGATTATGACATCGTACTTCCAGATGATTCCTCGAGTCCTAACACGGTGGAACAGGGAGACAAAAGTACAGATTCATCAGCCACTGGCAAACCGGATTCCGATTCAGCGGGAAGCTCAAACAGCGATAATGGTACAGCCGTTGCTTCCAATGACAATGATGGTAAAGCCTCAGGTGGTACTACTTCAGCTAGTGGTTCGACTTCAAGTAGTCCATCAACACCTGCATCTGGATCCACCAGCACAACTACGGGTGGCACTCAAACAAATTCTAATGAGGTAACGGTAGCAGCAATCAAACAAAAATACCGCCCGTCATTTGAAAGCCTTGAATCCCAGGCTAATGATAAAATCAATTCACTGATCGGAAGAGCATTTGATGAGTTCAAGACTAAACGAGCAAAAGGCGAATCCATTTCGTTCGGGTATTTTTATCAGAAATATAAAGGGGCAGGAGACGAACTGGAGTCCAAAACAGACTCTGCCTTTAATATCATTTATAAAGCCCTGCAAAGTGATCTAAAGAAAAACGGATTTAGTACTTCTCATGCGGAAGATTTTAAGAAGCAATATGAAGATGCCAAAAATGCCCGCAGAGCAGCCCTTCTAAAAAAAGCAAAAGAAGCATTGTAGCCAAAAGCCCGCTGCCTAAATGACAGCAGGCTTTTTAATTGTGTCCAATGCCAGCCGTGAAGGATGGATTATTCCATCCCAAGTCCGAGTTGATTCTGCTTCCCTCAACATCATTTCCTTTTCCTTCAACAGCAGCCAAAAATTCTTCGTGGGAAGATAACCAAGGCTATGCTTGATGCACAATCGATCCAAGTAAAGTCTCATGGAATCCAATTTACTGGAGTTATTGTTATTATTCCCAAATGCATACAGGACACTGGCTTGGGGGACCCGCTTAATTCGATGCTTGGAGGCAGAACGAAGATAAAAATCCCAGTCCCAATAGTTATGTACATCCGGGTCAAAATAGCCGATTTCTTCATGAAGCGACTTTCGATAAAGGCTCCCCGAAGGAACATAGGTAGAAAATTTCTTCATTTCTTCTATGTTATTGGAATAGGCAAACAAGTATCTTTCTGTCACTTCCCGCTTTTCCTTATGTAATATATAATGAAAAATTTCAACATCTGAATAGACAAGGTCAGCTGACTGGATTTCATGCATCATCTTTTCCATATGCCCCGGGAGAAGCAAATCGTCATCATCGCACAACATAATATAATTTCCGCTTGCAGTACGGACACCTAAATTGCGTGCCTGCACATGCTGAAGCTTTCCTAACGGTTCAATGACTGTAATCTCCAGCTCAGGGTAAATTTCTTTTACGAAATCAACTGATGTTCCATTATCATTGACAATGATCACTTCAAAGGATTGAAATGTTTGCCGATGCAGGCTTTCGAGGAGCTCGCACAATTGAATGGGACGGTTGAAAGTCGGGATGACGACAGAGACTAAAGGTATTTTCATAAACCTTCCTCTTTCCCTTAAATGTAAAATCCTTCCCACAATATTCATTTCCGATTTGTTTTATTCCGATCAATCTGTCTCCGATTTACATATGACACGAGAAGAACTGCCTCCCTTTTTCGGCTGGTACCAGAATGTGATGGTATTGTCACGCTCAAGTGCAAAGCAATTGAGCAGCTGGTCGACAATCGATTTATCCAAGAAAAGCACCTTTGATACCGGTTCAATCCATAGTTTGGATTTCTCTAAATGAAAAGTTGCCTTAACTTTTGTCCAGAGATACTTCTGTTTAATGTAAAAAATCATCTGAAGCCCATTATGGAGCGGGATTTGCAAATACGAGGCACGTGATTCGTGCTGTGGAATTTTTCTAAAGGATTGGACGGATGTGTGTTGAAGAACATTTGAAATGTCCCGAAAAGATAATACTTTGATGTTATTGCTGCTCTTGTTTTCTTTAAAAATTAATCTCCAGTTTGTTTCATCCTTCGGTAGATCTGTTCCAAAAATTTGAGTAATTGAAAATTCGTAATGAACCATTATTCCCTCCTATGCGACAATCTTACTGACTTTTCTGATTTTACAGGTAAATACTACCAAACAAGCATTAAGGATGTAAACAAAAATTAGGAAATTTAACCCATTCCTAATTGGTCATTTTTTCAAATTACCGATATGGCATTAATTATTTTTTCTCCTTTAAAAAGAGATATCGTGAAAAGAAAAACGGTGATGCCATGTCTTTTCATATCAGGTTAAGAGAATATAGGGAAAATATTTTACAAATCAGCCAAATGGAGGCTGCCGCCCGGTTAAATTTGACACCAACAAGCTATTCAAGATATGAATCGGGCAAGCGGGGAATCACCTATGAAACGCTTATGCATATAAAAGAAGGGTTTCATATTCCGAACAGCCACTTTACTTTCCTGCTAACCGGCGAGGAAGAGCGGGCAATGGAGCCGATGATTCTTCGTGAAAACTATCAGGATGCTGAAACAACTGAAATATTAGAGTTTATTGAGAGTGATTCTGCTTTAAAAAGCTTTTTGCTTCAATTAATCAGGATCCCGGACAAAAAGAGAAAATCATTTATCAAATCACTGCTCTACATGGTCAAACAAATTTTCCCATGATAAGCTGCCCATTTCATATTTGGAGCAGTTTTTTTCTTTTTTGAAGGGTGTCATTCTTGATTATGTCTATAATGATGGTATGATAGATAAAAATTATTGTATTTCCTGAATCTTTTCGGGCGATGGCCCGTATTATTATTGAGGTGATCATTATGTATTCAAATACTGAGTTTGTTCATTCAAAATCGGTTTTACCATCTGTTCTTAGAGCTTTTGCCATTTCCTTGGCGTTTGCCACACTTGGGCTCTGTGCCGGAGTATTCATTCCGCCAGCATTGTTCATGCCTTTGGCAATTGTAGAAGTAGGAATGCTGCTTGTAGCTTTCTTCTTAAGACGCAAAAAAGCAATCTCCTACACATTCCTTTATGCATTCACATTCATATCAGGTGTGACAACGTATCCGATCATCGCCTACTACTTGGCGACAATGGGCGCTAATCTGGTCTTGCAGGCCGTCGGTACTACGGTCGTCGTGTTCGGTGGATTGGCTATTTACGCTTCAAAGACAAAACGCGATCTTTCCTTCCTTGGAGGATTCTTATTTGCAGCATTGCTGGCGCTGGTCGTTCTCGGTTTGTTTAATATCTTCTGGCCGTTGAGTTCCACCGCGATGCTGGTTTATTCCTTTATCGGAGTGCTCGTTTTCAGCGGATATGTCCTGTTTGATTTCAACCGTATGAAGCATTACAGCATCAGTCCTGAAGATGTGCCATTGATGGCATTGAATCTATATCTTGATTTCATCAACCTGCTGCTAAGCATTCTTCGTATTTTTGGAATCTTGAATAGCAGGGATTAAATACGTGAGTGAACGGCCCCTTTTATAGGGGTCTTTTTTATGGCTTGCAGCTAACAGAAGCGTATATGCCAGAAGTCATTCAACCTATTAAGACCAAACTGACTAAATTTTGTACACAATTCAGTAAAATATAGGTCTATTTACCCTTTCGCTAATTCTCTGTTTTTATTATTATAGTCCCTGTAGTTCGATGTCGAAAAATGGCAAAGTTGCTGAAAAGCAATGACGCAAAACTAAAGGGGCTAAGGCTTGAGGGCTATGCTCGCCAGTTACCGAAACGGAGGAAGTGCAATGAAGAAAACGGCAGATACCTTGGTATTGCAGGGGAAAAGAGAGATTTCAAGCAATTGGATCTTCGTGCCACTTTTTATTATTCTTTTACTTCTTGGTGCTATTATTCCATACGTTATTTGATCAAAAAGGACGGTTCCTTATTTTGGACCGTTCTTTTTTCATGAATTTACGAAAGCTTTTTCGACTTTTTTCGGTTTTTAATAGCAATTATCTGAATTTTTATTTTATAATATAGATAATATTATCCACTGGAGGTTTTTTATGGAAGGAAGAGCGACGCGTAATCGGGAACTTCGCACCTACCAGAAAAAGAGAAGAAGCAACACTGGAGAATTCAAGGAAAATATGATTGATTTCTTTTTTCATATTTTAGGTACGGCCATCATTTCTGTTATTCTGATTTATCTGCTTTCCTTGATGTCGACATCTTAATACATACAACTTGATAGAAGGGCTGCCTCGTTATTGCTGAAGGCAGCCCTTTTTTGTTTTTATTTCAATAGGCGAATAAGCTGTTCCACCGTTGTTTCCACCTGCTGCTTTGTGATTGTTGGGTCGAGTGCTTCCTCAAGGGTCCGGCATTCTGTTTGAATCGAGAAGATTCCGTCGAGAAAATGGTTATGCAGGGTCAATTCAGCGTCGATTCTGCCAGCAATGGCAATGACTTTTTTGTTGTGTTTTTTGGCAAGCTTGCCGACTCCGAGCGGTACTTTCCCCATCAAGGATTGATAGTCAATGCTCCCTTCACCCGTGATGATGAGATCCGCTTCCTTAATTTTATCTTCAAGGCAGGTGAGTTCGATGACTTGGTCGACTCCGAATTTGATTTCTCCTTTTAAAGCAGCAGAGATAGCACCGCCAAGTCCACCAGCAGCCCCGGAACCTGGGATGTTCTGAACATCCTTTCCGTAGTTTCTTTCGTAAAGATTGGCGAGTTTTCGCATGGCAAGGTCGAGTTCCCCTATTTCCACGTCGGATGCCCCTTTTTGCTTGGCGAAAACGTATGCAGCCCCTCTTTCTCCATAAAAAGGACAAGTGACATCGCTCGCCGCGGTGATTCGGCAGTCCTTTAGTTCAGGGATGATGTTTTCCTCGGATAGACTCACTGCTTCCAGAATAGGATTTCCACGCATACCCATCAAGGTGCCGGATGCGTCGTATAGATGCCAGCCAAGGGCCTGCAGCATTCCTAGGCCTCCATCGTTCGTCGCGCTCCCTCCCAGGGAAATGACGATGTCACGGTAACCTCGTTTGATGGCGTCTTTAATCTGTTCCCCGAGCCCATATGTATTGGTGTTGGTGGGGTTTTGAAGAGACTTTGGAAGCAAGGAGAGCCCGCTGCTCCTGGCACATTCGATATAGGCGACGTCTCTATCCCCTTGATGGATGACGGCATATTTGACTTTGATCGGTCTCATCAAAGGATCATGGACGTCTACTTCCACTTCATGGCCATCCGCACTTTGCAGGAGGGCTTCAATCGTCCCCTCCCCGCCGTCTGCCATCGGGGAAATAATGGTCTTTGCTTCCGGGATCACTTTTTTTATGGCGGTTTCAGCCGCTTTTCCAACTTCGTATGATGATAAAGAACCTTTAAATGTATCGCTTGCAATTAAAACGTTCATTTATGGAGTACACCTCTTTATGTTCCCCTGCCGGTATGATTTTCAGTGGCGGCAGCCGGGAATGATTTCTACCATTCTAGCTGAAAAGGTGTTGGAAAATCCAGTGTCAGACTGACCCCGTACAAAGGGCTCAGCAAGTGGATGGAGGTTTCCAGTAGAGTCGACAAAAGTCGGGTCGATTCGGGGCGTGACTGTCACGCCCCGTGTTACTTAAGGAGAAAATATTCTTTTATGCATAATTCGAATAAATAAGACTATCGCACTATTACTCCTGTCGAAATATCTGGTATATTGTCCTTAGAAGGACGAAATGGCTAAGCCATTGAAAGATGGCGGCGCAAAGCTAAAGGGGCTAAGGTCGCAAGACTAAGCCAGCCAGTTATCGAACCAAGGAGGAGTTAAAATGGGAAGATTTTTGACACCTGAAGAAGCGTATCAATTGAAAAAGAAAAGAAGAGCCATCAGATATGTATTGATCGGTATTATAACCATCGGGCTTGGAGCCGGGGTATCCGTACTTCCGTATTTTATGTAAACAAATATATTTAAGCCGCATCCCCCATTCAAAGGGAATGCGGCTTTTTATTGCCCGTCACCACCGCTGCTAGATTTTTCGACAGGATTCGGGTGGTGACAGTCAACTCGGGTTTTACCTGGGGTAAACTCCCCTTGGGTACAAGGAATCAAAGTTGAAATTATTGGAATTTACGACATTTTTTGCGTTACAATGAAGTTATTACATTTAATTTGTTGGAGGGACATCTTTTGATCTATCAGGTTCGATTATTCAGGGGACTAAGAGCCCTAGGGGCGATGCTTCATCAGCTGGAGCAGGCTGAGACGGTTTACGGACTAAAAAATAGAGTGCTTCTCTTATTTCTTTCCAGTTTGCTGATTTTTGCGGTCAGCGGTTGGTTTGGGCTTGGCGCTCATGAAATCTCTGCTGAGATCAATAATCTATCAAACTCACAATTTGAGTGGGAAAAGTTTTTGTTTTGGATCGGCAGGCTAATTGCGGGGCTTCTTTTTGCAGCGATATATCTATACCTCATGTCTCTTTGGTTTGACATTTGGACTGAATCATCTTTCAAGAGCTTACTTGTGGTACAGGCGTTTGCATTTCTTCCTATTTTAATTGAGAAGATTCTACATATCCTGTTTTTGGTTTTGCTGGGACTAGACTGGTACTCCACCCCATTTTCATTGGGGGCGATTGCCCAAAGCGCACATGCACCTGCTTGGATCATCTACTTTTTAGGATGCGCTTCGCTCTTTAAGATCTGGAGCATGTACATACAATTTATCGGATTGAGGAAGCTTGCCGGCATGTCGCGTGGTGCTGCATTATTGTTGACCCTTTCCATTCATTTAATCTTTTGGGCCATCACGGCGACTTTGGCCTTCTTTGAATTAAAACCATTTTTCTAAAAAGGCGGTGACCTCATGTCTAAAAAGAGCATATGGCTTACTGTGGCCATCGTATGTTTTATTGGATTGAATCTTTATCTTATTTATAAAAAAGAAAGCTCCGTTGATCGGACTAATTTCCTTTCTCAGTGGACTGAAGTGAAGGCAAAAGACCTCGAGAATTCCATCGAAACTGAAGGTGTGCTCGATGCTGCGGAAACAAATCAGGTGTACATCGATAAGAATAAAAGCTTCAAACAGTTTCTAGTTAAAAAAGGGCAGCCGGTTGAAACTGGTACGCCATTATTTGAATATGACGGGCTGGATCTTGAAGAGCGGAGGAGCCTCATCGTTGCGGAGCAGAACAGTCTTCGCGGTGAAGTAGAAAGCATCGACCAGCTGATTTCAGAGCTCCAGTCGCTGCAGAACAGCGTTCCAAATGATTCATCGTTTGAAGACAGCCCTGGTCCAGGAATCGGTCCAGACTCAGAGGGGCAAGAATCTCAAGGCGGTGCCAAATTGCAAGCCTACTACGACCTGGCCAAAACGATTTCTGAGAAAGAACAGGAACGGGCAAAAGTCCAGCAGCAAATCGACATGTACAGCGAACAGTTGAGGACACTGCAAAACGGGGAAGGCAGTTTGACAGTCGTCAGCCCTTACAGTGGTATTGTTTCGAACGTTTCACACCAATTGGATAATCCAGGGGTAACCATTGTATCCAAGAACTCCGTGGTGAAGGGCAAATTAACGGAGGAACAGCGGAGCGATGTGAAAAATGGGGATAAAGCTCATATCACTTCCAAGCACTTCACTGGAAAGTTGGACGGGACCGTCTCTGATGTAGCGGAATTGCCAGAACTTACTCCTTCAACTGACCACGATTCGAAATATCCTTTTGTTGTTGTTGCTGAGGATGCTGCTGAAAAGGAACTGCTGCAGGGCTACCATGTGAAGGCGGAAATCGTGACGAAAGAAGCAGAGAATGCAAATGCGGTTCCTGTGAAAAGTGTGATGCATTCGAATGACGCAAAATATTTATGGGTGCTGAACAATAAAGGCATCGTAGAGAAGCAGAAAGTGAAAACACGAATCAAAGATGATGGCTACATCGAAGTGAAAAACGGGGTAAAAAAAGGAAGCCACATTGCAGAGCTTCCGGATCAAGTACATCGTGAAGGGCTATTCGTCACCCTGATGAAGCCAGAACGGATCAATTGGGAAAACGACGCGCAGTTCGAAGGAAATTGGAAATACATGATTATGGGGATCTTAGAACCATAATGCTGGGACGGAGGGCCAGGTTTACTGTCCCTCCGTCCTACTTCTCAATAGCTCCCATCCCCTCCAGGATGATTCTGGCATCACTATTGAGATATTGCCTTGTTTCTTTCTGCAAAAGCAGGGCTGCATGGTTTTTTATACTCAGTTTTAATCCTCTGAGATCAAATTGTTTTGCATAAGTATTGATTATATTAACCGCCATGATTTCCTGTCTGGTCAAAGGTTTGCTGCCTTCGTCCTTTCGCTCAAGGAGGAACTCATACAATTCCCGTGCGTTGCCTTTCAGAAGGTGGCGATTTTGATATAATAGGTCTAAATTTTCTTCAATATATACACGTGTGGAGACCAAGTCATGTTCTTCTACAGCATGCTCAATCTTCTTCAACAAATCGTAAATATCCATTCCATTGTTCCCCCTAAATTCCCACTTTTCATTAATATCGACAAAAATAGCAATAAATCAAGAAGGACCAAAGAACGAAATGCAATGGGACGGAGGGACAGGTTCTTTGTCCCTCTTTTGTCTCCGGAAGTGTGGGACAGTATACCTGTGACCCCATGCTCCACTTCCCAAACGTTTATCGCTCAGTGAATAGAATGGGACACGGGACCTGTCCCCACTTGTCCCATCTGAAAATAAAAATGCCTGCAGAATATGGGATTCTGCAAGCATCTGTTAGTTTGTCAATCTATTCAACAATGGTATCAGCCCTTCGAAATGGGGCTTTCCTATAAAATATTTCGCGCCAACTTCTTTTGCTTGGTCCATTAATTGCTTCTTCCCAATGGCTGAACACATGATGACCTTGGCTTCAGGATTCATGTGCAGGATCTGCCTCAATGCATAGAGGCCATTAAAAAATTCCATCGTATTGTCGAGCAATACAATATCTGGTTGACTTTGCTGGTATTCTAAAACCGCAGTATGGCCATTGACCGCTTCTGCCGCTACTCGATATGGCGTATCTACCAATTTGGATTTCACGAAATTGCGAAAAAAATGAGATTCATCCGCCAATAAAATGGTTTTCAACATTAATCACCTTTCCCTCAGATCCGGCAAATAAATGGGAAGGAAATGGGTGCTGGGTTCACTGAAACCCTTTATCATCTGTCGTTCTATTACTTACTACCTATTTGCCTAAAATAGAATAGCACAGAAAAAGGAAAATAATAGAATTTAGTTTATTTTTAATAGAACGATAATTTACAAGATTCAATAAAGAGCCAAAAAATTACTACTCCAATACTCTTTCACTATCCGTCGGGTAATTTTGTATTTCCTTCGGAGTCCTGCTTCTTTCCAGCAGTTCTTCTCTCAAAATATCAATAAATTCACGGGATAAGGAAAACTTGCATGCTTTCTTGTAGGCTTCTATCAGCTCTTTGTCACTTAAAAATCGCAGCGAATCCATTTTTATCACCCTTTTCACTAATTTTTACAGTGGATGATTATGCAGCACGCGAGATTCTCTTAGGTATATTGTACCCTTTATTCTATTAATATACAATATAATTTATAAAAAACCACTAAGAGATATAAGTGTTCTTACCTTCTAATTCTCTATATTTTGATAGCCTCTAATGTTATATAATTTGAATAATAATACGAATTTAAAGGGGATGAATGATATCAGATTTCAGCGAGAAGAAGCGTTTCGTTATGTGTTTCCCCAGCCGCTAGATGCACATTTTACAATTATAGAAATCAACGGCCGCCCCGTCTCTTCTTCCGAAGGTGCAGCTAAATTGATCGATTTAAGCCCCAGTGGGATGAAACTCTCAACGAATCTTCATATTCCTGTGTCGCACAGTCAAAAGGTCAAGCTCGGAATCCGCTTTGAAATCAACGAGCATAAATATACAATTGTCTCTGAAATGGTGTGGGAAGAGCCCCGTGCCGGCGCTTATTATTACGGGATTCATTTTCTAGCTGATGAACCATTGCAGCAGGAGATCATTAATGAATTAAAATTATATGCACGAACAATTCATAAGCCAAACTAGAATTATTGTAAAGCAGACTCTGCCAAGTGACAGAGTCTGCTTTTTCTTTGGTAGTAGGGCAGGAACATAATTCGACATAAACCGGGGCGTGACAGTCACCTGTAGTGTTAGTTTTAAAAATAGATGTGGTTGCCTATTTTCATTTGCATGTCGCTGATGGCGCCTTCCCTTTGATTTGCTAGATATGGAATGTTCGCTGTAAAGTAAAACTTTCTTCGGCTATTGGGGTTTTTAGGGTTATCGAGTACTTTCCGATTGTCATTTAAGGCTTGAAATGCGGTTACGTAATTTTCCCTACTGCCTTTGAAAAGTTCTAGATTGGCCTTGGGAGTGAAAAATGGAATATTTTTTAAGGAAGCTTTTAGTTTGGAGGACTGAAAATAGCGGTAACTGCTCCAGGGGTAATCTTCGGGGCTCTCAACCATATTTGCGCGAACAGGATTCATATGAATATAGTGGCTCACTACAAAATTCCCGTACGGATTGCTAATGGGCTCAGCGTGGAATCGCTTTTCAAACACATGCCCGCATAAGTTATATCTCGTATTGTAATAATTGGCATAGCCCTTATTCAATCTGCTCATGATTTGGGATAACTGTACTTCTGGGGACCTGATCTGCAAGTGGTAGTGGTTGGTCATGAAGCAATAGGAGGAAATCTCAAAAGGGGATTTCTCACTTAACTCTTTCATGTTATAGAAAAAAGCACGAAAATCTCTATCATCCTGAAACAACGGATCACGCCGATTCCCTCTGGAAACCACATGATAAAAATGATCAGGCAGCCATAATCTCTTTTTTCGACTCATCATTTCACCTCTCTATAAAATTTTTCACCTCTAATATTTCTAGTTGAATCCATCAATCTCCTCTAAAAATAACCCACAAATTTCCTGATGCTTGTACTTTTCTCTCTTATACTGGACAATACATACATGATGATTAGAAGACAAATCCATCGTTCTGGAGGAAGATTAAAATGCCTAACAACCAAAAAAACAATCAAACCAGTGTCGAAAATAAGCTTACTGCAGTACTAAGAGTGATAAATGATGAGGAGTCTGAGGCATCTGTAGCGGCGGATCTGGGGCTTCACCGCGATACAGTTAACCGTTGGATCAGGGCCTATAAGAAAAAAGGGAGAGAAGGCTTAGAAAATCCGGGCACCAAAAGTCATTCTTCTGACTCTCCACTGACAGAAAATCAAAAGCGAATCAAGGAACTAGAAAAACAAATTAAAGAACAAGAGGAGAACATTGAAATTCTCCAAAAGTTCCAGGACTTTCTTAAAACCAAGAAATAGCTGAAATTGAAATGAAATAATTAGTAACCTTCAAAGCAAAAAAGACAGCCACATTCGGCTGTCTTTTTATGATAAATTATCTCGGCACTCCCAACATAATTCGACATAAACCGGGTGGTGACAGGCACCTTTATGTCGGCACCTTTATGTCGGTTAGATTTTAAATTGCCTCACCAGGCTGTTGAGGCTGTCAGCAAGTTGGGCCAATCCGGTCGAGCTCTTAGCTACTTCTTCCATGATGCTATTGGATTGCTGGACTGTTGCAGAAGTCTGCTCGATTCCCGCTGCGGATTCTTCCGTTACCGCTGCAATACTTTCGATGGCAGTATTCATTTCGCCGGATTCGCTTGAAATCTGTGCCATGTTGGCGCCGATTTCATTCATCTGGCCGACCATGGCATTAATGGATCCCTTCAGCATTTCAAATGTTTCTCCAGTGATTTTTACGCTTTCCGTTCCCTTTTTCACCTGTTCAAAGCTGTCTTCAAGTGAAGAAGAAATGAGCGAGGATTGCTGCTGGATTCCTTCAACATTGGAGACAATGCCGGAAAGGGAGTTGGTCACTTCTTCTGCTAGCTTCCTTACCTCGTCAGCTACCACTGCAAACCCTCTTCCGTGCTCCCCTGCCCTTGCTGCTTCGATGGCTGCGTTGAGAGCTAATAGATTGGTTTGGTCAGCGATTCCTTGTATCACTTCTACCAGTGTGGAAATTTCCCTTGATTGTGCTTCAAGGCCGCTCATTTTTTTCGAAACATCCTCCACCGTTTCAAAAATCTTGTTCATGGCACCGATGGATTCATTCATCAAGCTGCTGCCCTCATTGGTTTTCTCTAAAACCACCATTGAGGATGCCGTAACATTTTCCCCTAAATCATTTGTATGAGAAACGGTTCTGCTGTAGTTTTTCATTCTTTCAGTCAATTCACCGGCAGAGCTTGCCTGCTGGTCAGCCCCTGCAGAAAGCTGCTGCATCGTAGCTGCAATCTGCTCGGTCCCTGTCAAAACTTCATTAGAGGACTGCGTCAACTCCTCGCTTTGTCCAGTCACTCTTTCCGAAACCTCTTGGATTTCTTTGACTAAACGAGCAAGCTGATTCTTCATATGTGTGATGGACGTGCTGAGCTGTCCGATCTCGTCTTTCCCCTTATAATCCAAGTCAGGGATATTTAAATTTCCGTCTGCAATGGAATTGGCTGTCGTAACAACCTTTTTCAAATTCAAACGGATGGCGCGGTTAATAAGCAAAATAAGAGCGATTCCAATAATAGAAGCTGCTACGATAGAAATCAACAAAATGAAAAAGCTTTTTGCCAGTCCTGCATTGGTATCCTGCTGCGCTTGGCTCCTGGATTTTTCAACTGTTTGCTCAAGGGAATCCAACTTGGCGATGGCTTGCGGGCGCAGTACACTAATCTGATTCAAAATCTGGGCTGCTTGACCAGTATTATCACTGTCCACAGCTGAGACAAATTGATTTAAAAATAGGTCATCCATTTTGTCATTAAATGAGGTAACAGTTACAAATAAATCTTTTTCCTGCTGTGTATCGATGCTTGGTTCGATATCTTTCATCAGCTGATTAAACTCATCAATTCTGTCTTTATACTGTTTTATTACATCTTGGCTCGGGCTTCTTTGATAGTCATAGACCCGGATTGATTTCGAGCGGAATAAAGATCCCATTTCCGTAATGGCTACGGATCGGTCGCTCTGGTTCCCCAATCGAACCACACTATCATTAATAACCTTCAATTGTGTGAAAACCAATAATGCTGCGATAATGAACAGCAATATAACGGCACCAAGGGCAAACAAATATTTGCCGCCAATCTTGATATTTCTCCACTTCTGTAACATACGTATCCCCCTCTGTCTGTCCTTCAAGAACTGATGCCTCCACTTTGCCAGGCAAAAATGTAAACTCTCTCCTTTCTTATATCGGCCGAAAGTTGCGACATTTTACAACAAAATTCGGGGCGTGACTGTCACCACCCGAATTTTCTTCATTAAAAAAGCCCGGAAAGCTCAGCTTTACACTGAACTTCCGGGCTAATCGCCTGCTTATTTTATTTTTTCTTTTATGCTCTCGTAGACGGTGTCCCAAACGCTTTGGTCACTTGTATATTTCTTCGTCAATGTTTGAATCATCTTCTGCTGCTTCTCTTTGAAGTCCGGCGCTTCTTTATCCGGCATATCAGCACGAACTTGGTCGACAAATTCCTGCACTTTAGGTGCACGCGGCCCCCACACAGCAACTTCTTCTCCTGCTTCATTGATAAAGATGAAAATCGGGATGGCCCTTGACGTTCCATTCGTTAAATACTGATCCATAAGCTCAAGGTTTTGATCCCTTGGAAGGAGGCTCATTTTGATGTTTGCAGCTTCTGCGATTTTCATCAATATCGGGACATTCACCATAGCGTCCCCGCACCAATCTTCTGTCAGGACAATCGCTCGAAGTCCCCGGTCAGCAACCGTTTTCCATAAAGATAAATCTTTTTCTGGAATATTGAATCCTTCATATACACTCTGCAAATTTTCTTTATGTACCTGCATCGAATCCACGTATTCCTTAGATGTCATGCCTTTTTCAAACCATTCGTTCAGTGTCATCCGGTTCACTCCTTTTTTAAAGTAAACATACCATAGACTTGAAGAAATATCCGCAAAAAAGCTTTAACCCAATTTTAAATTCAGCAAGGGATGTCAAAACTGATTACATACCTTATTTGGAGTGATCGAAATGAATGAGCATGAACACGAGGGCAGCCTTTTAATCGGCCTGTTGTGGGGTACGCTATTTAGCATCCCCCTGTGGTTATCCTTTTTTGGATGGATAAAACTGATTGGCAGATTGCTGTATTAAACGTTATTTCCAAGTTATTTCGCGCTTTTAACGGCTTCTATATCAACCTGCTTTTTAATGATGATAAGCAGCAAGGCTGTCACCACGCCTGCAGTATCGATGAACATATCGACAATTCTTCCATCGCGGAAAAAAAATAGTTGAAGAATCTCCGTCGAGACTGCATAGCTAATGGCTACCAGCAGCGCCAACCGGTATTTTTTTAACCAAGAATAAATGAACCCCGCCAAAATGCCGAAGCTGGAAAAATGACCGATTTTTTGAATGATATAATGTTCGTTCATTAGATCTGTTAAGCGAAACTGAAGCATTTCCATAAAATTCGGATCAGAATTAAATCTGAATCCAATTATCCCTTTATACATTAAATCAGTGAAACTCTGGGTACAGGTGAAAATAAATATTAAAATGACTAAAAAAACAATCCGCAGGACTTTCATGCTTGAGAACACCTCATTTGAATTAAAAACCCTTACAAATCAAGTATAATCTACTAAAAGTGGATTTATACTCAGGGTAAGGGTCCTTAAACTCTTAAGCTAGTTAATGCTTTTCGTCGTCAATATTCAAAAGAGGTTCAAGATCCTTTTCGAGCAACAACAATATTTTATATGCATCCATATCTTCCTTCTTACTTAACTGGATGGATTTTTCTAATATTTTATATAACTCTTGCGTCGTCAATGCAATATATCTCCTTTTCTAATCCTTTTAAAAACTGTACCAGAAATTTTCGTGAAATACATTACATTTCCAATAAATCCCTACAACAAAATTATGACAATTGTCGACAAAAACCGGGTGGTGACCGGGTGGTGACAGTCACCTGTAGGATTACTTCTTTGATTTTTAGGGTAATGTAGCATGGGCATATCAAATGGTAATAACAGAGGATTTAACTTTTTGGTTGATTCATCATATAATGATGAGGGGGCTTTCACCCAATTTATTGACTACTTTACTAGGATGATTAAATGATGATTAAAAACGACATTCAGCAAAAGCTGTTATCGATTGTGAAAGATGAGAACTTAAAGATAGATGAATTGATTAGAAATCATACGTATACAAAACTCGGCGGGAAGGCGGATTTCTTTATCACGCCTACCACTTATGAAGAAGTACAGGCGGTTGTGAAGTTGGCGAGAACGGAAAACATTCCATTCACTCTGATCGGAAATGGATCGAATTTGATTGTTAAAGACGGTGGGATCCGCGGGATTGTGCTGAACCTTAAGAACTTCAAGGACATTTCTTCAGACGGGACGAAACTGACTGCCCAGAGTGGTGCACGAATCATTGATGCTTCAAGGTTTGCTTTGGAAAAGACATTGAGTGGGCTTGAATTTGCTTGCGGCATCCCGGGTACTGTCGGCGGCGCCCTATTCATGAACGCTGGTGCCTACGGCGGAGAAATCAAGGATGTTCTTGACTATGCGATTGTTGTGGACCGCAATGGTAACCTTGTGAAGCGTGATGCTGCGGATCTTGATCTTGACTACCGCAAAAGCAATATTGCTGAAAATGAAGACATTGTACTTGAGGCTGTGTTTGAATTGAAGCCAGGCAGCTATGATGAAATCAAAGCCATCATGGATGACCTTACTTTCAAGCGTGAATCCAAGCAGCCGTTGGAATACCCTTCTTGCGGAAGTGTGTTTAAGCGCCCTCCTGGTATGTTTGCCGGCAAGCTGATCCAAGATAGCGAGCTGCAAGGGGCAAGCATCGGCGGCGCACAGGTTTCTACGAAGCACGCAGGTTTCATTGTAAATAAGAATAATGCCACTGCCGAAGAATACATCTCGCTGATCCGCCACGTGCAAAAGACGGTGAAGGAAAAGTTCGGTGTGGAATTAGAACGCGAGGTACGCATCATTGGGGAAGATTTATTGAAGGAAGAGTCTTGAGCTAGGTAAGGTTTGCGGTGTTAGATTAAATACAATAAAAAACTCGCCATGAACGGTAATGGCGAGTTTTTCTATGGGAGGATTCGCCATAAGTCGGGTGGTGCCTGTCACTTTTGTGTCGTTTGCGTCGACAAAAACCGGGGCGTGACAGTCACCTGGAGTGTTACTGGTTTTCACTGGAATCTTTCAATGTTTGCTCTCCTTTTTGTTATAATTGACGAAAAGGAGGTGTGATTATGGATGAAGTCTTGCAAGCAATTCGCGATTTAAAAAACCAGCTTTCTCAGTTCGAAACGAAGGTCAATGAGCGTTTTGATAAGTTAGAAAGAAGGATGGACAGATTGGCAGATAGAATGGATCAATCGGAGCATAAAAAAGACCTTCATAAAGTAAAAAAGCGGATTGGGATGGAATAAAACATCATATCAACACCAACTCCCCATAAAAAACCTTTGTTTATCCTCAATATCCATAGAATCCACTCTCAATTATTAAAATCCAACTATAGTTAAAGGCACTTGGGAATTGGCCGAGTGCCTTATTTATTGACTATCAACCTATCCATATTTAGGTTAAAATGTAACTAGTTAACTGTTTCAAGGAGGACCCTAATTGATTTATGCTATAAAATTTTTGTATAGTTTTTTCCTGCCCCCGGGCATTTTTATTCTTTTACTGTGGGCGGCGGTTTTTTGGCTCTATAAGAAAAGAAATAAGAACGGGGCCAGACTTGCACTTATTTTTTCTTTACTACTATATCTTCTCTCGACAACATGGATTGGCCAACTCGCCATACATCAACTGGAATACGCTTATACTCCTCCGCCCCAGAAACCCAATGGTGATGTAATCGTAATGCTTGGCGGCGGCGGTGTTACATCCCCTGATATGGACGGGACAACAGGAATTTTATCCGGCGCTGCTTCTAACCGGCTGCTGACCGCTGCCCGGCTCCAAATAGAAACGAACCTTCCTCTAATCATTTCCGGCGGACAGGTGTATCCGGATACCGGGAATGAGGGGAATATTGCGAAGCGGCAGTTATTACAGCTGGGAATCCCGGAAAATAAAATTATCATTGATGACAAAAGTTTAAATACCGAGCAGAATGCCAAGTATACGAAAAAATTGATGGAGAAACACCATTTTGAAAAACCGATTTTAGTCACTTCAGCCTTCCATATGAAACGTTCCGTCCTTTGCTTTGAAAAAGTTGGCATCCCAGTGGTCCCATTTCCCGCAGATTATCGTACTGGCCGAATCATATCTGTTTATTTGAACAAATTTGCACCTGGGGATTTTGAGAACTTACATATTACAGCAAAAGAATGGCTTGGAATTTTAGTGATCAAGCTAAAAATGATTGGGAATAAAGACGACAAGGATGCAGCCGCTGAGGCTGCATCCTTGTCGGTTCTATACTCAGATTCTCACGATCCACTATGGCTAAACTGGGACAATGAACCTGTCCCCATGTCCCACCATTTTACTCTCCGTTGTTTTCTTCGCGGGTATTGGTTTGGCCATTTTTCACTTCTTTTTGATTCTCGACTTTTTGGACGGCAGAGGTTTGGTTGAGTCCCTGCTCTTCCCTTTGTTTTTTCAGTTCAAAGTAGGCATCCATGATCTGCTTCCCGATTTTGTAGTTGATGTTCGGGTTGTGTGCATCTTCCTGATACGCCCATGGGACGACTACGGAGAAGGCTACTTCCGGATGGTCGTTAGGGGCATAGCCGGCGAGCGTCAGATTCCAGGTCATCGGAATTTCTTTGCCTGCTTTGACGAATTCCGCCCGTTTCGGCCCATCATACAATCCTTGGGCTGTCCCTGATTTGGCAGCAGGGCTGTAAGTTGTTTTTACTGAACTGTATCTGGAAGTATAGAAGGTCGAATAAGCTGTTCCGCCCGGCTCCTGGGCAACTTGCCTGAATCCTTCCTGCACCCGTGCAATCCATTCCGGCTTCATATCGAGTGTATTCAGCACCTTTGGCTCGACTTCTTCAATGATCGGACCGATTTCACCCGGATCTTTAACCGGTTCACGGATTTCTTTCAACACGTGCGGTTCCATACGATATCCGCCGTTTGCAATCGTAGAAATATATTGTACGAGCTGAAGCGGTGTGAATGTATCATACTGGCCGATGGCAAAGTCGAGCAGGAGTCCAGGCAGTTTGACCTTACCCTCATATCCAACCTGTTCATCTGGCAAATCAATCCCGGTCCTTACACCAAGACCGAATTGTCTGAAGCAGTTCCGCATCGTATCAAAGGCGCTTAAATCCAATGGCAATGCAGCATGCGGACGGTAAACACCATGCCCAATCCGGATAGCGGTTTTAAACATGTACACGTTGGATGATCGCTTCAGGGCAGTCAAATCATTGATGTTCCCCATGTTGACATAGGATTTTTTCCTTGGTGTATCGGCAATATACAGCGGCTCATCGTAAATATAATCCCCTGGTTTAATGGCTCCTGTTTTATACCCGGTCAGGACTGTTGCACCTTTTACAGCAGACCCTAGGGCATAAGAGGTGGTATAAGCCCCTTGAGTAAAATCCTTTAGTATCGGCTTTCCGGTTTCATCATCTATGCCATATTGCCTTCCCGCCATGGCTAAAATTTCTCCTGTATAAGGGTTCATCATTGTAACGAATGCACGGTCCAAGAGCTCGTGTCCCGGGGATTTTATAGCCGCCCACAACTCTTTAGATAAAATTTCATCCACTTTTTTCTGGAGTTCCATATCAATGGAAAGGACGATATCTTTTCCTCTCTGCCCTTCGGAAACCGTTTCAGAACTGATGACATTGCCTGATTTATCCGTTAGATTTAAAATCTTCCCTTTTTCCCCTTGAAGAATATCTTCATACTGCAGCTCCAAGTTGCTCTTGCCAACCCGGTCGTTCCGGCTGTATCCTTTGGCAATATAGTAAGGGGCAAGTTCTTTGGACAGACCTTCGCTTTTGTCAGAAACATTCCCCAATATGGTTTTCAGCGTGGATCCATAAGGATAATAACGATCCCAATCCGTCGTGATATTCACCCCTGGCAAAGATTCAAGATGAGCACTTACCCGGGCAAATTCTTCATCGGTTACATTCTGGTTCTTTATTGTCTGTGGAACGAGATTGTAGCCGCCAATCATTTGCCGGTAAATAGCCAGCACTTCAAGATCGGATTTCGACAGCATTTTTAATTCTTCTTCCTTGATGCGCTTTAGTTGAAGATCATAGATTTGGTCGCTGTCCAGCTTCTTCTCTTTAAACTTATCCCACTCTTCTTTTGTGATTTTTTCTTTTGCTTCATTTGGATGCTTCATAATCCAAAAGTCTTTCATTTCCCGCTCTGTGACTTTATTTGTAGGCTGATTGATCATCGTGGCAAGCTCTCTGGCAACCTTCAGCATATCTTCCTGCTTTGTGGATTGCGTCCTCGTGTAAGTGATGGCATTTAATGGAGTGTTATCTACGATGGCTTTGAAGTTTTTATCAAACATCTTCCCACGCGGGGACGACATCGGCACGGTGACGTCTTCAATACGCTCCACTTCTTTTTTGTAATCCTGACCGAACACAATCTGAACTACACCAAGACGCAAGATCAGTAAAGAAAATAATAAAAATACGGCAAAAAACAGTAAATTAATCCTGACTGGTATAAATCCCTTTTTCTTCTTTTTTTCAGTATTAGTCACACTGCACATCCCTTTTCCATTAGAGTCATCCGCAAAACCACGGCCAGCATTCTCCCAAACTATTTATTACCATTATAGTAAATTAAACCATAATTTACTAGGGAAGGAAGGGATTCGACAAAAATCGGGTGGTGCCTGTCACCACCCGATTTATTTGGTATAATGTGTAGCAGATTAATTACTTTTAAAGGATGAATTGGTAAATGATGATTTCGGTGGTAGTACCATGTTTCAATGAGGAATTGGGTTTGAAAGCCTTTTATAAGAATATAACTGAGGTTTTGGCCTACGAAGGATATAGATATGAAATTATTCTTGTAAATGACGGAAGCAAAGATCTTACAAAGGATATTATAATAGATTTGGCTCATGATGATGCGCACGTTAAGTATATTTCTTTTAGCAGGAATTTTGGTAAGGAAGCAGCAATGCTTGCAGGTCTCCGATATGCTTCAGGTGATGTGATGATCATCATTGATGCAGATTTACAGCACCCTCCTTCCCTGATTCCAGAAATGGTCCTTGGTTATGAGAAGGGCTATGATCAAGTTATCGCGAAGAGAAATCGGCAAGGCGAAGCACCGCTGCGAAAATATTATTCTCAAAGCTTCTACAAATTCATCAATTATTTTGTGGATGTGAAACTGGAGAATGGTGCAGGCGACTTTAGACTCCTCAGTCGAAAGGCTGTAGATTCCCTGCTGGAGCTGAATGAGTATAATCGCTTTTCAAAAGGTTTATTCAGCTGGATCGGTTTCAAAGAATATATCATTCATTATGATAATGTCCTGCGAGAGCACGGCGAAAGCAAATGGAGTTTTTCCAAGCTGCTGAACTATGGCATCGACGGAATCATTTCTTTTAATAATAAGCCCCTGCGTTTAGCTATTTATCTTGGGTTGATGATAACTTCCTTATCCGTTATTTATATTTTCGCTATGCTTATCCGCATTTTCTTATATGGCATTGATGTGCCCGGTTATTTCACAACCATTTCAGCAGTCCTATTTCTCGGGGGAATCCAGCTTACTTTCATGGGCATGATCGGGGAGTATATCGGACGAATTTATTATGAAACAAAGCAGCGTCCTCATTATATTATTGAAGAACTTAATATAGAAAAAGCACATATTCAAAAGAAAGAAAAAGCCAATCTGTATCGATAGGATGGAAAAATGATCATGTTTAACCAAATCATTAGATTTATCATAGTTGGATGCATCAATACCTTAACTTATTATATACTTTATCTTTTATTCCAAAGTGTCCTGGGAATTTATTATTTAGCCTCCCACATAATGGCTTTTCTCATCAGCATGGTTGGCTCGTTTTACATGAATTCCTATTTCACTTATAAAACAAAGCCAACACTGAAGAAATTTTTACAATTCCCGCTTACATATGTGGTGAATATTACTGTAACAACTTCAGCCATTTATATTCTTGTAGAACTTTTTCACTGGAATGAACAAATATCACCGCTTCTGGCATCTTTACTGGCCATTCCATTTACATTTGCCATTTCACGATTCATACTAACCAAATAATCCTTTGTTGTTGGAGGTAACTATTTTGTTGCACAAATTAAAGTTATACGTATTTCCCGCTTTCCTGATGCTATCAGCAGCTCTTGGTATGCATCTTTATTTTTTTATGTCTGGGGCTTTATTTTCACCAACCGGAAGAGATACGGTTGAACAATATTTGATTTTCCATGATTACCTCCATCATGCCTTTAGAGATGGACATTTTTTTTGGTCTTGGAATTACGGGCTTGGCGGGGATTTATTCGGCCAGTTCATCTATTACTACAGTACGTCCATTTACTTTTGGTTATCCCTATGTTTTGATGTCCATTCCCTTAAAGATTTAATAGATATCAAGTTTTATATAAGTATTTTCAAATCGTTTCTGGCGATGCAATTTTTCTTCCTTCTGCTTCGCTCCCAGTCACGGTCTATTTTATCCTCATTAGCTGGAGCGCTTGTATATGTGGGCTCTGTTATGTTCTTGCGATATAATTTCTTTTCTGATTTTATGACGGATGCTATGGTATGGCTCCCACTTGCAATATTAGGATTGCATCTGCTATTTGAAAGAAAAAATCCCTATCCATTCCTGATCAGCATCATGGTAATTGTAAGTTCCAACTTTTATTTTGCCTTCATTAATTCCGTGTATATCTTCTTGTATGGGGGAATTTATTATTTCCTGCATAACCGCTCACCCCGGTGGAAGAATTTCTTTTTACATTATTTAAGAATCACCAAAATCTATATGATTGGTTTCCTAATGGGAGCTTTCTCATTCCTGCCAGCCGTTTATCAGTTCCTCCACGCAGATCGGTTCGGAAAAAAAATCGAAATCCCTTTGCTTTTCCAGGCAGATTTTTATAAAGGTATGGTATTCAACTTATTTGTTCATACAAGTACCATAACAGTCCCGATTGCATGCTTATTATTGATACTGATCGGCAGCAGAATAAAAGAGCGTGAAATTCGAATTCGATTTTATTTCACATTATTTTTCATAGTTCTCTACGGCATCCCTGAGGTTTATTCCTTTTTTAACGGGTTTTCTGCCATCCAATACCGTTGGCTCTATTTATTTATTTTTACTGTTGCCCTTTTCATTCCATATGTGTTGGATTGGGTGTCAGAAGAAAAGAAATCTTTCCCTATCTTCACTTCCATTACGGCAGTGGCTTTAGGAATATGTTTTTTTAAAAAACTTTCTACACCAAATGAAGTTGATGGAAGCCATATTTTTTATATTGCTCTTTTTATGATGTCATTTGTTTTATTAGTTCTCGTAAAAAAAATTCCCACAAATGTTTTAAAAGGGACATTTTTAACTTTAATCCTGATTAATATTATTTGGACAAACTATTATTCTTTTAAAATGGAGCTAGGATCATTTAAAGAGGCAAGAGCTTCAGGTGATAAAGTATTCGGGCCGACCGGAGTTGATAATAAAGCGGCGCAAAGAATAATTGATTATATACATAATCGCGACTCTTCCTTTTATCGAATCATGTGGGCTGATAATTTATTTACCGGCCATCACAATGCCCAGCTATTATACAGATATAATGGATTCAGCGCCTATCAAAGCTTGATACCCTATAATGTCTCACGGTTTCTAAAGGAACATTATTCAGTCTTGCAAATGGATTCCCCCAGCCAATTTAAAAATCTAGACGGACGGACCTTTTTGGAAAATATGCTGGGGACTAAATATTATGTTGTTCCTCCCGGCAGTTCATATACACCATACGGATACAAGAAGATTAACGATTTGAATGGCTACTCCATTTATGAAAATAAAAATTCTCTTCCCGTCGGGTTCATGTATGAGGAAGGAATCGATGAAAATACATTCAATACGCTAAATGCAGCTGAAAAAGATCAGCTTCTCTTGGCGGGAGCGGTAACGGAGGAAGCTCCTGAAAAACTGGGGATGAAGAATTTCAACCTTGATCAGCTCCAGACAATGGTACTTCATGATGGTCTCGTTGGTACCACACTTCAGAATGTGAAATATGATGGGGATTGGCTGGCTGCTGGCAAAAAGGCAACTATCGTCATCCCATTAAGTGCCCCTGCAAGCAAGTTAGCAGGAGAATTTTTGACAGAGTTCAATATTGAATCAAAGAATGGCGATGGATTTACTGTATCGATCAATGGGAAGACATTGATTAAGAGAGATTCTTCAGAGCCCTACTCTCTTCCTCAAACCCATTTTGTAATGAACCTTGGTACTCATCTTTATAAAAACACCGTTTATATCAGTCTTTCACCTGGAAAGTATAAAATAAGTTCATTACAGGTTTTATTTAACTCTCTCGATACCCTGCAAAAAAGGACGTCTGAAAGAAAAGCTATCGCTTTAAAGGACATTCAATACGGACCAGAAAATTTGCAAGGAACAATCCATTCGGAAAATGGCGGCCTCCTCTATATGTCCATCCCTTACAGCAAAGGATGGAAAGTTAAAGTAGATGGGAAAGAAGTCAAACCAATCGAAACCAATTTTGCTTTTATCGGGGTGCCAATAACAAGAGGGGACCACAAAGTGGAATTAACATACGTCACTCCCTACTTTAAAATCGGCCTTTCCATTTCGCTCATAACCCTGCTGGCATGCATAGTCTACTATCTTTATAAGAGGAATAAGACAATCAGTAAAAATGAGGGGGATTCATTGCACAATTCGACAAAACCCGGGACGTGACAGTCACCTGTAGTGTCATGGAAATAAAAGGATATTAACGCCAGGTTAGCATTATTCCGTTTTTTTGTTATAATAGTGAATCGTAAGAGTAATGAGGAAACGTTAAATCCTAAGATTATATCTTGCAAATATTAATCGATAGGTGGAATAAGCTATGACAACTGAAAACAATCAATACAGGGTACTTCTTTACTATAAGTACGTTGAGATTGAAAATCCTGAGGAATATGCAAAAGAGCATAAAGAGCTCTGCAGAAGCCTCGATCTTCTTGGGCGCATTTTGATCGCTAGAGAAGGAATCAACGGTACGGTTTCCGGTACAATCGAGCAGACCGATGCTTATATGGAAGCAATGAAAAACGACCCTCGCTTCGCTGATACAGTATTCAAAATCGATGAAGCTGAAGGACACGCTTTCAAGAAACTGAAAGTTCGCTACCGTCCGGAGCTTGTAACGCTGCGACTTGAAGACGATGTGAATCCGAACGAATTAACAGGAAAATATTTAAGTCCGAAAGAATTTTTCGAACAGATTCAAGAGGAAGATACAATCCTTCTTGATGCTCGAAATGACTACGAATTCGACCTTGGGCATTTCAAAGGCGCTATTCGTCCTGATATCGAAAATTTCCGCGACCTTCCTGATTGGGTCCGCGAAAATAAACATATGTTTGAAGGCAAGAAAATCATTACGTATTGCACTGGCGGAATCCGCTGCGAAAAATTCTCCGGATGGCTTCTAAAAGAAGGCTTTGAGGATGTGGCTCAGCTGCACGGTGGAATCGTCACTTACGGTCAAGACCCAGAAGTACAAGGCGAACTTTGGGACGGCCAACTTTACGTATTCGATGAAAGAATTGGGGTTCCTGTCAATCGCAAGGAGCACGTGGTTGTCGGAAGAGATTATTTCTCAGGGGAACCATGTGAGCGCTACGTGAACTGCGCAAACCCATTCTGCAACAAGAAAATCCTTTGCTCTGAAGAAAACGAGCATAAGCATATGCGCAGCTGCTCCCACGAGTGCCGCACGCATCCAAACAACCGCTATATCGTTGAGCACAACTTAACTGAAGAAGAAGTAGCTGAGCGTATGGCTGTACTTGAAAAAGAAGCAGTTACTGCTGAATAAATGAATTGAAGGCATCTCGTTTTCCGGGGTGCCTTTCATTTCTGCAAAATGGTATATTTCTACTAGAGAGGTGTTGATTTAAATGGAGACAAATCAAGTACTTCAAGCGATAAAAGAGTTGAGTACACAAATGAACGAGAGATTTGATCGACTGGAATCTAGATTTGAGAAAGTGGAATCAAGGCCATATAAGATTGAGACCAGTTTTGATAACATTGAATCAAAAGTGGATCAAATGGAATCAAGATTAGACAGACTTGAAGAAGGCCAGCAAGTCATCAAGGATCAACTTGATCTTCTTGTAAAGGAGCATTGGGAAAATAAGACGGATATTCATAAACTAAAAAAAATCATCCGCATAGCCCAAAACTGATTCGACCTCTATATTTACTCTTCTTTATGACAAACAAAAACTATTAACTACAACGTTTAAAACCGCGAATATCCTACAAAAAGAAAAATTCCAATTCAAAAACCCGCTCTGCCATTTCAGTGGCATCAGCGGGTTATTTATTTTCTATCAATCGACAAAAACCGGGGCGTGTCCCTTCCCCTTCACGACAGGATGTATAGCATAATCGGCAGGGTCAGGATGCTGAGCAGGGTGCTGACGAGTGTGACGGAAGATACGAATTCCGGCTTGGTGTTGAATTGCAGAGCAAACATAGTTGTGTTTGCTGCAGTGGGCATTGCTGCCATCAGGATCATGATGTCCTTCACCACTTCTGAGACCGGCAGCATGAATGCAAATACCACGGCGAGAAGCGGTGAAATCAAGAATTTGATGAGCAGAGCAATCGTCATTTTTTCAATTTCTAACGACCGCAGTGAAATGCTCGCGAGTTGCATTCCCAAGATGATCATGATGGTCGGGATTGTAGCATCGGCAATCATATCGATTGGCTTGTAGATTTCTTTCGGCATCTTCACATGCGAAAGCTGAACAGCTAATCCAAGGATTGCGCCATAAACGACCGGCATCCTTATAACAGAACCAATGGCGACTCTGAAACCGGCATTCTGATGCTCACTCCCTTTTGCCGCATAATAAAGACCGACTGTACTCATTATCAGCTGCTGGATGACCATCAGGATGACCGCCACGTCAAATCCCGCTGCTCCGAACGCAAACAAAGCGACCGGCGTCCCGTAATTTCCATTGTTCATGAAGACGGAGCACAGAATCATCGAACTCGTTTCACTCCGGGAATACTTTTTGAAATAAGCCACCACATAGACAATGGCGATCAGTCCAAAGCACAGTCCTAGTGCAAAAATCGTTAAATATAAGTAATCGAGATCCACATTATTTTTATAAAAAGTCCGAAAAGCAAGGAACGGCGACATCAAATAAAGGGCCATGGTCGATAATTTACGGGGTTCAAACCCTATGACCTTTTGACCGATGAAGCCTATGCCAAAAATGATAAAAACGGGGATCAGTATCAAAACAAATTGCAAATCATTCATCTCCAATAAAATTCCACATTATGTATGCAGACTCATTCTATCACACCTGTAGTCTGCATGAAAATTTCCTAAGTCAAAGAGTTTTGTTTCGCAGGTCCCTTTGTTTATTAGCCAGCCCATCTGCAGCGGCTCGCCATTTTTCGATGCACCCTTCAAGTGCACATTTTCTTTCCTCAATCATCCTTTTCACTTCGACTGGGGCCGGTCCTCCCTGTATTGAGCGGATTTTTACAAAATACTCCGGAGAGATGACTCGTTCCCACTGTTCTTTTCCCAGCGAAACTTGCACCCCGAATTCCTGGATGATGTTATTGATTTCAGAGACTGTCCAGTCATAGAGCTCTTTTCCTTCCATAACGCTTCTTTTGGCAATGGAGCTCGCAATGGAGTGGGCCTTTCGGAAAGAGACATCGTGGTCCCTCGCCAGTGTATCTGCAAGCTCGGTAATGGTGATGCATGATTTAGACGCGCCTTCCATCAGCTTCTTCCCATCTACCTTCAACGTCGTAATAACAGCCCGCATCAAGTTCAGCACGCGGATCGCTTTATCCGCCGCCCGGTATAGTTGGGGCTGCAGGTCATCCTCCGTGTCCACGATGTCGCCAAATGGGGTGTTGTGAATCATATTCATCGCTGCGAGTGCATCACTGTAAGCACTGCTCGCCAATGAACGGGCATGTTCAATGGAGACAGGGTTCCGCTTTTGAGGCATGATACTGCTAACTTGAACATACGGATCGGCCACCCGGAACGCACCGTATTCCCGTGTGACATACTGGAGGAAATCATTGGTCCATCGGCCAGTGTCCACCATCAGGACCATGATAGACGATGCCGACTCCAGTAAATAATCTGCCCCGGCAATGGCGTCATAGGAGTTTTCTATGGTTTGTCGAAAGCCCAGCAGTTCACATGTTCGAGCCCGTGAAATAGGAAAGCCGGTGGTCGTCAATGCGGCCGCCCCAAGCGGCGATTGATTGACCTGCTCGAACGCTGACCACAGCCGGGTGATATCCCGTTGGAGTACATCATAAATGGCGAGGAAATAGTGGCTTAACGTCGTTGGCTGAGCAGGCTGCGTGTGTGTGTAGCCCGTCATATACGTTTCTGTGTGCTGTTCTGCATGAAATAAGATGGCGTCGCTCAAGGAGTTTGCAGCGTGTATTAAGCTGAGCAGCTTTTCGCGCAGAACCAGCCGGTACATCGCCACCCCCATATCATTCCGGCTCCTGCCCATATGGATTTTTCCAGCCAGTTCCTCCCCTATTTCATCCGCTATCTTCGCTTCCATCATAAAGAAAAGATCTTCAAATTCAGGACTATAGGAAATTGAAGACGGTTCGATTTCAGCGGTTTTCTGAATCCCTTTCAGCATGATGGCTGTTTCCTCTTCCTTTAAAATCCCCTGCTCAGAAAGCATGATCACATGTGCGCGGTGAATATCAAACATTGCCTCAAACAAGTAATCCCGCTGATCCTCAAAAACAGGCTTCAGCACAGACTCCACATACGTCTTACCCGGAAAAATACTCCCTTCCTCCAGCAAAAAATCATCCTGTTCCTTCATTTACAGAGCCTCCCCTTCCAAACCTTCTTGCCCTATTGTATACAGCAGCGAAGCAATTGGAGACACGCACCGCACCGTTCGACAAAAACCGGGGCGTGACAGTCACCTGGAGTGTTACTTTGTCACGTGGGGTGTTAATTCCATCACGCCTATACGCAAAAATAGCGCCCTCTCCGCAGAGGGCGCTATTCTCTAAATCTATTATTTTTATTATTCCGCTGTTTTATTATAGACTTGTCCAAGTTCTTGTTTGAGCATTTCAAGGATTAGTGCAGGATTTGCCTCTTCTCCACTGCTCATACTGATGGATTTTTCCAAAATAGAATGAAGCTCTTTTGTCGTCAAGATGATCATTCCTTTTCGTTTGAATTAGGATATGACCATTAGTTACCCCGAATATTTGAGGGGGAAACCTCATTGATAAATTTACCAACTGGTAAAACGCTTTTCTCCCCTCGTTCCCTTGACGAAAACTCCATCCTCTTTACAAAATTTAGACTCTTGCTAGCTCCTCCAGCACAAATTTCTCCACCACTTCCGCGACCCCGTCTTCCATATTGGAAGCTGTCACGTAATCAGCGATTTCCTTGATGTCGTCAGGTGCATTCCCCATCGCGACGCCAAGCCCTGCAAACTCGATCATCGTCTGGTCATTGTAGCTGTCGCCGACCGCGATCATCTCTTCCTTCTTGATGCCCAATTGACCAATCAAATAATCCAGGCTTGCTCCCTTTGTCACTCCGAGTTCAGTAAACTCCAGGAAAAATGGCTTCGACCGCATCACACTTAAACTTCCGTCAAGTTCCGCCTGCAGTTTCTTCTCGACCTCTGCCAAGCGTTCCCCTTCCTTCAGCATCAATGCTTTGACGACAGGTTCGCGTACTGCATCTTTGAAGCTGGGCACGACCTTGACAGGCAATCCTGTTAATCTACTTTCAACAGACGCAAACTCGTTTTCTTCTTCTACTATAATAGCTCCATCCGCATAAGTAAGGATCCCGACATCTTCCCTCCGGCTAATATCATACAACTGGTGCGCCGTTTCAGTGGAAAGTGCGCGGCTGTAGATTTCTTCCTTCGTCTTCCAATCTATAATTTTTGACCCGTTAAAAGACAATATGAAACTTCCATAGTCGGCAAGATTCAACTCTTCCGCTACCCAGACCATGCCTTCCGTCGGCCTTCCAGATGCAAGGACAACTTTCACTCCTGCCTCCTGCGCTTTGAGAAGCGCATCCTTAGTCCTCTCAGAAATCGTCTGGTCATCCCGCAGCAATGTATCATCCAAATCTAGCACAATCATTTTATATGACATGTTGAAAAACTCCTTCATAGATGTAATCACCATATTATTTGTACCCCTACTATAACACGATAACCCAAGGGACGCAGGGACAGGTTCTTTGTCCCATTTTTTGGGACATGGAACCTGTCCCTGCGTCCCACTTGCGTCCCACGCGCAATATTTGTTTTTATTTTCTAAATAATTATATTAGTATAACTTATAGTATTTTATTCCTTTTTTGTTTTTTACATATATTTATATTTCATTTATGTTACTATTAATTCCGTTGTATTACAGATACATATAAATCTATTCAACGCGGGCCTGAGTTGTAGAGAAATAATGAAAATCTGTGGAAATTAATATTATTGCAAAATAACGGAGGAAATGATAGTGAAAAAGTTTTTTAAATTCGGTTGTTTAGGAATTATTGCTCTTATCGTATTAGGAATTATCATAGCCGTAGCAACAAGCGGTGGAGATGACAGCTCCAATGAACCTGCAAAAGTTGGTGGAGATTCTGCTCAGAAAGAAAAAGCTCAAACGACTTTCAAGATGGGTGACACCATCCAATTGGGCGATCACAAAGTAACTGTTACAAAAATTGATAAGTCTGCTGGAGATGAATTTGAAACACCAAAGAGCGGAAATGAATTTGTCATTGTTCATGTTAGAATTGAAAATGGCGGAAAAGACCAAATTTCTTATAACTCATTTGATTTTCAATTAAAAAACAGCCAAGGTAACATCGTCGATCCTGGCATCATTACAATAGACCAAGATACATCCTTGGATTCAGGTGAACTTGCAGCTGGCGGTAAAGTTGAAGGAACAATCTCTTTCGAAGCGCCTAAGAACGATCCAGATCTAGACCTTATCTTTACACCAAGCTTCTGGTCAGATAAGAAAATCACAATCAACTTAAACTAGAATTATCAGACGGAGTGGGACGCAGGGACAGGTTCCTCGTCCCATCAAAAAAGGAAGAATGGGTACCTAAACCCCATTCTTCCTTTTGCTTTTTTCGTTAATTATCGGATGTGGGACGAGGAACCTGTCCCCCTGTCTCTCAAAGCTTCGTAGACAAATCCTTTTGCTGCGGCTAATTTTTGCTCTGCCGCTTCTTTGCTGCAGCTGCATTTGTGCATGATGATGGCTGCTTTGAGGCTGCCGCCGGACTGTTCGAAGAGAGCTTCTGCTTCTTCACGGGTGCAATCCGTGGCCATTGCGATGATCCTCTTGGCTCGGTCAATCAGCTTTAGATTAGTTGGCTGCACATCCACCATCAAATTCTCATATACTTTGCCCATTTTAATCATGGATGCCGTAGTCAGCATGTTCAGGACCAGCTTCTGCGCCGTTCCTGCTTTCATACGAGTGGATCCCATGATGACTTCCGGGCCGACTTCCACATTGATATGGATTTCAGTAAACTTATTCATCAGAGACATTTTATTGCACGTCAAGGAAACGGTTCTTGCCCCGCATTCCCTCGCCTCTTTCAATGCTCCGATCACATACGGCGTCCTGCCGCTCGCAGCAATCCCGACGACGATATCATCTGAACCGATCCCTTTTGCCTTTAAATCAGCCCGTCCTAAATTTTCGTCATCTTCTGCCCCTTCAACAGCGTGCAGTATCGCCGTGTATCCTCCCGCAATCAGTCCTTGGATCATTTCATCCTCTGTTCCATAGGTCGGCGGACATTCTGCCGCATCCAAGATTCCCAAGCGCCCGCTCGTTCCAGCCCCGACGTAGAACAAACGGCCGCCTCTGCGAAAGCTCTCAACAATGGCATCCACTGCAAGTGTTATAGATGGGATTTCTTCTTTTACCTTTGAAGCAACCGTTTCATCGTGTTTATTTATAGAAGATAAAATCTCTTCGGTTGGCAGCCTGTCAATATACTGAGTTTCTTTATCTCTACTTTCTGTCGCTAGATGTTCTATGGCTTCCATTGCATTCTCTCCCGACTTTTTATTTAATCGCACCTGCTGTCAAACCTTCGATGAACTGCTTCGACATCACGAAGAAAACGATGAGAACCGGTATGATCGACAAAGCAAGTCCCGCAAACAGAAGGCTCCAATCCGTTGTATATTCCCCGAAGAAGCTTGTAATACCCACCGGCACTGTGTAAAGCGCCTCATCTTTTATCAAGATATACGGAAAGAAGAAGTCGTTCCAGAAAGACATAAAGTTAAAGATGGCCACGGTGGACAATGCCGGACGAACCAATGGCAGCATGATTTTATAGTAGATCTGGAAGGAATTAGCCCCTTCGATTTTCGCCGCTTCCACCATTTCTTCCGGGATGCTTTTGAAAAAGGTATATAAAATGAAAATGGAAAATGATAATCCACTTGCGACATAAACCAAAATCAATCCCGTGTATGTATCCAAAAGTCCTAAATCACGGACAAGGATATAAAGCGGAATGATCGCCAATCGAATAGGGAGCATGAGCCCAAGAAGAAAGACGAAAAAAATTACGAAGCTTCCTTTAAATTTAAACCTTGCAAGTACATAGGCAGCCAGTGAAGCCACCAATAAAACAAGGAAAACAGATACGAGCGTCACGAACACACTATTTTTAAAATAGACCCCAAAGTTTGCTTCATTCCAGGCATTAACATAATTAATGAAGGAAAACGACTTTGGAAGCCCATATGGCGACGAAAAAATTTCCTGCGTCGATTTAAAGGAGTTGAAAATGACCAGGATGGCTGGATAAACAACCGTTATAGAATAAGCAATCAGTAATAGGTGGACAATGAGCCAGCTGATTTTTAATTTTCTCGGTAAAATATTCATTTTCTCCCCCCTAATACTTCACATCGAATTTTTTCTGAAGATAAACAGCAATCAGCGATACCGGGATGACGATAATGAACATCATTGTTGCCAAGGAGGCCCCTAATCCCATGCCAGTCGCCGTGCTTCCCATTCCTCCGAATGCGGTACGATAGAATAGCGTCCCAAGCACATCCGTGGAATAGAACGGACCTGCTTCCGATCCTTCTAGAAGGAAAATAAGTTCGAATGTCCCAAAGCTGCCGATAAACGTTAGTACAGCAATGGTCAGCATTGGAGGAAGCAATAGAGGAAAGACAATCTTTGTGAAAATTTTAAACGAAGAAGCGCCGTCCACTACTGCTGCTTCAATCAAGGACTTAGGGATGCTGATCATCGCCGCCAAAAAGACAAGGATTGGGAACCCTAAGCTATGCCATAGGCCAATGCCGATGATGACCGGCAGTGCTGTATGCTCCCCGCCAAGCCATGGAAGTGCGAATTGATCGAGTCCGATTTTTTTCAATAGGTTGTTGATGACGCCCCACTGTGGATTCAGCATCAATCCCCATAAAAAAGCAACAACGGCCAAAGAAAGTGTATGAGGCATAAAAAACAAAGTTTTATAGATTCCGGATCCTCTTATTTTCTGAGACAGCAGATATGAAATGAACATTCCGAAGAAGATGCTGATGATGATGTTGATTACAAATACGATGACATTGTGGCCAAGAGCCCGATAAAACATGGTGGAGAATGGCTCTTCCGTCAACCATTTCATATAGTTGTCCAGCCCCACAAAATGATCCATCGGCCCGATCCCGCTCCATTCGAAGAAGCTCATGATGACGCTGCTAACAAATGGATACAGAATAAAGAGGCCGTAAAGGATAAGGGCAGGCATAAGCATAAGTAAAAACGCGTATTTCTTGATCCCGGAGCCCAGACTTCTTTTTTTCAAAGGCTTTACCGGCATTGGATTTGTTTCTAATTCCAATGGATTGGTCATCCCATTTCCCCCTCTCTTTTGATGCCTAAAAATGACGAGGTGACCCATTGAAGGGCCAGCCTCGCGCATTCATTTATTATTGGAATGGTTTATACCATTTCGACAAGTCTTTTTGAACTTGATCAGCCAATTCCTGCGGAGTCTGCTTGCCAGCAAGCATAGACTGCAATCCGGCAGATAGAAGCGTTGCAATTCCTGGATCCCCATTATCAAAAGGAGATCTGATGCGGAATAATTGGTTGATAGAGTTTTTCTCAAAGCGTTCCATTGCAAGATTCAAAGATTCAGAAGCGTTGGCTGCTTTAATGCCAGGGTATCCAGGAATTTCACCGAATGTATCTGCATAAAGCTGGCCATATTCTTTTGTAGCCGTATAGTTTAGAACTTCCATTGCCAAGTCTTTGTTGTTTGCTTTTGCATTCAGACCGTATCCGCCATCTACGAATGCATAGATGTGAGATTCATCCCCAGCGTTTACCGGAGGAGCCATGAAGCTTCCGATTTTCAAGTCAGGATTTTGTTTTTGGAGTGTATTAACAGCCCAGATTCCATCCAGGATGATAGCAGCCTGACCTTGAGTGAACATTGTTTCCATGTCCTGATAGCTTGCAGCTGAGTAGCCGTCTTGGAAGTATTTTTTCAAATCGTTGATGCGAGTCAAGACATCTACGAACTTCGGATCATTGAATTTATTTTTTCCTTCAATCAATCCTTTAACCCAATCATCGCCCAATGATGTTGCGCCGACTGCATCGGCAATCAGGTTCAATGCCCAGCCTTCACGTCCGGAAACAGCCATCGGCGTAACACCTTTAGATTTCAGGGTATCCATTGTGCTGACCAATTCGCCCCAAGTCTTCGGTTCAGACAGGTTGTATTTTGCAAAGATGTCTTTGTTGTAGAAGAATTGGGAAGTCTGGACTGCAAACGGCACAGCGTATGTTTTTCCGTCAGACTTTACTTGAGACATGATTCCTGGAGAGAAATCCTTCAAGCCGTCAATCTTATCCAAAGGTACGATTTGTTTGGCATCGGAATACTTCGTAATACCACCGCCGCCGCGAAGCGTCAAGATATCCGGCCCTTTTCCGCCATTCATTGCCGTTTGGAGAGTAGCATCATATTGAGTAGGTGTGACACCGCGGAATTTGATTGTGATGTCTTTGCCTTGTTTTTTTAAATTCTTTTCTACTTGTGCCCATATATCTTTATCTTGTGTGCGCCAGCTCCATACTGTAACGGTTTTGCCGTCGTTTTCAGCAGACGATTTACTAGAGCATCCCGCAAGAGAAGCCATCACCATGATTGCAGCTAATAAGGCCGCCATCCACTTTTTCATTGTATTTCCCCCTTTTTTTGTTCCTTGCATTTGTTGAAGCTTCTTACCCCCTTGTCCCCATCACCCCTTTCAAGTAGCTGTTCCTAAGAATTGAGCGCCATAGCCAATAAAGAATGGACGATTTTGCGGAAACGTATGATATCGGTTTCCCGTCCAAAGTGAACGCGGTTTGTCAGCAGGATGACGCCAAGATCAAGTCTTGGATTCAACCATAGTGAGGTGCCGGTGAAGCCGGTGTGGCCGATGCTGTCCTGCGGAAAAATATGACCGACAGGCGAAACATCCTCATCCACAAGCTGCCACCCAATTCCCCGATAAGTGCCTAATTCCTTCGTATAATTCTTGTATGAGGCTTCTAAAGTATATGGAGAAAAAAGTTCCTTCCCCTCGTGTACCCCATTATTTAAGAAGCACTGCGCATACTTGGTTAAGTCCCCCGCCGTTGAAAAAAGTCCTGCATGACCGCTTATCCCGCCAAAAGCCGTGGCATTTTCATCATGAACCGTCCCCCATTCAAAATCCTGAAGATGATCCCGGTATTCGGTTGCAGCAATCTGATTCTTCAGTGATGAATCCGGATTAAAATATGTATTAATCATGCCCAGCGGCTGGTAGATGTACTTCTGACTGAAATCAGCTAGATTCATAGTTGAAATGACTTCTACCAGATAACCAAGCAAGATGAAATTCAAATCGCTGTATATGACTTTTTCATCCGGTTCCAGCGACTTGAACAAATTGGCGATATCCTTGACGGCTTCTTCCGTCGTATACGATTTTCGGTGAAAATTCAAGGAAGCCGGCAGACCGCTCGAGTGCGTGAGCAGATGTTTGATTGTAATATCCTGATTATTGAAGAATGGCAGAAATCGGGAAACCCTGTCATTAAGGTCCAAACTGCCATCCTCAATTAAGCGGAGGACGGAAGGCAGCGTTGCGCATACCTTCGTCAAAGAAGCCAAATCAAAAATCGTATCCGTCTTCATTGGGATGTTCTTTTCAGAATGGGCTGCACCGAATGCTTGTTCATACAGGACACTGTCTTTAGTAATAACAGTGAGAACGGCACCCGGCATTTGCCCGCGGTCAATCGATTCTTTTATGTACTCTTCCAGTTTTGAAATCCGCTCCTGCTTCAGCTTCATTGTCCCGCCCCCCTCATTTTTTTCGATAGCTTTGTAGAATGGCGCTTCTGGATTTTCTTAAATACTCGATGGAATGGTCATAGTCTTTGCCTGCTGCGCCGATAAATAAAATATCAATGACGTTCAGCTGAACGATTCTTGATGAGGTAGCGGCACTCCTCATATCCGATTCAGAAGACAAGGTTTCCAACAGGATGTCCACTTCTTTCGCAAGGCTGTTCATGCCGTACTTTGTAATCCCGATCGTCAACGCACCGTTGCTTTTCGCCTGCCGGATCGCATCGATTACATGAACCGTTTCCCCGGAGTACGAAATTCCGACCGCTACATCAGATTCGCTTAGTGTGACCGCAGATGTCAGCTGCATATGCGAATCCATATAGGCCGTGCAGTGTTTATTGATCCTCATGAACTTATGCTGTCCGTCCAAGGCTGCCAGCTGAGAGGCGCCCGCTGCATAAAAATCGATGCGGTTTGCATTTGCCAACGCTTCAACTGCCTGCTCTATTTTCTCCGGGTCAAGTACCTTGGAGGTTTCTTTCAGCGAGTACAGACTGTTATTCGTGATTGTTTCAATAAGTGTCGGGACATCATCATTTGGGCGGACTTCTTTAAACTCCTCGCCTCCATTAGCTGATGCCTGCAAATCTCCTGTCACTCTCAGCTTGAGTTCGCGGAACCCATCCATCCCTAAGTTTTTGCAAAGTCGGATTATGGCCGAGGAACTGGAGTCGCTTCTCTTTGCCAGCTCCTGAATTGAGAGGCGAATGATTTCTTCCGGGTTTTCCAATATATATTTTGCGGCCTTCTGCTCCGGTCGATTGAGGGCAGAAATGCTTTCTCGAATAAGGGCTAATCCCCCACTGATCATTTGATTCATTCCTTCAAATAAATTTGAATGCGCTTTCATTTTCCTTGAAAGTTTAATCGATTATTTTCTTAAATTTCAGAAATTATAATCGATTAAATTAATCATAAAGAATCTGGAATTTTGTGTCAACATTTTCTGAAAAATTAAATTTTTATTCCAAACTGTTCACAAAAAATATCAGGAATAGAGATGATATTTTTTACTTTGATTTTTAAAAGTGGAGGAAATTATCTCGCATTCTTCTAAATAGGTATCTACTTTTCCATTTAAAATGATTTCTTTCAGACGATCGGTTCCTGTGAGAACATTGAAGAAATCCAGTCCCTCTTCATTCATTTCCCTAAACTGAAACTCTTTTGGATACAGTTCAGCAATCGCCTCAATCACTTTTAAACCTGTTCGATAAGGTAATAATTCTTTGCGATTTGAAATATGCAGTTGGATCCCTTCGCACCGGACATTCATGTGCTTTTGGTAAGTCGGAACAAAAGAAACCGGTCGAGCGATAATGGAGGAAAGACCAATTTCATTGATCCGATCCGACAGTTTAGATCCATCTATGAATGGCGCCCCTATGAATTCAAACGGCTTCGTTGTGCCTCTTCCTTCCGAAAGCGTCGTCCCTTCAATCAGACATGTCCCCGGATATAGGAGCATCATATCCATCGTCGTAGTATTTGGCGTTGGCTGCACCCAAAACAGATCCGTCTCGTCAAAATACTGTCCTCTACTCCACCCTGACATTTCTATCACTTTCAGATCGCAATCAATATGGAATTCATGTTTGAAAAGAAGTGCCAGTTCGCCGATTGTCAGACCATGGCGGTTAGGGATCGGATACTGCCCCACAAATGATGTGAACCCTTCCTCTACGAGATTCCCTTCGACATCTACACCGTTGATAGGATTCGGCCTATCGAGTACGACAAATTCCTTCCCGTATTTGCCGCAGGCCTCCATAACATTGGCCATTGTGTAAATGAACGTATAGTAGCGAGCCCCAATATCCTGGAGGTCAAAAAATACGACGTCCACCGTATTAAGCATTTCCTTTGATGGGATGCGGGTTTCACTGTACAAGCTGTACACAGGAAGCCCGGTCTTCGGGTCTGTCTCATCCCCGACCTTCGCACCTTCCTTCGCATCCCCTCTCAGTCCATGTTCAGGACCAAATAGAGCCGTCAGATTAATATCCGGATGCTGGTGGAATAAATCGACCGTCGGAGTCAAATCATGATTGACCCCCGTCATATTCGTCACCAAGCCGATCCGCTTCCCTTTGTACTCCTGAACATGATTCTCCAGAAAATTCTCAAGCCCAAGCTTCACACAACTCACTCCCCTTTATTTGAACTTCATACCAAATACAGAATAATCTTAAAAATCCAAATAAGCAAGAGAGACGGGACATAGGGACAGGTTCCTCGTCCCAACTTTTGGGACGAGGAACCTGTCCCCGCGTCTCTAAATGCTTTGTCCTAATTGATATAGTTGTTGTATTTCATCAGATGTCAGGGCATCTTTATAGATTCTGAGGTCGTCCAGTGTACCGTAGAGCGGGTACCACCCATTTCCTTGATAGCCTATATAGAGATCTTTTGTATTGGCCGTTGTAAAGGAGAACGGATTCTCTTTTCCCATTTCATTTACGAACTGACCATTATAATACTTAACTATTTTGTTCCCATCAATTACAAATGCGATATGCGCCCATACACCCTTGGTAACACTCGCTTCAGCTACATCAAATCTTACTGATCCATTATCAGCTGATGACATAAAGATTAAACTATTTAATTTACTATTGTCCGTGTCTTTCGAAAACACACTCTGAATCCCAGGATTTACATAATGCCCGAAATTCCCTTCCTGCCCTTTTGAATCATCCACTCGCAGCCAATATGCGATAGTGAATTTATTTGTAAATTGCAAAGAAGGGTTATTTACCACTTTAATCCTGCCGGGATCATCTGTCCCTTTAAATTGAATCGCTTCTCCTATTATTCCATCAACATAGCTGACGTTTCCGTAGTCAACAACCCCATTATTGGCATAAGTGGAGCTATCGGTGACATTACCGTCAAAAGCTAAATGAAGGACCATTTCATCTTTTACATCTGCCGTAAAAGCCAATTCCTCCATTCCACCTTTTCCATCATTTGCAGTGACTGTAACAGTGGATGTTCCAACTCCAGTCGGGTCAATAGTCAAAATTCCATCTTCCTCCGTTACAGTTGCACTATCATTATTTGAAGAAACTGCTTCAAAACTTAATTCATCTCCATCTTCGTCACTAAAAATGGAAGTTAAATCAAAGTTAACCGGATACCCTACCGTCAGGACTTGATTGTCTATTTCATCTGCAATGGTTGGAGCATGATTTACAGGATTCGTAGTGACCGTAAAAGTTTCCGTAGTAGTTCCGCCTTCCTGATCATCAGCCGTTATAGTGATTTCAACCGTCCCTTCACGATTAAAAGTGAGATAGAGAAAATCCCCATCAGGTTCACTTGTAATGTCCGCTGTATCTGGGCTGCTTGATGCAGCAGTAATCAATAAACCATCGTTGTCAATATCAGAAAATAGAGACGAAATATCGATGCGCATCTCTTCATTGACAACGGCACCATCTCGATCGGTAATAGGTTGTGACACCACTGGCTTATGATTAACTTTAAACTTAACTACTGAAGAATTGCCGGCATGATCTATTACCGATAATTGATACCTTCCAGCTGAAGAGATGGCGGTATTCAATCCTGAATAAGTTTCCAATGTTTCGTATTCACCATTTTTATCTCTATCACTTTTCAATTCTACCGAAGAAATATCTGTGTCGGAACTCATAGGAGTAGCACTTTCAACGACGTCGTCATTATTCACCCCCGTCAAAATAGGCGGAGTCTTATCAATGATGACCGTGTTTCCTGTTGTGACCGATGTGATCTGACTACTGTTATTTCCAGCCATGTCCTTCATATCCAAAGTAAATGAAAGTTCCCCATCTTCATCCGTTTCACTAATGACATATTCCGCTTGCCAATGGATTCGGTCATCACTTCTCATATTAATCGCTGAATGCCCATTTACTTTCAGACTTGGCGTTTGGACACTTTCACTGGTCTCAATTTGAAAAGTGATGACATCCCCTAACTTTACATATTGCGGGCTGCTGTTTCCTGATTCCATTGATACCTTTACCGCCCTCGGAGGTGTAGTATCTTCTGGTCTTGGGTGTGGATTTGGTTCTGGATCAGGTGTCGGTTCGGGTTCTGGCGGCTGCTGAGATTCATCAATTTCCTTTTTCTTTTCCAAAAAAGATGTTGCTACCATTGCAACCGCTTCTCTTGTAGCCGTGCCCCTCGGATCAAAGCTTCCATCAAGTTTGCCCTTTATAAGACCCAGTTCTAAAGCGTATCCCACTGAGTCCTTTGCATAATCAGAGATTTTGTCTGAATCAGTAAAGTTCAGCTTTTCACCATATCCAGTTGCATCGACCCCTAAAGCTCTTACCAAAATCGCAGCCATCTGCTCACGGGAAAGTTTCTCCGAGTGGCCGAAAGTCCCATCAGAGTGTCCATTAATAAGACCTGCCTTCACAGCAGCCTCAACGTAGGAATAAGACCAATTCGTCGTATCAATATCCTTAAAACTAGGTGTAGAAGGAGGAGTGGTGGTATCAAGCTTCAATGCCAATGCCATCACTTTAGCAAACTGTTCCCGGGTCATATTGCCCCTCGGATCGAACTTCCCATCGCCCTTCCCATTAATAATCCCCTTATCCAACAATTCCAAAATAGCATCCTTTGCAAACGAACCTTCGATATCCGAAAAACCCGACTCTGCATGAGAAGGAGCAGCCTGCACAACAAAAGAAGACAGCAGCAACCCAGAAGACAACCCAAACTTAAAAACGCGACTATTCATAATCCGCCTCCATTAAACGGGACATAGGGACAGGTTCATTGTCCCAGTTCTTGGACGATCACCCGCACAAATGCCTATCATTTTTATAATGTAATCATACCTATTGACTTGATATGTGTATAGACACCATTCAAAATAATCTTCACCTTTTATTTTTATTAACTATAGTAAAAAAGAATGACACTTCTTAATGGAACGAAGGGACAGGTTCCTCGTCCCATCCCCCAAAAAAAGGAAGCATAGATACATGCTCTACGCTTCCTTAACATTGGTTTACCTAATCAATCGTGGGACGAGGAACCTTGAACTGTCCCCCTGTCTCTATACACTTCTTTTCCGTCTTCAATGATGTAGAAATGATCTCGCACGGCTTCTTCGATTTCCCTATAAGCCCAGAAGTCTTCGCTTACATCACTGAAGGTCGGGGCGAATTCACCATATAGTGGTCCTCTACCGAAGAGTCTGTTCAATACTTTTACTGCCTGTGCCCTTGTCAATTTTTCATTCGGATGGAAACTGCCATCGGCCATTCCTTCCATTATCTTTGTGTTTCTCAAAGACAAGATGGCTTCTTCTGCCCAATAACCTTTCGGAACATCATGGTAAGGGATTCTCTCGTTGCCTAGCTCCCCACAGAAAGAATAAGAAGCAGCGTCTTCACTACATTTCTTACTGACCCAGCGATAAGCAATGGCCGCCATCTGTGCTCTCGTGATTGTGTCCTGAGGTCCAAACGCACCATCTGCATGCCCCGTCATGATTCCTTTTTCCTTGACGAGCGCAATCTCACGTGCGGCCCAGTAATCACTTGGAACATCATTAAAGAACTTCCCAGCTTCACCATTTGTATTTTCCAATCCTAAATTTCGGGCAAGCATCGCCGCCATTTGTGATCTTGTTACAAATGAATTCGGGCGGAAAGTACCATCCTTGTATCCGAGGATATACCCTTTATGCTGCTGTTTTTCCAAGTTTGTAAAGTAATGATCTGCCCCATCTAGATACACCATCGTGAATGTAGAAAACTTATCCACTCCGAATTCATAATCAATAGAACTGTCTTCGTTTACAATGACCTTTCCTCTTTTCAATTCTTTCGTCCCATCACTATGCTCGATGAAGACAACCAGATTCTTAAGCAAATCCTGCCTGCTGCTTTGATCCTTTGGCAAATCAGCACCCCTCAATGGCAGCGCAACTGTTACTGGCTGGCTTTGCATATTGGTTTCGATTTCGGCAGGTCTGCCTATTACTTGAATCTCATGTCCGCCGGCAATCTTTCGAATCAATTCTTCCTTCTTCGCTCTTTCCTTGATCTTCTCTTTTTCAGATGCCTCTTTAACTGGAACTATTCTAAAATAAAGATCATCCATAAATTTCGCTAGTGAGCTGTACGGAATGGAAAGACCCGCATTGGAAGTTTGAATGACAAGGTTTGTTTTCGCTTTCTTCAAATAGTCTACAGACTGCTTCGGAAGCGAAATATTTGTTTCTTTGACGACATCGTTCTTATCGGGGATGACAATCCGAGCTGTATTATCGCCTGCTGCAGCCAACTTATCAATCGTTTCCTTTGCACTCTCAGGCGTGAGGGTCACCTTGTCTTTCACTGTACCGTCTGTCTCCTTTGTCCGCTCGATAGTGGTTTTAGAAACTGTGGTCCCTTTTGAATTGTTCTCTACATCTACGGTGATGATTTCCGTCGTACTAGGTGGAAACGACCTGTAGATGGTTAGCGTATATGTCTTAGTGGCCACTCCATCCTCAGCCGTCACAATGACTGAAATGGTATTTTTGCCTACAACAAGAGGTATGGGTTCAGATATTTCACCGCTGGTTGCTGACTTCCCATTCAACGCAAGCGTCGCATTGTGATCAGCTACAGTCGGTGTGACTCTGATGCTGTTCACACTATTAGGTACACTTGCGCGATATTCAGTCTCCTCGCTTGAAAAAGCAGGATATAGGGTTCCACGATCGATTGCAAGAGAATTCAATGTTGCTTCTACTGATAGCGGTCTAGTCTTAAATGTCCATGTGCTCTTATCCGCGATGCCGGAAAATTGATTGCCCGCTAAGTCCAAAAATGCTGCCTCGTCGATTAAGACATAGTATTCTGTGTCGCTGTCCAAAACAACACCTGTATGCAGCGTCACATCATGGCCCGCAGCAGTCGCATCTGCTGCATTTATTGTAGCTGCCACACTGTCATCAGAAACTTTCTTCACTCGAATTGCTCCTGTTCCAAACTGAATATCTTCACTAAATGTGAGGGATAAATCGCTGGAGAATTCAATACCTTCCTGCTCATGAGCTGGTGAGGTATGAACGATTGCTGGAGCCATTTTGTCAAAAATAACTGGTGTGCCCGTTTTCAATTCTGTAACCTGCGTCCCTACATTTCCAGCTAAGTCATTAAAATCAAACGTAAATGTGACTGGACCTTCCGAATCGCCTGACTGAAGTGTGTATGCTGCCTTCCATTTAGTCGCGTCTTCTCCTTGAGTCACTGCTGCTGATTTTCCTAAAACTTTTACAGTCGGCGCAAGAACAGGTTCACTTGTTGTGAAATCAATGCTAATGACATCACCAGCCTTGGCTAGACGTTGATCTGGATTCGTCGAACTCATCAACGTTGCTTCTGCAGTCGGGGGCGTACCGTCGAACAAAACAGCGTTGCCATCCGTTGAGTCTGCAGCTTCCACACCTGCATTTCCTGCTAAATCTTCATAGTTCACTGTGAAAGGTATATCGCCTTCTTCATCGCCGGATTGAATTGTATAAGTTGCCTGCCAGTGCGCTGCATCTACTGTTTGTGTTACTTCGGCTGCGTTTCCGCTTATCGTGACGACTGATTTCTTGATTGCCTCGTCTGCTGAAATCATCAGCGTGACTGCATCTCCAACCTTGGCTTTTGCTGGATTGGTGTTTGAAGAGGAAATGGTCAGAAGCGAAAGCGTTGGTGCTTTCTGATCAAACATAACAGCTGAACCGCTTGTTACGTCCGTCACCTGAATGGCTTCGTTTCCTGCCTTGTCTTTAAAATCAAGCGTGAATGCTACATTTCCTTCCGTATCGCTAGCCCGCATGGTATAAGAAGCCTTCCAAGTTTTCGGATCACTATCATCTCCATCATTAGCAATGATGCTATGTCCCGCAATAGTGACCACTGGTGTTTGAACTTCCTCAGTCGCGACAATCGTTAACGTCACGGAGTCGCCAACTTTCGCAAAAGCAGGATTGCTGTTAGAAGAACTCATGGCAACAGCTGCACCCGGTATCGTTTTATCAAAAACAACCGGAGAATCTTCATGTGCAGCCTGTGTGCCTTTGTTTCCTGTTAAATCTTCAAAATCAATTGTGAAATTGACCGCTCCCTCTGTGTCGCCTTCCTGGAGAGTGTACGCTGCCTTCCAGTTTGCTGCGTCTCCATTTTGAGTCACTGCTGCTGGTTTTCCGAGAATTTTCACAGTCGGGGAAGCTACAGGTTCACTCGTCGTAAAATCAAGCGTGATTACATCTCCCACTTTCGCTATAGAAGGATCAGGATTGTTTGAGCTCATCATGATTGTTTCCACCGTCGGAGCAGTTCCGTCGAAAATGACTTTGCTGCCATCTGTTGAGGAAGCGGCATCCGTCCCTGGATTTCCAGCCAAATCCTTATAATATACGGCAAAAGGAACATCGCCATCCGTGTCGGTGCTTTGCATGACATAGGTCGCTGTCCAATGCTTTGCGTCTCCATTTTGCACCACACCTGCCGTATGTCCGGCAATTGTTACCGTTGGAGTCTGAAGTGCTTCATCGGACTGAAACTCCAAAGTTATTGTGTCGCCGATTGCAGCGAATTCAGGAGTTCCGTGATTTGATGAAATAGCTGCCTGAGTTAAAGTTGGTGCTGTCTGGTCAAAAATAACGACTGAGCCACTCGTCACGCTTGTTACCTGCGCGGCATCGTTGCCTGCCTTATCTTTCATATCCAGAGTGAAGGCAACAGCACCTTCTGCGTCACTTGCTTTCATTGTATAAGAAGCAATCCAAGTCTTCGTATCACTATCCCCGCCATCTGAAGCTATGACGCTATGTCCCGCTATGGTGACGGTTGGCGTTTGGATCTCTTCATTGGCAGAAATAGTTAAAGAAATGGTGTTCCCAACTTTTCCATAAGCCGGGTTCGAATTGCTGGAACTCATTGTGATTTCTGCGGTCGGGGCTGTTTTATCAAAATAAACCGCTTGACCTGACGTCAGATCTGTCACCTGCGTTCCTGCATTCCCGGTTAAATCTTTAAAATCAAGCGTGAACGCGACTGTCCCCTCTGTATCGCTTGACTGAAGAGTGTATGTTGCTGTCCATTTTGTCGCGTCGCCATCTTGGGTTACTGTGGCTGGATTCCCTAAAATTTTCACAGTTGGTGTGGATACTGGTTCACTAGTCACAAAATCCAAAGTTACCTCATCGCCAACCTTCGCAATAGATGGATGAACATTGTCAGAACTCATCGTGACAGCAGTAGCCGTCGGAATCGTTCCGTCAAAAGTGACCTTGCTTCCGTCCGTTGTGGACGTGGCATCGGTCCCTGGGTTTCCTGCTAAATCTTGATAATACAAGGCAAAAGGAACGTCGCCATCCGTGTCCCCATTTTGCATCACATAGGTCGCTTTCCAATGCTTTGCGTCTCCATTCTGCACCACAGATGCCGTATGTCCAGCTATGGTTACCTGTGTTACCTGAATCTCCTCATTGGACTGAAACTCTACAGTGATGGTGTCGCCGATTGCAGCCAATTCAGAATCTCCATGATTAGAATAAATGGCTACGTGCGACAATACCGGTGCTGTCTGATCAATCGTAAAGTTAACAGTTGTCGTATTTCCTGCATCATCCGTCACCACTAACGTATAATCTTGATCCTCAGATACTTTACCGTCGCTTGAAAAAGGGACACCATTCAATGTAGCTGTTCCTTCATTAAACGATATCGTTTTTTCTGTGTTGTATAATCCTCCATTTGCAACACCGATTACAATAGGAGAATTCTTGTCAATATTAGCAACCGTAGCATTAGCACTTCCAGGATTTCCAGCTGCATCTGTAAATTGAAATGTGAATGAACCATTATCAGTAAATACATACGAATTGTTTCCATCATTATTAGTAACAGTTACTGGTTCGCTAGGTTTTAAAGTTGCGGTAACATTTCCGGATGTAGGGAATGTTACGTCATAAATGATTGTCGCCGTCGGTGCAGTCCCATCAAAAATTTGTGAATACTCCGCAGCCGCTTTATTTGTTAATCCTTTATCATCTACTACAGCCCCTGCAGGAATATTTACTTTCACATTCCCATCCATCTGAGGTGTGATTTCCACCTCGTAAGAGTCACCGCTGCCTGTAAGACTTCCGGCAACGACAGTACCATTCGAAACAACGAGATCTGCTTCTGAAAAACCTATGACAGGTTCACTGAACTTCACAGCTACCTTAAATGGGTTTGCATTTGTTGGACTTAATTCAGTTGAGGAAACGGTTATTGTAGGCATTGCATTAACTTTCAGTGTGATGGTGTTGGGAGCAATACTGTCGGCTTTTCCATCATTAACAGTGAACTGAAATGATGCTGACTGGCCAGTTGCAGAATACTTTAGTTGATTGGCATTTAAAGCAGCTGCACTAACCGTAGTTCCGTCAACTAGCTCCTCACCGCTATCAACCCTGCCATCTCCATCAGCATCTACAAAAAGATTTCCATAGATAGGTGCTTTAGTTATAGTGATGTGGTCTAGAGAATCGTTGTCCTGATCAGAGAATGAAAAATCAGATGCTTTTAGAGCCTTTACCTCTCCTTCATTTTCATTTATTATGTTGTCGCTGGCTGTCGGTGGGTTATTCGGTGCAGCAGTTGTCACCGACAGCATGTTATAGATACTTTCATTTCCTGCCTCATCCTTAACAATGATGTTAAAGTAATAAGTGGTATTTGGATTGAGACCGGATACATTAATAGAATTGATGTCCTTCGCTGCCACTCCTAATATAGTCCCATTCGCTTTCACATCGCTGAGGGTATTAATATTGCTACTGGTGGATTGGTACACCTTATACTCTAAATTTCCTGGTGCAGTTATATCGTCTGTTGCCTTGATCCAATTTAATGTTGCACTGGTTATACTTAGATTTCCTGCTGTAATTATACCAGCATTCCCTGCAGTTGGCGGGGTAATATCATTGGGAATAGGTGTATCACTAGACGTTACGCTCCCCACGCCTGTAACACTAAAATTAACCAATCCTGTATCGTTTGGATCATAACCTGTGACAACGATGACGTATTCTTTACTAGACGATAATTGGATATTCGGGATTTTTGAATACGAATCAAATCCATCTTTATTATCATCATTTGCTTTTAAAAGATTCTTCAAAGGCTGGTTCGGATCAAAGGGAGATTCATATAAAAATAGTACTGTATCCGCTGAACTTACTGACGAAGAACTTAAGGTCTCAATTGAATATTCGCCGTCAGCTGTTGGTTTAATATACTTAGTTAAGTAATTGAATCCCCCAAGAAGGCCTCGTTGGTATGTGTCTTGTTCTTGTAATTCACTTGGTCCGTAGACCCCAGTATAATTATCTATATCAGATCCATATGCGCCCCCATCGGGCCCTGTATCCCAATCCGCTTCATGAGGAAAGACAGGTCTAAAAAATGTAGCCGGACCACCTAAATTTCCGCTAAATTGTGCATCCGCCGCCATCGCCTTACCAACAAAAAAATCCCCACGCGGAAGATAGCTGGCAATTATGACAAAGATCAAGAATAAACTTGTGATTTTTTTTGCCATTTTATGTTTCTCCTTATAATTAAATTATCTCCAATCGCACCTCACTTTTAGTGTACAAATTTGAATTTCTGCTTCTAATTCCTTAGGTATCACCTCCTTTAATAATTTTTTTCACTGTATAAAAGAGAAAAAATCCAAATAAAAAACCTTTAAAATATAGTCACTTTACTAACAAAATAGAATAAAAAAGGAAATTTTTTTCTTTACATATTCATGTATATTATAGTTCTAAACACCTATTAATAACTGGGACGAAGGGACAGGTTCCTCGTCCCACCCCCATACAAAAAAGGAAGCATAGATTCCAACTCTAAGCTTCCTTTACAAAAGGTTATTCGTTATCAGTGGACAAGGAACCTGTCCCCCTGTCTCTAATCCCCCTCCGGCTCCAGCCTCTTCTGCTTCCGCTGCTCAGCCAGTGCTGCAGTCAGCACCCTTTGGATTTCCTCTGTTTCCGACGTTGAGTATTCAGGAAAAATCAGGTTTCTTTCTTCCATCGGATCAATTGATAGATTATACATTTCATATTCTTCAGGTACTGGCGACGTTTTTGTTGTCGTCACAGAGATCGCTACAGAGACGTGGTCATTGGTGTTGATAGCTGCACCTTCAGTCGTTGTCACATCACTGACACCTGGGTTGGTCCAAAACTTTGGATTGTCAAAATAGCGGGTGAGTTTCCAAGTTTCCTTCTTCCTGTTTTCCCCGGTTGGGAGCGTCGTGATGATGGCTTCTGTATGATTGGGCTGGACGACAGAATGGTAGGGTTGGCCCGTGACAGTGAATTGATTAGGACCTTTAGTCACATCATCGTCGCTCATAAAATAAAGCGGTTCATTTGCACGGAAAAAGTCCGTTCTTCCCTTCAAGAGCGGGGCTAGATTCCTTCCAACCAACGGACGCACTTCCGTATGGTTTTGCGCTAGCTCTTTCTGCGCATCTTTCACATCAATTCCCGCCAGTCCAAGCATGGTCGGCAGCACATCGACGTGGCTCGTGAGCATCGTCGTCGATTCCCGACCGGAAAATAGCTTCGGATTATGCATGATAAAAGGGACATGGATCGATTCCTCATAAGTGTTGTACCATTTTTGGAAAAGCCCGCCGTGCGCTCCGAGCATATCCCCATGATCGGATAAAAATATTACAATCGTATCTTCATAGAATGATGATGTCTTCAGCGCTTCAAAAACCTTCAACATCTCTTGATCCACTTTCTTCTGAAGCGAGTAGTAAAGCTGGCGGTAGAAAAGGGTATCCCGCAGCGGCTGGAAGGCTTTTGGATAGACTTCCCTGTAACTTCTCTGCGCGCGGGGCTTTGTCTCTAATGATTCCTCTGCAGTAGGTGCTTTGGGAATGTACGGTACGGAAGGATCCACTTCGAAATTAAATGTAGGACTAATTTTTGCAAAAGCTCCATATAAAGCGATATCATGCGGGTTTACAAACGAGCACATCACAAGCCAAGGACTGCTATTCCCGCTATGGGCTTCGTTTTCTAGCTCTTGAATCAACTCCACGGTTTCAGTGGCATAGACAACGTCCCGTCCGCTCACGCCAAATGCAGCTGAAGAGCCAGAATTACGAGCTGCTGGTCCATGCGGTTCAGGGCCAATCCAGCCGCAAAAACCATACTCCTCAAGCCGATCAGCATCACGGTAAACCTCCACTTTCTCTGATACAGGGACCCCCAAATTGTTATAGCTTAAGTACGGATTCGTAGTACCAGGGATGATGATATCTTCATCCGAAGCGTGCCACTTCCCCTTCCAAAACGTCCGATACCCGGCTGTCCGAAAATAATCCCCCATTGTTGGCACCGTACTATGATCCAGCCAGAACATGTCGGGATCAAACGAACCTTTTGCGGCCCCGCTCGTCTGAGTCACACCATGAAGCGAAGGATATTGCCCTGTATACAGCGTCGTGCGGCTCGGAGAACAAGCCGTGCTTCCGATATAATGGTTCAAAAACTGGAAGCCGTTATCCTTGATAAGTTCCTGGGCAATGAGATTCTTCTCCCTCCACTCCTTCAGCTTCGGAGTCTCATAGACAGAAGGATACCGCTCCTCGTCCACCATAAGGATTAAAAAATTGGGCTTCTTCTTATTAAAATGATCCTTTCCCATTCCGCACCTACCACCTTTTCCCCATCTCTTCTTTATCATGTATTCAAGCACAAGATGTCCTATGCAGCGGGACATAGGGACAGGTTCCTTGTCCCACCGCCCCATAAAAAAAGGAAACCGATGTCAATACGACGGTCTCCCTTTCAATACAATCTTTATTTAATTACGGGACAAGGAACCTGCCCCCTTCAATCCTGCTATCAATCAGTTCCTGGGACGAGAAACCTGTCCCCGCGTCCCTCGTGTCCCTTTTAGCAGCCCTTTGATCATTCTAACCTGCGTATCCAATATTTCTTTCTCTTCTTCTTTTGTTAGCTGGCACTCTTCCCAATAGCCCATTTTGAGGATGGAGTCGCAGTTTTGTGGTGGGTTGATCACTCCACTGAATAAATCAAGGATCTGTCCGCGCCCGCTTCCTAGTTGTACGAGGAACCGGTCTTCTCCTTGAGAAGCAATAATAGATCTCTTAATCTCTAAATTCCACTCTAATTCTTCCGTCTCCATCATAAAGGACTCAATCGAATCCAGGCGCTCAGTCATCCATTGTTGAATCGCCTTATATTGATCCATTTCGGAAAAAATCCTTGTTAATGGAAGGGAAAATCGGAAGCCCCAGCCTTTTTCTTTAAGAATAATGGAATCAAACAATTCTTCATTTTCCATGATGATTCTATGAAGCCGCTCACTGTGTACGTTTCTTCGATTGCTCCATAGCTGCACAATCAGGGAAGGCTCTTCCTCAAATGAAAACCCTGCCGTCAAGTCGCTATTTTTATCCCCAATTGCTGGAGAAATGCTTATCGCATATCGGCCGTGCTCTGTAATTTGTGAAATTTGTTTGCCATCCCTCGACTTAACATGCCCGAAGCGTTTTTCCATTTCGAATCGAATGGACTCAAGCATACCATCAAGTTTTTGGAGCAGATTCGGCAAACTCCTCATAGCTTCCAGTTCAAAGGATTCCAGTTCCATCTTTTTCATCATCCCCTTTCTTTCTAGGAATTCTAAGAAAGCTTGTACAAGAGAGTCTTCTGAATAAGTTATAAAAAATTCATAAACTTCTCTCCACCTGAAGGATCCAAATTCAACCTCAAAAGAATCATCGACTTGTTCCAACCGCTTTGTGCAATAATGCAGACTCACATTCTGATAAAATTGTTCATCCCTTAACTTCAGCAATACTTCTTCATATCGTTCCAGCTGCCGCGAATGGAGGTGAGATTCCACTTTATTCTCAACAAATGCGATTGAATCTTCATTATGGAATACCATATCCACAAAACAATTAAGGCTGTCTTCAAGAGGATAATAAACTTGGGTCATCACTTTCCAATTCGTTCCCCTTTGATTTAACATCTTATGGACAAAATCATCCAACATCCCTGGCTTGGACTTCAGCACACCTGCTAATACTTCAGTAGTAAAATCCTCGAGTGGTACTGTCAATCCCTCTCTTGTATACAAGTTTAACAGCTGCTCAAACACAGTTGTTGAATGCTCAATTCTCATGCGTTTCACTCCTCAGCCTGACATAATATCCACAGTCCCCAGGGCAAACGAGAGCTTGGAACGAATCTAGCAAAATCGAACCGTCTGCTTCGTTTTCTTCAATCTCCTCCCAAGCATCCTCGATCAATTCCTGTCCACAGATTGGACAGCGCTTCTCGTTCATATGCTTCCTCCGTTCTCTTCTACTCTATTGACGTGGATATAGACGTTTAACTTTTCTTAAAAAAGCAGATTAGTCCTATTCTCGCGGGACAAGGAACCTGTCCCCGCGTCCCTATTGGAGGTCGCTTAGCAGATATTGTCCGTCTGCGTTATGTATGGTGTATGTCCATTTGAAGTTTTTGTTTTCTGTTTTGCCATTGCTGTAGTTGATTTGTACTTCTTCATAGACTTCGGCGGCAAAGATGCCTTCTTCCACTTTGTTGATGGATTCAATGTTAAACATATTCAACGTTTCTGTTATGCCTTTATTATGAAGATTCTCGACTAATTCAATTTGAGAAGAATAGAGTGTACTGTCTGGAAGCAGGTATGGCTCCACTATGCTAAAGTCGCCTTGGTTAATGGCATCTGTAATGGCACTCTCGTATTTTAAGACGGTATTATAGACATTTTTTTCATCGTAATCATCCAGCTGAGCATCAACTTCTTTCAGCCAATTTTCATAATCCTGTTTCTGGGCCTTTTGGTCTTCTTCATATGCTTGTCTGGCAGCTTCCTCGTTTCTCTGGATATTCTTGATGATTTCTTCATTTTCCTTATCATCGCTGTCCCCTGCCGCTCGCTCCCAATAGTTTTTCTCTGTAAAAGTTCCAAGGACAAGCCCAATGATCAATACAACAACTGACAGTGCCCCAGCTCCCAGAATCTTAATAAATCCATCCATATTTCTTTTCAAAAGGGAAATTAGCGCCAATAAAGTACAAGCGAATATCCCCAATAAACCGATAATCATCATTCCGATCGCTATGTAATTAAAAAATTCCTTCATTTCTTTGTCTCCTTGTGCTGTTTATCCATTTTTACGTCTAAAATATCTGATAGCGAATATGACAACAACGATGCCCCAAAACAAAGGCGACATCACAATTGATCCAATAACCGCTAACGCCGTTCCTAAAAAGTACAATACTAAAAAGCAAATCATTAAAATAAAACCTATTGAAATTAATCCGACAATGTTCCCCATAGCTGCCTCCCACTCTTTTGTTTTATAAAAACAACCATTCTATTTTAATACAAAAAATACAATTTTAGTTAAAAATATGAAAATAACAGGGACGCAGGGACAGGTTCCTCGTCCCAACACCATATAAAAAAGGAAGCACAGATATAACATCCATGCTTCCTTATCACTATTCTAATTGTCTCTAATGGGACGAGGAACCTGTCCCCCTGTACCTTATTCGGCAACTCCAGTATCTGTGGTTTCTTCTACTGGCTGTTCAGCATCTGGTACATCTGTTTCTTGCTGTTCACCTGTCACATAAGTTTGAATCTTATCCATTTCTTCTAGGGCAAGTGTGCGCAAGGCTTCTACTTTTGCAAGAAGAGCGTCTACATCCGCAGCATCCATACCTTTTTTATTCAAATGATGAATTTGTTTTTCCACTGCGTTCAGCTTGTTTAATTGGGCATGAAGTTTACCGAAAAAGCTGTGGTAATGAGAATCCACTTTCACTGCATCTTCCATGTTTTCCACTTCATCTTCCAGATCAGCTTGCTCCTCATCTGTTGTAGAATCTGTTTCAACCGGCTCCGATTCAATTGTTGCTACGCTTTGAGCTTCTAATGCTGAGGATTGATTTTCGTCGTTAATAGCTCCATCAGTAGTCGTCCCCACTCCATCTACTGCGTCTTCCGTTCCTGCAGTATCTTCTGTGGCTGCGTCTGTATTATCAGATGTTCCACTTTCTACTGTTGCCTGATCATCAGTTGTAGTCCCTTCATCGGTTGGGGCGCCTGAATCATCTGTTGTCGTGTCAGGCTCTTCAACACCAGCATCATCTCCTGAACTCTCCCCGGAAGTGAAATAAGCTTCGGCTTCCGAAGATACCTTTCCAATCTCAGCTTCAATTTGGCTTAAACGATTTGAGATGCTTTCTGCTCTTTTCAAACGACCTTTATTTCCATGGTTTCCTTTGTCTTTATCTTTGCCATGGCCTTTTTCCTTTTCTTTATCTTTGCCTTTATCAGCGTCTTTGGAGTCTTCTTTATTCCCGTTTTTTCCATGCTCTTCTTTATTTCCGCTTCCTTTACCGTGTTCAGCATTCCCGCCGTGGTCTGAATGACCTTTGGCAGATGCTGCCCCACTAAGCGGGAAGCTTAGCATTAGAGCTAGTACCGTAAAAATCGACAATAATTTCACTTTCTTTTTTAACATTACCTTTTCCTCCTTAAATTTTTAATGGTAATGGCAGCTGGCTGGCTTAGGATTAACCTTTAGCCCCTATAGCTTTGTGGCCCCAAGTTTCCTTAGGTGTACCTCTTTTTCAATCTAGCAGAATTGTTTTGAAATTACTAGAATTATAGGAATAATTTTCTTCCAAATAGTCATATATACTTATAAAATGTCGAATTGTATTGGACGATATGAAGGGTAGAAGGAGGAATTTAACATGAAACAATGGAGCACCGCATTTTTTTTATCTATTCTATTATTATCGGTACCTTCAGTAAGTTCTGCAGCCACTTCGTTTTCGGATACCCCATCCACTTTTTGGGCATATAACGAAATTCAATATTTGGTTGATAACAAAATCGTTAGCGGCTACAATGACGGAACTTTCCGACCCAACCATTCCATCAGTCGCCTGCAGGCTGCTTCCATGCTGGTCAAAGCCTTTGGCCTGTCAATAAAAGACCGTCCAGATCCAGGTTTTAAAGATATCCACCCGGGTGATTACGGATACGAAATTGCGGCAGCGGTTGCTGATGAAGGAATCTTGACTGGCAGCAACGGGAATTTCAATGCATCAGGCACGTTGACAAGAGCTCAAATGGCAAAGATCCTCTCAGAAGCGAGAGGTTTGCGATATGTGTATCCCATAACTTTTACCGATGTACCTCAAGGAGACTGGGCGTATGATTACGTAAATGCTCTTTATGGAAATGGAATTACCACTGGTTACGCCGATCAAACCTATCGCCCAAACAACAAGGTCAACCGCGGCCAATTTTCGGTTTTTATGGCAAGGATCCTTGATACAACTTTTATCCCAGGTTTGGTATTAGATGAAGGGAAGACAGAAGCAGTTTGGGGAACGGATGACAGCCTTACACTTCATATCCCCATCAGCAACCATAGTCATTCGATTATGACTGGTATTAAAGGTCCTTTAACAGTTTCTACCCCAGATGAAATAATTGCTGAGGCAGATTTCAACTTTGGCTCACTGACATTCAACCCTCATGAAACAAAGATCGTTACACTGAAATTTGCATCAGAAACGGTTTACGATGTAGTGGACCCAGGTTCATTTACCTTATTCCATAACCTTTCATTCACTGAAAAATAAATGGGGGACGCAGGTTCCTCGTCCCTCCCCATACAAAAAAGGAAGCATAGATACTAAATCTACGCTTCCCTAATAATGCTCTATTTGTTATCAATGGGACGAGGAACCTGTCCCCATGTCTCTAAATTCTTCATTTAGATATCTGGCCAGGAACAAGGAGAAGTGCTGCCTTGATATGGATAGGTTCGGTTTGAAGGTTCCGTCCTGATAGCCTGTCGTAATTCCTGTTGCATATAAGGAATTGATATAATCTTTCCCCCAGAATCCTTGTGGGACATCTGAGAAGACCGCTCCTTGTGCTGGCTTCTCCAGAGGATACGCAGTAGCAAGGATCTTCGCCATCTGGGCTCTAGTCAAGGAAGCCCATGGGTCAAAGTATTTTTGGCCAGTCTTTGGATTGGTCTTACCGGAAATGAAGCCCTTTTCCACAGCAACAGCCACTTCTTTATAGCCATAGGCCCCAGGCTTTAAATCTGTAAAATGCGGATCTTTGAAATTGGAAATCTTATCAACATCTATGCCTTTTTCCCTTAAAATCATTTGTACGGCCTGAAGTCTTTTGATTTCATTTCCCGGTCTGAATGTTCCGTCTTGATAGCCGGTAATGATTTTTTTCGCCGCAAGATAGTTGATTTCATCCTTATATACTGAGACATCGCCAAAGCCCCACGGCCGTGCTAAGGTTCTAAACTTGATGGTTTTGGGAACAGACCTATTTTGATTTCCGTCCGATACCACGATACTCAATTTATATTCTTTATCGCTTTCCAAGGATAATCTGCCGGTATCCTTGTTCTGCAAGCTTAAATATGCGCCATCACTGTCATTCAAATAGACATTGTAAAAAATCTCGTTACCTAATGTCACATCGTCTGATGCTTTTGGAATGGTAAAAGAAACAAAGTCGTAGCTGAGATCTTTAATCATGATTGGAGTTTCATCATTCCAAACTGGCGCCACTCCATCACTCACTGCAAGAAATGTTTCGTCGCTTTTATTTCCTGCTTTATCTTCTGCATGTACAAACAAAAAAGTCAGTGGTCTTTGCTTTTCAATCGGAACTTCGAAATGTCCATTTTCATCTGTAATTCCTTCAACGAAGGTATCTTTTTCTTCCCCTGTTCCCTGAATCCTGACTTTAATTATGGATCCAGGTTCAGCTGTACCTGTCACTTTGACATCGCTATTTATGACAGGGTTCACCACTGGGACAGTTGGCTTCGTAACATCGGCAACTGTCACTTTGAGCGGGCTGCTGACTAAGTTTTTCACATTTTCAGCTGTCAATTCAAGTTCCGACCAGGCTGGCTGAGGCGCAATTTTTATTGAAAAATCCCCTTTTAAATCTGCCTGTCCCTTCCCAATCAACTCACCATTATTTCGTATATAAACAACCGCTCTCGGGTCTGTCTTCCCTTCAATCAATTCCGTTTTCTCTGTCACTTTAGTTGTGATGGCAGGGACGGAAGGTGGTGCCATCGGTGCAGCCTGTACAACAAGCACCGTCGTCATACTTTTTTGGCCGCGAATATTTTTCGCATAAAGTGTCAAAAGTGAACCCGCCGGCTGAGGGTTGAAGGATAAAGTAAATTTTCCATCTTGTGAAGCCTTCCCTTGTCCAATTGTCTTAATGCCATTTTGTATAAAAATATCAGCTTCTGGATCTGCCTTCCCTTCAAGCATATCCAAATTATCATTGAATTCCTCTTCATTGTAGACTGTCGGAGGAATCGGCAGCACATCTTCCACCTTAGGAGTAGCTGCATCCGGTTCCATTAAATATGGCTCATAAAGCACATATCCAGACGACGCCAAATTGTCATTTCTATCATAAAATTTGTCCGCAAAACCATCTGGATTTGCCGCACCCCAGTAGTTATTCTTTGCATTGAAATCAAAGGCAGTGCTTGAAGATGGCATCTTAATGATTTTTGCTATATCAATAAAGCTATTTTTCTCGAAGACTGTCTTATCTCCAATGCTGTACATACTCTCAATTAAATAGCTGCTATAAGGCTGTTTATAGAATAAATTATTCTTGATGTCCAGCGTATTGCTAGAGAAAGAACCAATATCCAGTCCTGCAGAACGACTAAAAATGTTGTGATTTACCACGGAATCTACATCAGGGTAATCGATTTCCAGCTGCCCCGTTCCCTCAAAAATAGAATTCGTCAAATGGTATCCGGCCTGAGCGCCTGAAATTGAATAATTAGTCATCGTCCCGCCATACATATAGACGTGATCCATATTAATAGAAGCAACTTGATTCGATTTTCCATAAGGATTGATATGGAGGCCATCCATGAAAATCATTTCATCGGCACTTCCCTGCATATCAAGGTCTCCCCAGACATCAAAAGAACCTCCATCTCCTTTTAGGATGACCCCCGGTTCAATTGTAAGACTCGCCCCATAGGCAATCTCTACTTTCCCATTTAAGAAATAGGGAGAATTCTCTTTTGTCCATACAGTGTCCTGTGAGATAATTATACCGCTCAAATGAGTGCCTGATGCTGTCGTTGCAGCATTCACATGAGACACAGGAAAGAGGACAATTGACATCAACAGAACAAGTGCTGTCAATAAACCCATCATCCTTTTACTCTTTTTCATATATGTAACTTCCTTTCTAGTAAAATCCAATTTATATTATATCTATAAACCATTACTCATAACTATGCTAAATTGTGGCAAATGAAACTGTCCCCCCACCACTTGATTATAGTAAAATAGTAGTATCGGGACAGAGGGACAGGTTTCTTGTCCCATGAAATGGGACGAGAAACCTGTCCCCATGTCCCACCTGAAAGGCGGTAAGTACGTGGAATTCATTCTATTATTGACGGCATCTCTCATACCCTTGTTCATTTCAACGGCCATCTTATTCTATTATAATTCGATACTAACCAGGGCCCTTTCCATGTACCTTGTAACAGTTTCATTTTGGCAGGCCGATATTTCCTTTTTATACGCAGAACCGCTCTTAGGCGCCCACACCGTTGATATTTTATTTCGCCTATTTCGGGTGGGAACCATTTTTGTCATGCCAGCTGTCTATTATTTTGCATATCTGCTAGTCAAGGAAGCTTCACAAAACAAAAACGTCCAAAAAATGAATAGGTTCGGATTAATTTTTTGCCTCATTGTTAGTATTTTTGTTTATGCGGTGAACCTTACCGATTTAGGAATTGCTGGGTATGCCCATATTAATGCAGAAAAATTTTCGCCTTCCTATATGCTTCCTTTATACGGAAAGCTTAACTGGACGTTTAAAATCGATGTCATCTTTGTTTTTGTTAATTCAATTTATTTGTTGATCATCACTTTATGGCTTAAAAATGTTCGATCTCGAAAGTTCCATCTGACATTGGTCCTTTCTTCCCTGCTCATCTTTATAAACGGCGTACTTAGTGGTTTTTTTGTAATTCCTTTATACTTCTCAAGTTTAAATACGATATTTATCGCCATGATATTATTTATTGGTTTTTTCCAAATGCAATCGTCGCAAATGAAGAAAATGAATCGAACACTAGAGAGGCAGACAGGTTTGCTTCAATCGATTATGCAAATCAATCCCCACTACTTATTAGTCCAAGATAGGGAAAATCGCATCGTAGAGGTGAACGACGCTTTTTGCAGCCTTTTTCTTATCTCAAAAAAAGACATCCTCGGAAAAGAATTTTCTTTCAAACAGTTGGAAATGCCAGAATCTGAGTATGCGGGAATTCATCACTTAAAGGACGAAAGAGGAGAAACTCATCTAATTCGATGGGAAAACAGGATACTTCATGATTACTATGGAGATTATTACACCATTTATTTCGGGGTGGATGTAACAGAGGAAAAGCAAAATGAACAATTGCTCATTGCTTCTGAGAAATACAAAGTTCTTGGAGATATGGCGGCAAGTGTTGCCCACGAAATCCGAAATCCATTAACGACCATCCGCGGGTATTTTCAATTGTCACATGAAAAAGCACCTAAATCTCCCCTTCAATCAATCGTGATCGAGGAAATTGACCGGATCAACGAAGTATTGAAGGAATTGCTGCTTCTTTCAAAACCACAGGCTCAAGTCGGTACTGCTAAAATAAGCGATCCCATTGGCATCATCCATGAATCGAAGAATCTTCACCTGTTATTTGAGGCAATGGCAAATAAACAAAACAAAGAGATCATTTTGGAAAACCGTCTCCCTTCAGAACGTTGGATACGGATGGACCAAATGCACTTTAAACAGGTCTTTATTAATATTGTGAAAAATGCCTTAGAAGCCGTTGGGGAAAAGGGAAAAGTAAAAATCATCCTAGACTCAAACCAATCCTTTGCAAGAGTAAGAATCATCGACAATGGAAATGGAATGACCAAAGAAAGACTAGCCAAAATCGGCCAACCCTACTTCACAAGCAAGGACAAAGGAACCGGCATCGGATTGACCATCTGCTTCAAACTCATTAAAGACAACAATGGGGAAATTAGCGTCAAAAGCAAACTTAACCATGGAACCGCAGTCACCTTCCTTCTTCCAAGAGACAAAGGGACAGGTTCCTTGTCCCACCCATAATAAAAAAGGGATCCCGACAGAAATCGGGATCCCTTTATTATTAAATGCGGTGCTTAAAACTGGGACAAGGAACCTGTCCCCCGCCGTCCCATTTTTTATTTATTCTTTAACTCTCTCCTCCTTTGTCTGTGAACTTCAGGATTCAGGAAGAAGCTTTGACAGACGACGGCTTTTCCAAATTGCTTTGTAAAGACTGTATGAGTGCAATCCACTTCCATCTTTAAATCGTTTAGAAATGTGACGGAGACCTTGTTTTTGGTTTGATGAAAATACTTGATGTGGTTTGGGAAAATCCACACATTTTCCCTCGAGGCTGGCGACATGATGGGAAAGGCACAAAGCTTATCCATTTGGCAGAGCAGCAGTGGTGTTTTATAGGAGAAGTTGTACAGAGCACGAACTGATTGGATTCTGCCATCATAGCTCGAGCCTCTTAGTATGCAGGATTCCCTTAGGATATCCATTGGTGTTTGTGTCGAATAAATTATTCCATCTGTATCATGAATTTCTGTTTGATACGTTGGATGTTGAATAGGGGATAATGCCATTGTTTCATTTGTGGCTAGGTACTCGTTATTTACCTTCATGACTCCTCCTCTTAATCTTCATTTTATACACAAATCAATTATACATTATCTTCCAATAATTATAAACAGAATATTTACAAAATTATGTAATTTTATTCATTTTTCGCTAAGCAATCCCCTAAATCCCCAGGACAAAATGACAAATTCTCCTATAGCAAATTTGATTTTCAGCACTTTGTCCTGGCCTCTCCCTTTCTTTTATAGTTGAACCAACCAATTGGATTACACGGAAGGCCGGCCATTCCCGAGAGGACTCGGAATGGACTCTTTTGAAAAAATACAAAAGCAATATACACCTCTGATCCACAAAATCATGAATACTCTTCATATTTACAAAAACAAAGATGAATTCTACCAAACCGGACTCATCTCCCTATGGAAAGCTTGGATGGACTTTGACCACACTAAAGGGAGCTTCACGGGATACGCTTATTCCAGCATCAAAGGAACAATGATGAAGGAGCTGACTGCTGCCACTAAGCGAACTGACACCCTAGTCTATCCAGAAGAAGAATATTGGAATTCTATTGAAAATGAACATCACACTCTGAACGTAAATTTGAACGATAAAGAAACACTATTAACCTACTGCACTGAGTTGACGCCAAATCAAACAAAGTGGGTCATTGAAACGTTTCTTGAAGGAAGAGCCATTAAGGAGATTGCTGCTAAGGAAGGAGTGTCTATTTCTACAGTCAAGAAATGGCGTGCCGGTGCAAAAGAAAAAATAAGGTCCTAAAAGACATCATAATTCTCATAATCGATTCAAATAAACGTATAATCTAAAGTCTTTAAGTAAACAAATCTTAGGATTTACTTAAGCATAGAAAGGAGCTTCGTTGATGGGAAAAGAAAAGGATAGTCTGTCAGAGGAAATAAAGAAAAAAGACCATGAATTTGACCAAAAAATGATGGAGTTTGAGAAAGATATAGAAAATATCAAGAAAAGCATTTTTAAGGATAAAGATAAATAACTTCAACAATATGTCCATTTCCTTAAGACGTAAAAAAAAGCACGGGATTTTTCCCGTGCTTCAACTAATTCTTTAGAGAAAATGTCGAGATGGGTGGAATGTTAACTCAATCGTTTCAAGCTAATATTCGTCAATGCATCCTGTGCTTTTTGCACTGCTTTCGGTTCTCCTATTTCCAACCTACTGGAATGAACAACATACTCAAGTGCTTCCTTTGCCTGATTACTCTTAATAATACGCATAACAGCATTGACCCTTGTTCTTGTACCTCCAAGATCTTTATCTCTTCCTTGTTGATGGAAAATTGTTTCTATGAAATTATTTTTATAATTTTTGTCACTCTCCAGCCTATTGAATTGTTCCAATATCAGACCGGTATATTCCCCTACAAACCATACCCCAGCCGATGCAATATTTCTCTTAAGTAATTTATTATCCATCCGTTATCACCCCTAAAGGGATTGTAACACAGGTGTTGTAAAATAATTGAAAAATTTTAATAATTAGGAAATATTAGATAGTCAGTTGGAAGATTCAACTTAATCTCCCCTAATAAATTTTATTTTAAAGTTATTTGATTAGAATTTACTTTTTATACCTATTTTATACTTTTTTTGAGTTAGCTTTGTAAATGTCAATATAGAGTAAGGCATCAATCCAAATTCTTCATAAAAAAACCTTATTACCCCTCTTACTTTTAGCCGATTGTATCGTTTGGAATAAGCAGTTGTCACTTCTCCAATCGGCTCTGGAAAGATAATCTTAATATCTTCGGTGTCTTCCGAGGGGAGAAGAGAGTATGCAACCGATGAATTATTTAAAGGTTTCAAAGTCAAATAACTCTGTTTTATCATTCCTTCTGTGATTTCTATATCAAATGATAAATCGGTTTCATCATTAGCAATTACTTTAAGCAGTTCAGAATAATCAGTACTTACTTCTATTAATTTTTGTTTTAAAGATTTAATTATCTTTTCAATGTTTAGTAATCTATTTTCTTCCGGACCATTATTTATAGTAGTTATCCCCAAGTATTTATCTTCTAGTTTTTCAATGATTTCAAAATCAACCAAATTATTCTCCATAATTACTCAATCCTATTCTATTAGGAGTAATGCTTAAAGATTTTCCTTTTTTCCCTACTAAATTGAAATGAGTCCCTTTGTCATCTGTATGCACTTCAATGAAGTTTCTTCCATGCTTATTTCCTTTAAAATACGCAAGCCTTTTAATACATTCCTTGTCTATCTCAAAGTAAACACCTGCATTAGTAGCAAATAAACATAATTTATCAGATTCCTCTAATAAGCTTGTTAAGAACGTAAACCAATAATACAAATATGAACTAGATGAATGCTCCTTTGAAGATAATGCATAAATTTTTACTCCATCTACCAAAAAAACGTTGTGCTTTTCTCGAGATACTTCTCGCTTAGGATATGCCCTCTCCATTAAATGAAATACTTCCATCAAAAAATCCCCCTTATCTTGTTGAACTGTACGTGTCACTGAGTGACATGATAAATTATATTTTCGGGTTCATTAATTCATTCCTCACCAATTGAAAATTTTCACTTAGATCTTATCATTCTGCAATTAAAATTGAATAAAAAAAGCACATCTCAGCTCATCACGGTGAGTTAAGAGTGCTTTTTTATAGGTAATTAGTAACGTTTATACTTCCACAACCAAACATCTAAACTCAGAATCTTGGGATCTAAAGGCAGAATAATTGTACCAACTCATTTTATAATGACCCTTTAATTCAATTGGCTCCTCCCTGCTGGAGGTTGTACCATTCCCAGCCGTGCTGCTCCATACAAGTGTTCCAGAAATTGATCTTCCTTCATTCAGGTGAAAATCTTTGTCTACTGAATCCACCTTGTTTGGTTTTTGCCAATACAGATGGTCATTAGTAAGCAGGATAGCGTAACCTTTTCTTACCGGATTGTCTAAACATAATGGTTCTAAACTCTTCACGTCTTTTAGATAATCATAGCGAAATTGATCTTGAGCGCCGTGATTTTTTAAATCGAAGGATACCCCATCAACCATAACGGAGATTTTTCTCGTTTTGTGTTTAAGTTGAATCAAAATTTCCTCATCGCCGTTCTCAATCATTAAGTCCACTTTGATTCCATTTACTTTAGCCTTCGAAGTACAATTGCCGTAATGAGATTTGAGTAAGCCATTCAACGACTGGTTAAAATCCTCTTCGGAACGAAAAATAGGTCTCTTTTTTGAAAGTTCTTGGAGAATTTCTTCTATATGAAGCATATTGATTCCACCCCCACTAATTCTTTAAGATATTTTTTGAGTATATCTGCACTTTGGAAAGTTGTTGCATCCGTAAAATCCCCCGTACTTCCCCTTTTTTATGGATAATTCCCCGTTACACCTTGGGCAACTATTTCCCTTGGGCTTTTCCACTACCCTTTTTGTCATGGCTTTTTGTCTAACTCGTTCTATATGTAATTTCTTCACCTGTTTTTTGACCTTCGAATCCTCAAAAGTTAATTCACCAATAGCTTCATTGATTCGTTTCTGTTCTATTGGGTTTAAAACTGGCTGATTCCATTCATTGATTGTTTTACTTAGCTGCGAGAATTTGACGACCCTGGCAGACTTAAAATCATCTTCAAACTTCAAGGTCGATTGCCTAGAAAAAGCTATAATGGAGTGTATATGCCTGAACTCGTCACTGTTCAAATACTTTGACAACGCTTGTATATGCCCCTGGTTTTGCCAAATTGGATTGTATAATCTTTCTTTTCTTTTATAGATCACCTGTGTCCAATACTGTTGATTTTCCTTTCCGAAAATCCAACCTTGATAATGCTTCGTTTCAATCACAAATACTCCAAATGGGGAGACTACAATATGATCTATCTGGCTAGTTCCTCCATTCCCGTCCGGCACATATATATCATGATGCAGGGAGTAATCTGCTCCAAGCTTCTCCAATGCACGGTTAACCACCCACTCCCCAATAGCACCTTTAATGACCGGATACTTGACTTTCAATAGAATAGTCCCCGCCAACATCATCAATGAAAATAGCAGCAGAGACTCCTTAAAAATGATTGCTAAAAAAATTACCACAAAAAAAGTGACTGCCAACCCTTTCATCATTCCAATCATGTTACCTCCCATTTAAAATTAGAATTTTTTACTATTTTAATAGTATCATCACTTTACAATAATTGGTTAGTAATTAGTTGAAGTGCATTTGAGGCAGCTGTACATGGGGTATTGGAATTTGAGGAGATTTAGACATAACTATAGGCACTGATAAATTACCAGTGCCTAATTATCCCTTATGTATTTTTATCTACTGCCAAACTTATTGCGAATAATATTACAGTTATTGAATTAAATAAAAGCCAAGTATCTCTAGATGCATATATAGGCAGTATTGGATTAAATAAGATAGCTGAAGACAAGTATAAATATTCATATCCTGTCTTAGATACTTTTTTAAACGCTTGGATTGTAAGTATGATAGATATTATAAAGACAAAAGGTCGTAAAAATTCATAATAAGTGTATGGCTGGTTAAGGATTCCAATAAAAACAAAAATTATAATCAGTACTCGGCCAAGTAAATAAAATTTCAAAATTCAATTCTCCTATTCTAACCCAAATGACCGTTCATATGAGCATTTGATAAAAGATAAAGGAAGTTTAAAATCATCCCAACAATCCCCATCCAAAGTCCTTTATTTTTCTCCTTATCGTATTTTACTAAACCGATAATAGAAATAATAAAACCCGTAAGTGGCACGATTCCTAACTCTGCAAGTAATATTGATGCCAACCCAATGTAGAATCCAGCAGTAATTAATTTGCTTTTTACTTTTGTAGTATCCATTGTGAGTTCGTTAGCTTCAGCATTGTTCATTCATTGTTCCCCCCTTTCACCAAGAACACTTCAAATTTACCAATCCAATTATACATTACTTCCAAATTTGGATTGATAACATCAATAAAATACCACTAATTACCTAATAAAGAATTCCCATTAACCATTGATATGAATTGGTATTTCTGACTGTATTTTAAACTTTCGAAGCGGTATTTCAGTATAAAATATCTTGTAAGATCCGGGTGCAGGCACCTTATGAAACAGAGGGACAGGTTCCTTGTCCCATCCATAATAAAGGGGATTCCGATTTAAACCGGGATCCCCTTATTATTACTACTTTGGTTATATACCTGGGACAAGGAACCTGTCCCCGCGTACCTATTTTTGATTTCTTTCTTCTATTTTCTTTAAGAAGTCTTTTACTTTCCGTCTACAGATGAACAAATCTCTTAAGCCCTTAATCTCATCTATTTCTTTTTTGATTTGCTCGTATTCTCTTGTTTCTTCTAACGTCAGATTACCTTTTGGTTTGGGGAAAGGAATGATTTTCGCCATCATGTTCTCCTCATCAGTGTTAGTAATTTAAGACTACATTAATCATATGCACTTAGACATGTTTTGGCATCTGCACTTTTTATTTCAAGTAAAACGCCTGACAATTAGCTGACACATCTCCTGCAGGACCATATGTTTTTTCAATGGCTTCGACCGTTCTTCCCTGTGTTTGGTCCATCTTGTGCTCTCCCCGTTTATCTATATATTCAAAACTTGAGAGATAATGAAGCATCTGAAGGAATTTATCTAATCCATTGGTCTCTATTAAGTAATTGGATAGTAAGAAACCATCACGATACATAGAGCCTTCCGGATCGGTGTAGTCGATTTTTCCAAGCTCTTCTATTGTTTTCACGGATTTTTTTGTCTGAAGAGATAGTTTTGTCATTTCTTTAGCCTTATCAGGATCAAATTGGACCGCTCCGTTTTCATCCCGATAAACGGATACTTCCAAAGGACGCGAATCCTTCCTGGATGTAGATGCTTGCATTATCGTTTGTCACGTCTCCCAGCATTTTGTGGGTTAACTCATGCGCCAAGAAGGAGAATATCCTTTGAGTGAGCTCGGTTGTGATTTTGATTGACTCCCCAACTTCGTTCCACCCTGCTAAAGATACCCAAGGAACAGTCGCAGAAACCTCTCCTGGAGTCGGATAAAGTTTAATGGACAAAGGACCTGGATTCCAGTTGAACTTCCTCTTATAAAAACTCACTATGTCAGTGGCATCCTTTAACGTCTTCTTGGCTGCCTCTTCCTCTCCTTTGTTATAGTAAACCGTGATGTTTTCCGTCTCAGACTTCATTTCTTCAAATGGAACATCATTAAGGAGCCATTTATCATTCACCTTTATTGTCTGGTACTTGATATAATTCGTTGAAGAGCCATTACCAGGTGCAGTCATATCGACTTTAAGAGTGACAGTTCCCGTTGTATCTGACTCCTTTTCAAAATTCTCAAAATCCACCGTTAACGAAGACCCTTGTCCTTTTTTAAAAACAGCCTCTTCAATCCATCTTTTTTGCTCTTTGTAAAAAATAGGATTATCCTTGTTTTGATAACTCATAAATACAGCTTCATCGTTATCATTAACGGATTTGATGATCTGCTGAAAATCCCATTCCGGAGTCCCTTTTTCCACAATCTGATCAGAGCTATTTTCTGGCGGTTCTTCCTTTTTATCAACCACCGTTTTTTGTTCATTTTTAGGCTTGGTAGCAGCCTCTTCATTATCCTCGCTGCACCCCGCCAAGAACAAACAAATAATTAATGCAACCCACCCTAAATGAAATATCCTTCTCATAAACATCCTCCCGCCTCTATTATTCTATGTATATATGACATTTTCCTTTTAATACCATTACTGAGACAGAGGGACAGGTTTCTTGTCCCACCCACAATAAAGAGGATCCCGCTATAAACCTGGATCCCCTTATTATTACATGCGGCGTGCGAAGCCTGGGACAAGGAACCTGTCCCCAAGTCCCACATGTATTTTTTCATTGGACAAGGATTTTCCTACTTTTTGTCGAAACCAAATAAATGAGGTAAATAAAGGAAGTAGGAGTTTGTATGTGGGAATCTATCCAGAGCTTGTGCTTACATGTGGTATTTATTCTTTTTACAATCTTAATCTATCAAGTCTTTTTTTATGAAAGAGAAGAGAAAAGGAAAAGTGTATGGTCTAAATTTTTCGTATGCATGCTTGTAATTTTGGTGTTTACGATGAGTGAGCCGGTTCTTTATTCACAAGTTTATAAGTATGATTTTAAAGTCGTTCCCATCATCCTGTCTTTTTTATACGGAGGAAAAAGGGCAGGATTTGCAGCTGTTTTCGCCCTGCTCATAACCGGACTATTCACTGGACCCAAGCTGGTGATTTTGGCAGGGAATTATACAATATTTTGTCTATTGCTGCTGGCTGTGACCCCTCTGTTTCATCGCTATAGAATAAAAGGAAAAGTCATTGTGATCAGCTTGGTTTATCTGATGATTCCAATCACTAGAGGTATCTTTCTTCTATTAAAAGGAGACTATCCCCAAACCATATTTGAGGTAAGCTCTTCTTCTATTATTTTAGCAACGCTTATCGCTATCATTTATTTAATTGAAAACATGAATGAGCAAATGGAGATGAGGCAGGAGCTGATCCGAAGGGAAAAGATGGATGTCGTCAGCCAGCTGGCTGCTTCAGTGGCACATGAAGTCCGCAATCCGATGACTTCCGTTCGCGGATTTATGCAGCTAATGCAGAATGAAAGCTTAACAGAGAAACAGGATATGTACATAACCATCTCCATAGAGGAGTTAGACAGGGCGCAGGGAATCATCACTCAATATCTGGATCTTGCAAGACCGCAAACCAATCCTTTTGAGACTATTGATTTGACATCCGTCATCCATCAATCGATTAATGTCATGCAATCTTACGCCGTTTTGAACAGCATTCATATCACACATCAAGTGGAAGAATCTCTTGAAATTGTGGGGTTTAAACTAGAAATTCAACAAGTACTGATTAATATCATCAAAAATGCGATTGAAGCGATCAAAAGTGAAGGGGAAATCACGATATCGGCAGCCAATCAATCCAATGGCTTTGTATCCATTCATATAGAAGATAATGGTGTAGGAATGACCGAGGAACAAATAAAGAAACTGGGGAGCCCCTATTACTCTACCAAAGAAAAAGGAACTGGACTGGGGCTGACATTATGCCACCATATCGTGAAGCAGATGGGTGGACAAATCGTTATTGAGAGCGAGTTGAATAAGGGGACTTGCTTCACAATAAATCTTCCGGCTAAATATTAGAGACAGAGGGACAGGCTCCTTGTCCCACCCATAATAAAGGGGATCGCGATATAAATCGGGACCCCCTTATTATTACTGTCATAGATATTTTATCATTTTAAAGGTGCAAAGGCAGTTGTAAAACGGTACTTCTTCTGCTTCCATATATGAAAAAAGAAGCATGGGAACCATCCCCATATTTTCCCTCTATATTTTCAAGAGGTATCGTTCCCTCAATAGCTTAGATAGTCCTTTTAACTCAACATTTGCATCCCATTCGTTCCACAAATCTAAATAGCTCAACCAATAGAAATCAATTCCCAAACCCTTCATTCCCTGTGAAAACAACTCTATCTCAGTTCTATGAGTTCTGAACAAATCATATTCATAATAATTCTCAGGTTCCCAAAAAAGATAGATTAACCCAGGTTTTCTATTGCCTTTATGATTTAACAAACCTATTGAATGCTTGATTAGCTGCGCTGTATCTAAGTAAGAATATTGATTTCTATACTTCTCTATTAATTGAAACCAACCATCTCGTAAAAAAGGTAACTTTTCCTTAGTATAAGCGCTTGAAAATGAAGCTTTTTTTCGTTGGCAATGCTCCAGATACTTCGACTCAATACCGAATATGTAGTTGTTATTAGTTATTACAACATCTAAATTAGGGGAAGTCCCCCTCAATCCAGTGGGCATTTTCTCTTCAAATTTCAAATCAATGAATTGATCAAATCCTAATAGTTTCAACTTTTCAATTTCTCTTTTAAAGATAGCAAAATGGTTCACTACTAGTGCCGATGAAGAGTGAATGGCCCGGAACTTTTGAGTCAATTCATTCCCACTGCCTTTGTGTAAATCATTAAAAAAATCATTCACCATCATTCCATCGATTAAATTGTTTTCTATTCGTTTAAAGTAGCCTACAGAATCAAGTAACCCCATATTTTTCTCATTGAATTGTCGAATGATTTTCCCCTTTATCATTTCTTTTGACAGCATAAGTTCACTCCTTGAATTTATTTACATTCCTTTGCTTCTACACAATGCTTCTTAAAATCTCATTTCAAGTAAAACTACTTACATTCCTTATCATTTATATTAATACCATTGACTCTCGAGTATTGAGTGGCAGTTGTATCAAATTCATACTATTCTAAAAGGGATCCGACTATAAGCACAGATCCCTTTTTAATCATATATTCAATTAATTAAGTGGGACAAAAAACCTGTCCCTATGTCCCACGGGGCCAAAGGTGCTGGTGGCTCTGGAGGTAGATAATCGCTTCGTTTTTGTCTCCCATGGAGTAGGAGGTTGGCTGTTTTTTAGGGACTTTCATATTGCCCATCAGATATTCCAATATGAATGGGTTGGCTTTTTGTGCTTTTTTCATCAGCTTTTTTGCATGGTCTGATTCTCCGTTTTCCAACATTTCCAGCAGCAGCTCATTATAAAGGTGGGTACTAGTTTCTTCTTTATAATGATTCAGTAATTGTTTAGCCACTTTCCATTTCTTTATTTCTACTAATAGTGGAAATAGGAGATACCTCACTCCTAGGTTATCCGTTTCATTAAGTTCCAGCATTTCTTGGTAATGGTTTATAGTTTCGTTTATTTCTCCAAGTTCACGCAGTGTATTGGCCATTTCAAGTTTAGCCCGCATATAAGGTCTTGTCTCAATCAATCCCCAAAAGTGTCCTTTATGTTTCATAAAGAATTTTGGGCCGCCCAACTCTTCCAATCCTAATTCTAGGGCATTTTGGTACATCGCTAATTTTTTCTCAGGGCTCTTTTCCTTCTCAGCTAAAATGGTATAGGCATCGGCCATTGGACAGATTTCAAGAGATTGTTCTGCAAGACGATAACGCTTTGCCCCTATACTTGCAAATGCTTCATAAAGAAGCTCCTGCGCTTGCTCTTCAGCTGAATCGAGGTCATCAAATGAAAAGGGATTTTCCTCCAAGAACATGAAATCATCCGATCCCTCGTCATCATCCATGTCGAACCAATCCAGGTAATCCTCCACTCCCATGTCATCTTCCTTAGATATTTCCTCGAGAAAATTCGACAAATCAGCGTAAATCGATGAAATGCTTGAATGAGATACACCATATAAACCGGCGATATCCTTTTGTGTCAGCGGCTGGATGGAGTCGAAATTTACGTTGATTAAATAATGTAAAGCTGCTGCATAAATAGATGGATTTTTAATTCGCTTTTTGTGATGCTCACAATAGGCTCCCCAACAACTGATTCCAGCATTAATCAGTTTAATCTTTTCTCCCGTTTCCTCCATTTTCTTCTTAAAAATAGAAAGGACTTCTTCATAAACCGGATTTCCTAAGTTCAACAGTTTAATATCAAGCTCCTGCCCCATAATTGGAATGGTCTTCATGAGATCAAAGAAATTCTCAATCAAAAATTCCTGTTCAGAAAAACAGCCGGATTCAAGGAAAACGTCATCAAGAAAGGCTTCAAGATCTTCATGATTCACATTATCAAATTCCAAAGGCATAGGGTAAAAAACATACTTCTCCTCATAAGGTACAGCCATCCCCAATATATATGACTTATCTGACTCCGGGATCACATCTATTAATTCTATTTCATACTTTTTTTCTTCTATAGTCGTTACCAGGGTACCATAGCAGCCCTCAAACCGTTCCAACCTTCCAGCAAGAATCACAGGGCTTGTCCAACTCTCTAAAATCCGCTGCAGCCTCGGTCGAATCATATATGTTTCTTTTTCCGCTATAAATGATTCAATGATTGTCTGATTATCTTCCATTTTTTCGAACAAAATTATCCAGATGGTGTAAATCATAGTCAAAAATTCATGTGATTCTGCTTCTAAAGGTAGTTCTTCCATTACTTCTACCAGGTAAGATTCTATCTCATCTCCATAACGAGTCAATCCGTAATCAATAATTTGGTTCTGTATTTCACTAATCTCAGATTCAAGAAAACTCGAGATAGCAACCACATTTGAACCACAGCAATCTTTGAATTTCTTCCTGCTTCCACACGGACAAAGATCGTTTCTATCAACCTGCATTAAAACACAACCTCCTTTTACAAATAGAGGGACAGGTTCCTTGTCCCATCGTTTTAACCTGTTGCCTCTATTATAAAGAAGAATTTATTATAACTACAGTTTTCCTTATTAATTTTGGGACAAGGAACCTGTCCCCTGCGTCCCAATATATTTGGTTAAAAAAGCGTCATTGGACTATAATGTGAGTAGGAAGTGGTTAAGGTTTACTCAAGGGAGGCTGCTCATTCGATGAAAAGTAATGTAAATAGATACGGATTAACGAATGACGCTTTTTATACCATTATTAATATATTTAAAAATTACACAAAGGAAGTAGAAAGAGTCATTTTATTTGGATCCAGAGCTCGTGGTGATTATAAAATTACATCTGATATTGATCTTGCTGTAGTGACTAGACACGGTTCTGATATTACTACAAATATTAAGGATGACCTATCGGAAGCAAACATTATTCATACAGTCGATGTCATTGATTATCATAAAATAAGCAATAGTAAACTAAAAAATTATATAGATAGTGAAGGTGTAACCATTTTTTCAACAAATTCCAAGGGAGAAGTGGTGGGAAATATGAACAAGATAAGTGATAGATTGATTGATTTAGAACGTGCCATCAAGAAGCTTCATGAATCCTTGGAAAGGGATGCAACCAAAGACGATATCGTCATCGACGCTAATATCCAACGTTTTGAATTCACCTATGAACTCTCCTGGAAGATCATGAAAGCTTTCTTAGAATTTAGCGGTGTTTTAGAAGTTGCCAGCCCTAGAAAAACGATTAGAGAGGCTTTTAAAAATGGATTAATTACAAAAGACGACGCTTGGCTTAAAATGTTGGAAGATCGAAACAGAACATCCAATACATATGATGAAGCCATTGCGATGGAGATTTATAAACATATTAAAGATGATTATATTCACTTATTTGATTCTCTAATCACCGAGTTAAAGAAAAGAATAGATCAATGATGTTAATGGGGAGAGATAACTAACCAGTTTTCTCTCCCATTAACATTTTCTACCTCTCCCCCACCATAAAAACTTCTCCCTTTTCTTCACCTGTCCTGCTATGATACTTCATTGCTTCAAATAGATGTTTTTCAGTTATATTGTCGGTTGCATCTAAATCTGCAATGGTTCGAGCCAAGCGGATGATTTTCACCTGGGTGCGGTTGCTCCAGTCTTTTTTTGATGAAAGAGTATGGAGCTGTTGGAGGTCAGTTGATGAGATTGGGCTTTTTCGTATGAGGGTCTGATAATCGATCCTTCCATTACATACCACCTTTCCATAACGGTCATATTGACGTTTTCTAGCTTGGACAACCCGATTTCGGACTGCTTCCGATGGTTCTTCTTCTTTTCCTAAATGCTTTTTAAAGTTGACGGGCGATAATGACAAATTTATGTCAAAACGGTCACGAATAGGACCTGAGAGCCGATTCTGGTAGGCAATGATTTGCTTTGGTGAACAAGTACAATAGTGTTGATTGGAATCTAAATAGCCGCAAGGGCAAGGGTTCATAGCTCCAATTAATAGGAAGGAAGCGGGATAATTGACGGTGGAATGAGCACGGCTAATCGTAATCCGACCGCTTTCTAATGGCTGCCTCAGCATGTCCAGCGTTTTCTTTGTAAACTCAGCCATTTCATCGAGGAACAAAACGCCTCGATGAGCGAGAGAAATTTCTCCCGGTTTTGGATGCTGCCCACCACCAATGATGGAAACGCCAGAAGCGGAATGGTGAGGGTGACGAAACGGAGGGCGATTAGAAAAAGCACAAGAACTTGTACTTAATTGGTATAAACTAATTACCTCAAACTGTTCTTCTTTGGTCAGTGGAGGGAGTATGGACGGAAAGCTCTCGGCAAGCATACTTTTCCCGCATCCAGGCGGCCCCGTCATAAATAAATGGTGTTCGCCAGCAGCTGCAATTTCCATTGCTCTCTTCGCATGGGAATGTCCGATAATTTGAGCAAAGTCCATATGCATTTCTTCCTTTTCGGCCAGGGCAATGGGTTTAGGAAATAGCGGTAGCGTCTTTTTGCCCGACAGCAATTCAATGACTTCATGTAAAGATGCTGCATAGACAACTTCTAAATCGTCAAACTCCAACAAGGGCAGATGGGGAGCAAACGGCAAATAAATCGTTTTTATTCCCAATTTCCTTGCAGAGAGTACGGACGGCAGCATCCCTTCACATGGTTTGATTGTCCCATCAAGCGACAATGCACCTAAAAACGCGGTATTCAGAGGCAGTCTTCTCTTCAACTCCCCTGTATTGATCAAAATCCCGAGCGCCATTGGCAGATCAAAGAGAGGACCGTTCTTCTTTTCTTCTGACGGCGATAAATTGATGATCACCCGTTTGTTGGTTAGATCTACATTCATAGAGTGAAGGGCAGCCGTAATTCGGTCCTTCGATTCTTTGACCGATGCATCCGGTAAACCGACTATGACTATGGATTCCTTTCCCTCCATTACTCGCACTTCCACTTGAATCTTATAGCCTTCCATCCCTTTTAAGGCAATACTTGCGACGTTTGCGGACACGACTTTTCCTCCTTACTCTTTATTGGAGTTTCCACATACTTTTTATAAGACTCATGGACAGGTTCCTTGAAAAATGAGAGAACTTTAGAAGTTTCAATATGGGGATTTCGATGACTTAGGTGGATATAGGCGGGATAACTACTCCAAGCGTAATCACTTAGACATTTGACCATATTCGCCTCCAAAGGATTACGGTGAATATATCGGCTGGCTTCGAGGAAATAATCGTTTTCTTGAATCAAACTTGCTCCATACCGCCCCTGAAACACGTGGCCAACCATTCTTAATTTGCGGTTTAAGTAAACAGCGTAACGTGAATGAATCTCTTTCATGATGATTTTAATATGATGAGAAATGGTTTCTAACTGAAGATGAAGGTGATTGTTCATGAGGCAGTAACTGTGAAGGATAAAAGGGTATTGTTGGCGGACATCTTCGAGGATCTTTAAATAAGTGATGAAATCATTGTCTTCCATAAAGATGTTCATCCGGCGGTTTCCACGAGCGGTAATATGATAGATAGCTCCAGGAAACCAAATTCGGTGCTTCCTAGACATCACATCTCTCCTTCCAAAAAGAACGTTTGTTCGCATTAATTATCACCTATTTTATCCTCTAAATTTCAGTTCGTCAATCCTTATTAATAAAATCCAAATCAGACCTGCAAGCGGCGGTGGGTAAGTCCTGGCGCCAGTTACAAGGTACTCATGACTATCATTCTCTTTACATCCATTATCAATTTTCATGCTAAAGAAACAAAAATAACCCAGCTGATTTTTTCCTGCTAGGTTAACCTTTAAAATTAATCACTTCATTGCTTTACTGTGCTGGGGGTCAGGCACCGTTATTCCGCGACTTCAGTCTTCTTGGCAATCAAAAATTTTGCGGATAGATCGAATCCGAAATATGGGAAAAAGGCACAACTAGAACCGCAGCCTAGTTGTGCCTTTTTTCGCGCAAAACTTCCGATTGACCCCTTTAAGAACCGTCCCCGTATTTCTAGAATGCTACGTTCTATTAGTCCGCAAACAACCGCTTTAGCACTTTGCAGTGCCGGGGGTCAGGCACCGATATTCTTAAGTAAAATAACCCTTCTTAATGGAAGGGCGAAAAATAGAAATAGGTTCACATTATATAGTCTACTCAAAAATATAAAAACAAAAGTTGTAGATCAGATGTATAATAAGTAACAACACATGTTTTTTATTCCGATGAAGAAATTACAAGTTTTTTTATTAATTGATACTACTAGCTAACCGAATAATCTTTGGTAACTGTTCACCATCAAAACCATCAACACAATCAATCCCCATATCCTGCATATGACTGAAAACCGTTTTGTGAATATCAGACTTTTCCAACGAATAATAAAGATCGTTTAATACGTTTTGTACAACAGCCGCTTCTTTATTTTTACCAATTTTTTTCAATATCAATATTTTATGAGCCAACAAGCCTAATTGAATCATCTTTATCGTCACTTGTTTCAAAGGGACATCACAAATTTCAATTGCTTTATCTAAATACTTCATACTTTGTTTGTACTTTCCTTTTAAGAATAAATAATTGGCCATATTCCAGTAGATAAATTGAATTGGGTGGGGATCCTTCCATTTTTTACTCAATGAGTAAAAATCCATACCTTCTATTATCAACACATCATACATTTCATCTGCAAGTTGGTGTTCCCCTGCTGCTTTTGCTGTGGCCATTATTTTAAAATAACCATGTATTTTAAAGATAGTTTGAACCAGTTCTTTTCCCTTTATATGTCTTATTAGCTCTCGATAACTCTCTCCTTCTAAATTACAAGATTTGAATAAATAATCAAGAGAGTTTTTAAACTGATATCCTTCGCAATAAGCTAAACTTTTATACATATACTGCCTGTCCTTGTCTTTTTTAAATGAAAAATGCTTTAGTGCCTGATCAAAATCAGCAATAGCTTTCTGTAAAAGGTCTTGATTTTGATGAATTAACATTGTATATGCCTGGCCACGAGATCCATAAGCCTTTCCTAACTCCTCAAACATAAGACTGGTCTCTTGTCTCATTCCAAGGTCTTGATCTAAAACCTCATACATTTGAATAATTTCTTCAAATACTGAGATGGCCTTTGAATTATCTTTAATGGATTCTAAAACGTTTAACATATTTTTTTGATGTATAGATCTTCGAAGCTTGTATAAATGAAAATACTTCAACTTAATCATAATATCCTTAACATGATTAAGTTCTGCTAGAAATAACTGATCCTGCGTTTCCGCTTCAATACTTCCTTCATGAGTATAAAGAGTGTACAAATACAAAATAATATCTAAATGAAACTCTGGGATATTAATATTTAGTTCTTTTAGTCTTGGAAACAGTTCTTGCTGAAATTGTATTAATACCGGCTTAATTAGTAAATAACTCCGGTCAATTTTCACTAAAGTTTCTACCTTAGATGAAATAGCAAGTAATTGCACCCTTTGACCATACTCATCTAAGTCAGATAATCTCTTTAACGCTACTTCCAAGAGAAAGTTTCTTTGCTTTAGATCCTTTTCCAAAAAGCATTCAAAAATTACTTCACTTAATTTCCCTTCTACCAGCGACCGCTTTAATTCATATTCCACTGAATTTTCATAAAAGGAAAACAGATAGTCTTTATTATAAAACTCTTCAATTATAGATTGTTGGGTATTTCCAAATTTTGAAGATGTTCTTGTTAAATAGGCATTACAAACCCCATCTGCCAACATTAGCTTATAGCTTGTTCTAGCATCATCGAAATAAACATTGTACTTCCATTTGTTTTTACGAGTTAAAGCTTTCTTCGCCAAACCCAAAATAATTCGCTCTCGTAATCTTCTTTCATATTCATCATGAGCAATAATTCCATGCCCCTTAATCATATTCTTTCTAGTTGCAACGATAATATCTAAATCGAAATCTCCAACAATTGCAGATAATTGTAATAATAATTGGATAATTCCTTCAGCTAGGACATTTAGATAAGTTGTATCACTATCAATAATCATTACGCGTTCCTTATTTTGAAAAACAACAAATTCCGTTTGATAATTCTTCAGCTTTTCTAATATTTCGAGGTGATATTCAGAAGGTTCCTGATTAAAATGGACAAAATCTTTTCCAATTATCTGATGAGCCAACCCTTCTGTTATTCTATCTTTTTTGATTAACACACCACCAACAAGAGATGGGTTTAAATGCGCTTTATAATCATTTTCAAAATCCCCACTCTCGTCAAGCCATAATTCTAAATGCATGGATTTCCTCCTTGAAAATCGTTGTATTCATCAACTAAGTTACAAACAGGACATTTTACATACCATGGGTAAGTACTATACTCTTCCTTATGATAATTCGCATAGAGATGCTTCACTAATTTATGGCCATGAATATCACAATGAGTACGCACCCAAAAATCCCCACAACTTCTACATGTAATATGATATTTGGTATTATCCATTCTCGTTGGTTTCTGTCGAATAATAGTGTCATTACTCCCACATTCAAAGCAAATAAAAGGTGTATTTGCTTGGATAAAATGATATTCCAATAACATTCTAATAAAAGTCTTTAATTGAATGGTTTGTCCAGGGATGCAACCAAACGAGCCGAAAGTATGTCTAGGATTTCTGTCATCATTTCCGTCATGAATAGGTTTAAGCGCCTTTTTCATTGACTCATTTAAATAGCCGCCATAATAAAAATATTTAGTATTCATATCAGGATGCACAAGAAAGGAAGCATGGGATGGTTGTCCTTTTTGAAGATAGTGATTACAATATTTTTCAATAGCATATTGATTGAGGTCACTGTACCAAATAGGCAAGCCTCCTTGATTATCGTAATTCCGATATTTGGCGTCTAAATAAAACCATTTGGAAAGAGAAGTAGACTTTCCATTTTTAACCAATTTAACATTCACCTCGAAAGCATAGTCTGGCCTTTTCCCGCCTATCAGTTCATTAAAATAAATCTTCAATACTATTTTTTCAATATACACAGAACCTTCTAAATCAATCTGATTTATTTGGTCTAGCATAAAGCTGGTTTTTCCCTCATGCTCCAGTTCAATTGTCACTCCCTCTATATTTGCTGGCAAACTTGGCTTTTGTTTCTGTAGAAAGCGCTGTATTAAGTTCTTAAATGTTTCACCTCCAACTATTTTCCAATTTGTGTCAGTCAATTGTTTGAGTAAAACTATTAAAATCCAGTATTCATATAATTGATCCGTCTTTTTCACGACAAGATCAGAATCATCAAAGTCCGCGGTAAATTCGTATTTTTTATCGAGGCCTCTTAATAGCTTCCATATAAGAGAGTAATGTTGGTCACTTATAAAGATTTGTGTCAATCTCCATTGTTCCTTATTAAAAGGGATCACTTTAAATACAGGAAGATGAAGAAATCGATCTATTCTTTTTAAGATGCAATCTACTATTTCTTCATGAGAATTTAAGTCTTTCAGTTGTTCTAAACTGTTATGTTTTTTGAGCTTGGTGCTTTTAATCTGCTCCAATGTTTCTTCCCTCATCGGAAAAGTCCCATGTTGACTAAACAAATTTTCTATAATTTCCCCAGATTCCATATGGCCACTTATTCTAACTCCATTTATCCCTTTCAATTTAACAATCCTTAATGGATATTCATATAGATTAGGATAATATTCACCTGTTGCAGGTATTTTGATTCTGCCGCCTCGTAGTGGATCATTATCATGATAGGTATTTTTAAGGACAACTGCATGAATACGGATGACTGTTGGCTGTTTAATCCCGTTTAGGCAATTATAGAGAAAGTCGTGCTGGTTTAAATCATGTGTTAGTAGCTTTAGACTTCCTTTTCTTCCTTTTATCATTATAGGTTTATTATTCCTATGAACTAAGGAGTAGTATAAATTCCTTCCATTGAATTTATAATCCAATGGAAAAGCTGGATTAGGAGGCACCTGTCCTTCATATTCAGAAACAAGTCTGCCATTAATAAAACTCATTTTATAATCCAAGGAATTGTTAATCGACAACTGCACTTCTACTTCAATCGTCTCTTCATCTTCATTGTTATAAGGATGAAGGTTTTTTATCATGTTTTGATAAAAAGTTTGTCTTGTATTACCATAATAAAAATTTCTAACCAACCTTTCTAGTTGGGTAATGGAATCCACCCTATAACGATTTAGAAGTTGATTCATTTGCTCATTAATTTCTCTATTCTTTCTTAATAACTTGTCTCGAATGTAACTTCGAAAGGTTTCAACATAACTTTTTAAGTGCATTAGACTAAAATATATCATCCTATTTTCATAAATATCGTTGCTTTCAGTCAACTGAGTCGACAAACTCTTGCTATTTCCCTGATTGAATAAAAGGTTCAACATCGTCTTAGAATTATATTTTCTTATATTTCTGATTGGAACTTTTACATAGCTTTCCTGCAATTTGACTTTTGGTTTCTTATTAATATGCAACAGTGGTCCTTCTATTTTATTGACTACTTCCTCTATATCCTTTAATGCAAACTTCCAAGCCGCCTGAATAGATTGCTTAGAAGTACCTTCCTCCATTATTAACTCTTTCTGAATATTTAAGATCTCATTAATCATTTCTCTATACACTGCAAAAGATAAAGAAGATGGAAGAATACAAACTTTATAAAAATCCTGATTAACTGATGTCTTTGAATCACCTTTATACACATTAAGGTAAAATACACCTGTATTAACAACACCAATGGCAGCGCGATCTAAACTATTAGTAATCTCCCATTTTTTATCTTTACGGTTCCATTTTGGCTTCGGTTTATCAAAGAAAACTTCATATTTCTTATCAAACGCTAAAACGGTTTCTTTAGATTCCTTCTTAGGAGTATATTGGATCCTAAATTGACCCGTGTTTTCATCTTCGTTCAGATCTATAATCTTAAACACCATTCCGTAAAAGATGACACTCTTTTCTTTTCCACGGAAATGACTTTGTCCTACAAATGTTTTATGCGGGTTTTCAATTCCAAGAACCAATTCTGGATACTGCTCAGGATGTTCAAGAAAGACAATTTCACTATAATGAAATTCCCCATCTGACTGAATTTTTTCCATATCTGGAATAATCTTTGCCATCAACGCCTTAAGTTTCATCGTGACTACCTCCAATAGGTGATAGCCGCAAGTTTATTACTATCATGCTCGTAAATTTTCATTTCTTCTAAAAGATTTTTGGAACGTTCCATACCCCGCTTGATATTTGATTGTAGTACAGTCAATAATTGACCAAGATTAACTTCATAGCTATCAGCATTTACCCTAGGCAAGACGAGGCTGGACATCAAAATATCTCTTAAGTTATTATCATCTAAGAAACCTGAACCAATCAATTGCATAACAGTACGGTCAAAACGATTTGTTAATTCTATATGAAATGGGCGTAGTTCTTCTCCTAATGTTTTTAAATCCTCTTTTAACTTTGTGAATTTTTTACCTTTGATAACTGCAATGTCAACACTTGAGAAGTATTCTGGTCCTCTTTTATAACCTGCCTGTATTAATTTACCCTGAAGGTCTTCCATCCTTTCCTCATTTAAACGATCAATCCTCATTAAGAAACTCCGGTCCACTACCTTAGGGCTTAAATCTTTCGTAGTCGCATCCTTATTAATAGTTCCGACAAATCGAATATTGTTAGGGATTTCCAAAAGACTAGGATAATGGTAAATTAAATGAATCTGCTTTTTCATTTGGAAATAGTTCTCTAATTCATTTTGTCCTTTCTCCTTTAAAAAAGCATCAAGAGTAGCATCATTTATACTGTTTTCAAAGTATCTAAAGCGTTCCTTCAACTCTGTTACGATATCATTTTTAATATTTTCACTATATAATTGTATTGTTCTGTCCGTTTGCAATTTACTTAAAAATTCAGCAAAATAATATTCGATATGAGCTAGATTCATTTCATCTAAACAAATTAAAAAAAGTTTATTTTGATTCCTTGCCAATTTTGCTTCTAGAATTGCATCTAAAAAAGGTGTTGAGACATAGGTTTTCTCAACAGGATTATAAAATCCTAGTAAATCACTTTTATCGACCCAGTTAGGCTGCACAGGAATGAAACGATATTCAGCACTAACAGCCTTGGAAAACCCTTCCACTAAACTAGTTTTTCCTGTTCCAGGACTTCCCGCTAGAACTACAAGCTGATCGGTTTTTAAACCCGCATAAAATTGAGTTATTACATCAATTTCGTAATACAAGGGATTGCGTTCATCCGTAACCATATGATGTTGGATATTTATCAATTTTTCTAAATGATTTTCCGTTACTATCTGAGTATGAATTACTTCCGAGATCTCATCTTCTACAGATTCCTTGTCTGATTGAAAAATGTTATAAACTCGAAGTTTATTTTTTATTTCTAGTAAGTTGTTTATTTCTGCTTGGACTTTTTCCATTTTGTTGAGGTTTTCATTCTCTAGTTTGCTCTTTAAATGATTAAGTTCGTCTATTTCCTTCTGAACTTTTGCCATTTCATCTCTTTTGTATTTATCTACTGTACGGTCAATTTTTTCTTTTTCTTTTTTCATTTTCTCTTTAAAACTATTTAATTTTGTATTCAGGTCTTTTACTTCAGTAGACAGTTTTCCTAATAATTGATGAATTGGCTCACTAACATATTGAAGCACTCCCTCTTCATCTACAATAAAATCTGTAAATAAATAGGTAAGATCAGGAATGTTTTTATTTAATGTATCAAGAAATACCTTTGGGTCATCCACTTTAGAAATTGAATCCGCTTTTATATTGACTGGCCATTTTTTATTAATATTTCTCCCACTTATTACTTCTATGCTAAAAAATACATACTGATTTACTTTAATTTCTTTTGATTCTAATTCTTTTAAAATTTTAGTAGAACCTTTAAAAATATCGAGTGTTATAGTATCGTCAAATGGATTTTCCAAAAATTGCAATTTGTGATCAGAGCTAATTTTCCTTGGATCACTAAATAAACAAAACCTATCTCCTATTAAGCTTACTTTTCCAAATAAACGAAGTTCTTTACTATCTGTGATATTTCCCCATATGTTCAGGCGTTTTTGAAACGACATTTCAATATAGTCACTTATACTAATAATATTTTCTAAGGTATTCATAAGGCACCTCATTATGTAGTAGTTTAGTTCTAGTCAAAAATCACTTTAATCTTAACATATGGTACAATTACAAATTAGTTTTAATTGAAAATATTCTATATAATCCCAGGAAATACTACTACTATGGATGCGAGTTAGTTAAGAATGCTTTCTAAAATAAAGGCTTATCTTCGCAAAATGGAACCACAATTCGATTATTCAATCTTTATTTGGATAGTCCAAAACATAAATGCAAAAGGATGCTTAGGATTGCAGAACCCACACGAAATATCACTTTCTCTTGATAAGTGTGTGTCACTAAAAAGGATGAACCTAATTATAAAAGACAAATAAAAATAGAAGTTTCCCCCAATAAGTTCATTGAGAAGCTTACATTAAAATCCTGAAAGTTAATAATTTGTTAGTAAATCTTTTTGGTAATACACATATATACCAATGGTTTGAGCAACTATTTCATCATGCACCTCTAGAGTAGGATGGGTACTACCCTATTATAAAGAAACGACCACTGAATCTACCATAAAATAGTAATTATTAATTTGATTTTTTTTACAATTAAACATAAAATATACATAAAGTCTATAGAATGGATGAACTATTTTGGATTTTATCATTAATAAATTTAATAATCGTATAAAAAGGTACAGAAGAAAGAAAAACACAGTAATCTTTCAGAGTATTTTAAGACAAAGGACAGATTATTTATTAACATTATCCATAGCGTATCTTTTAGAAAAAAATAAAAATGAGATAGATTTCGATAGTCACTCTAAATTCATCTATGACTCTAGTAAACTTTCAACTGGACATTATATTAAGTATCTTCGCGAATTTGATCTGTTAAAAGAGATATTTGTTAATAAAAAAGTAAAAGAAACACTCAATAATTTTCCAAATATCAGAAATAATAGATATGCTCATGGTTTTACTATGACTGAAAGTGAACCAAACAAATTTAATGACTACATGATTGACTTATATGAAATATTAATTAATGAAATAGAATTCCTAAAATCTGAGTATTTTTATTATTATGTTGAAGGTAAGGAGCAGGATGAATATTTTGGTTATAGAATCGGTCCGGATGGTGAATTTGATGAATGGTCAATTACCCCAAAATCCTTTTTTGGGTCAAAGTTAAAATTATATAATACTTATATATCAACACCAAGTAAGCCAAATTTCTATATCAAAGTTTCTCCGTTTATACAATTACAAGATGAAGAAACAGCCTTATTATTTTTAAATTTAGAAGAAAAACTAACAGGTAGAATAAAATATTCGAAAATTTTGAGCGAGGATGAAAGTTATTTAGAGTGGGAAGAAATTAAAGATTTGTTTTATAGTCCAGACCAAGAGAGAAAGCTAAGTTTAAATGGATTAATAATGAATAAATTTGAAAATAATTACACTGAGTATTTTAATTTAGATGACAATCTAGAAAAATCAATCAATGACTTTTTAATTAAAAATACTTCAAGCGTTGCATTGACTCTATGGGGTCATGGTGGTGTAGGTAAAACAGCTCTGGTCCAGAGTACTTGTAATAAGCTTTTTAATGACCCTAAGAAGTTTTTCGACTATGTAGTTTTTATTTCTGCTAAAGATAGAAAGTTTAACTATATGAGTGGAGAAATTGAACCACTTGAAAATAACATAAGATCTCTAAATGAAGTTCTCTATAAAATTTCACAAGTACTTTTCGAGCCTATGCTAGAGTATGATTATTTCTTGCAAAAAATTGATGAATTTAAGGATAAAATTTTTTCAATATCTCAAAAAGTACTTTTGGTAATAGATGACTTTGAAACATTCGATGTCAGTGAAAGAGAACAAATCATTGAATTTGTAAAAAAACTTGATATTAATCACCACAAAGTAATTTTCACAAGTAGAATAAAGCATGGGCTAACTGGAGAGCAATTGACTAGTGTAGAATTAGATAAGAGCGCTTCAGCAGATTTCTTAACAAAGGTATTTAAATCTGAATTTAATTGGAATGTCGAACGAATTGCCGAATTAGTATCCGATTCTTCAAAAATTGAGTTAATTCATAAAGCTACAGAAGGTAGACCTCTTTTCTTGTATCAATTTGCGTATATGTATAAAAGCTATAACTTTGTAGATTACCACTTTAAAATGCTTGCAACTAATGAAAATGCTAAGAAGTTTTTATATGAACGACTTTATGATTATTTATCAAACGAAGCTAAACTTATTTTTAAATATTCTTATCCTATTATTATCAAAGAGTCCCTTTCAATAAATATTTCTGTATTGAGATATTTGTTAAACGAACTTCAATGTCAATTTAATGTTGATGACGCCTTGGACGAGTTAAATAATTTACGTATCACTACAAAAGATTCTACCGATTTGCACAGGATTTACTCAGAAGATATCCTGAAAATAATGGGAGATTATTACAACGGAAATGATATAGCAATAAAAGAGACTATAATTTCTATTATCGAACAAATAGGCTGGAAAAATAACACAACAAATATTTATATTGATTTACTTGATAAATTGAATAGGGATAGAGATTATAAGAGTGAACAAGAAAACATAGATGCGTATCGAAAATTATTAAATGATAACAATTGCAGCGTGGAAATAAAAATTAAAGCTTTTAGTAGCATTACCGGATATTTAAAAAATATGAATTCAAGAAAATACGCAATAAATCTTTATAAAGAGTTTTCATACTTTACTTTTTCTCATGTTGATTTAGTTCGTATGTTTGCATTAATGCTCAAAGAAGAAAGAGAAGTTGAAGAAGCATGTAAAGTACTAAAAAAGTATCTTAAGTCATTAGATAAACATAATAAAAATATCAACGATGAGATATTAATTTTTTCTATACTTATTACTTATGAAGGTATACGATTATTGTCGGATCGGAAAATAAAAATTAAAAATGCTCATGATGATAAAGAAATTATTTCTGAAATTAGACAAAAATTCAAACAGAAAATTGCAAAGTTCATTTCAGACTACCAAAAAAAGTTAGTAAGAATCATTAGTGAAAATACTGCCAGTCAAATTATATCCGGCAAAAATAAAGAATTAATAAAATCTAATTTGACCTCGGCAATAAATGCCATAGTAAAACTAGGAACTGAACTTAATAATATTTCTATAAATGATTCGAATCTAATAAATCGTGATAACACAATCATATTAATAAAATTCGGTTTAAATAATTTACCGAATCATATACATGAAACTCTAATTAGTTGTAAAAATAATCTCCTAGCGACTAACAATAATTATATTATTGAAAAGGGAGAAAAAATTAGTTTGCGAATTACAGGTATAAATAAAAAGTATGGAGTATTCGGTAAAATAAATGATTTTGTTGGTTTAATACACATTTCAAATTTTCATGAGGAACAAGTTAATAATCTTGACCTTATATTTTTAAAAGGAAATTATGTTGAAGCACTTATTGAACATGTTAATAAAAAAAGTAAGAAACTGAGATTGTCATTAATAAATTAATACTTCAAAGCAAAAAAGGAATATTCTTAATATTAGAATAAGCCTTTTTTTGTTTTTTTCTGACCCCATTTACTTATAATATAATTTTTAATTAGATTGTATTCTTTAGCAATTAGGTAAAAAAATGCACTTAAGCTAAGGACTAATACTGTTGCCTTTAAAATGACTTTTCAGGATACCCTATAGTAGAAGGCTGCGCATTCGTATTTTCTATTACATTCATATTGGGAACAATTAGTTGTGATTCATATTGTTTCAAGAAATCAATTGCCTTTTCAAACTGATGTTCCTTCGCAATATTCAATGCTGTTTGGCCTTGGTTATTCTTAATACTTACATCTGCTCCGTTGTTAATTAACATCTTCATAAATTCAAGCAAAGAGTCGTCCCCATATAATGTATAACCTTCATACTTGCAAGCCATCATCAATACGGTACATCCTTCATTATCCTGCATGTTAGGATCTGCACCTGTGGCTAATAACTTCTCCCCAAATTCCATAAACCAGTTTTCCGGGTCCAACTCAATACTCAATAATGTATTCATTAAAGCTGTTCTCCCATAATTATCTTGCTGATTAACATCAAGTCTGCTCCAGCATCTAACAAAATCTTGACGGTAAAAACGTCACATGACGATGAAGAGTAATCTAATGCCTTTGTTAGCTCAGATTTAGAAAACGAAATATCTTGGATAAATTTAATTAGCTCTTTATGGTAATTACGAGAAGCAGTATTTATTAAAAATGAAAGCTGCTTGTCATGCGGACATAACATATGATACTTCTCCTTCAATAGAAAATTCATTACCGGATCACAGTCATTTTTTATCGAAATAAGAAGTGGATCATCCTTTAATTCTGAAGTAGGGAGGGTCTGTAAATTCTTTTTGATGAAATCTATTACTTCATTTATATATCCTTTTGAAATTTGTGATTTGATATTCAAGGTCTGCACTCCTGTTTTGAGAAAATAGTAAAAAGCACTCCCTGATTTATCAAGAAGTTCCCTTAAAACAAGTGAATCATAATATTTTCTCTCCGTATAGCTGATTATTAAAAGTAGTTTTATTTACTCGCTGCCATCTCCACATAATTCTTCTCAAAATTCCAAGCATCTCGACACATTGCTATTATATCTCGCTTCGCTTCCCAACCTAGCTCTCGCTTTGCCTTGGAAACATCTGCATAGGATGCAGCAATATCTCCTGGACGTCTATCTACTATTTCATATGGGATAGTTACTCCATTCGCTTCTTCAAAAGCATGGATTAACTCAAATACACTTGTACCTTTACCGGATCCCAGGTTATAGATATGGACACCCTCTGTTAGATTTTCCAATGCAGCCACATGTCCTTCTGCAAGATCCATCACATGGATATAATTAGCCACTTGAGTAACGTAAGGCATAAGATTATTAGGAATGCCATTTGGTGCTTCTCCTATTAATCCACTTTCGTGTGCCCCAACTGGGTTAAAGTAGCGAAGAAGAGCAATAGAAAAATCAGGATTTGCTTTGACTGCATCCGTTAAAATTCTCTCACTCATCGCCTTTGATTCTCCATAAGGATTAGTCGTTGGCAATAGATTCATTGTTTCAACAAACGGCACTTGATTATCGCCATAAACAGTGGCAGATGAACTAAACACTAAACGATTTACTCCATACCTTTGGCAAGACCATCGTACTCACTAGATTATTTTGATAGTAAGCAAGAGGCTTTTCAACGGATTCACCCACTGCTTTATACCCAACAAAATGGATCACACCGTCTATTTTATGATTAGAAAAAACTTCGTCAATTGCTACTTCATTGGTAGCATCCATTTGATAAAAAGATAAGTCTTTATTAGTTAGCTGCTTTACCTTTTCTAAAGTTTCTAAATTACTATTATTTAAATTATCCACCACTATTACACTGTGCCCCGTTTCTAATAAAGCCACACATGTATGCGCACCAATGTAGCCAGCTCCACCCGTGACCAGAATATTCATTTTTTTCGTCTCCTTTAACATAAAATTTTTCGGCCATAAAAAATAACCCAGCTGATATTCAACTCGGTTAGTCGTTAATGCTTTTTATTATTGAAATTCCTTTATTACTTTACTGCGTTGGGGGTCAGGCACCAATTTTTTATAATAGTGTTGTAAAAGAAGCTAATAGACAAAGTTGGTTCCAAAAGCATCATGTGCAATTGAAGCTTGTTTCTACTAATGATGCACATAATGATACAGTGAAAGTCGTGACAGAGTTTCTAGACTGGATGGATGGGATTTAATTTAAATTAGCTAAAAATTAGGATTGAAAAGGTCCTTTTCAATCCTGATTTTTTGTTTTTAACTTTTACTAACTAGCCTCATACTGTGTGACATAAAAAAAGATTGAGATATAGAGCCCTCACCCCCGAGTTGCTTTAGCACTTTGCAGTGCCGGGGGTCAGGCACCAATATTCTTGAATTCATTCACTCCAGCTATGCCACTTTAGTACTTTGCAGTGCCGGGGGTCAGGCACCAATATTCACTTGTTTCAATGACATAGCAAAAATAAGTAATAAGACAAATTACCTATTGAATAAATAACTCTAAAAAAGGAGTTAATTCAATGGATGTCATCATGATAGAAACTAACCAGATTTCAGAAATATTTTATCACCCTTATTTTAGTAAACCAGGCTTGCATAGAATACGTCGGTTTTATAAGTACTTTCAGTATGTTGAGGGTATATCAATAGTCGAGGAAATTGATTATAAGAAGTTCCGTTTAATTACTCATTGTGAAAATGTGGAGTGTTTCAACTCAGAAAATTCCAATCTATACGTAATCAATAAAAAATTCCAAAATGATGAAGATAGGTACTTAGAGGTATTAAAATTTTTGGTTGATGGAAAATCAAATTCTAGTTTTAAAGATAAATATTATGTTTTAAATAGATTGATATTAACTATACCTTTAGAGGAAGTATCAGAACGAGTTGAAATTCCAATTAAGGAACTTAAGCCATATGTGTTCAAAGAAAATGATTATAAAGAGTACCTTGAAACAGCTTTGATTAGCGGCAATTACACAAAAATGAATAAGCTAGTAAGTTTTCTACAGAAAAACAAATGGATTTGTAATTCTTCCCGTTTGCTTCTCATTAATCTAATATTAAAAGATACTGAAGGACTGCCGAAATTAACAGATAGCCGTTGGATAATTGTAAAATTTACACTCGAAGGAATACAAACTAAATTTACTGAATTAACTTCATTACAGCAAAAAGAAATACTAAAGGAAATTATAAGAGATGGTTGGACAGTATTAATAGATTATTTTAGCCAAAGGTGTGATGAAGTCAAATAAAATCCGAAAAGACTAAAAGATTCAAACTAACCTATATAGTCTAGCAATTCTCCGTTTACAAATACAACAATCTTGGCCATGCCTGCTAAAAGCATTCTATTTAAAGAAATCCAAACTATCAAGTAACTTTAGCACTTTGCAGTGTCGGGGGTCAGGCACCGATATTTCTAATAGTTCCACTACCAGATACAGAAAAGAGTCAAGTTAGGATTTAGGTGCAGGATATCAGGTATCTCTTGATGTTAACGATCAAATTCAAGAAACTATTGATACAAAATAAGTCGGCCGTTATTATTGACCTAAAACCTTCGATATAAATTTATTACTCTAATCCTTATGAATCAAACTTAGCAAAAAAGGACCAGATTTGGTCCTTTTCTAATTAATAAGTATATAAATATGAGTATCTATGTTTAACATAACCTTCACAAAAAATGCCCTTACCAAGTTACTTTAACACTTTGCAGTGTCGGGGGTCAGGCACCGATATTCCCAACTTTTTTTACAAAACAAGATCTATCGGTATATATTCCTGGTCGTCATGCACTTATTCAAAAAATGCCCGTTGAATTAAGAATGGTACTGATTTCTTCTATAGGAAAATCATACTCTTATAAAGTATTGAAATCTTTTTAATTCGCCACCCACATCAGAAGTGTCACTTGAATAAAGAGATAGTATTTATACAAGAATATCAAACAATAGCTTCTGTGATCGTTAATAGAGTGGTCCTCTAGCCTACTTCTTTTTCAAAATCCATTATTAGATATCAAGAGAGAGGTCTATTAGAATGACGCTCTCTCTTGATAATTCTTACATTGGTTATAGAGCCCAATTTTAGATGAAAATGAAATGAAAAACCCCTGCTGATTTATTCTACTTACCGGTTACATCATTCCTAAAACTTCACCATTTCCAGAAAAACATATACTCTAGCTATAAACTTTAGCACTTTGCAGTGCCGGGGGTCAGACACCAATTTTCCTGCAACTCATCTCTTAATTCGTAACTATCTGTAAGGTCTTCTTTGATTAGTGAATAGCCGCTTATTGTTTTGATGCCCGCTATTTCATCCGATCATTTGATAAAAAGAAGGAAATTCATTTATTTTAGTTCATCAATTATTTTGCAATGGTCATTTCCACATAATTCTTCTCAAAATTCCAAGCATCCCGACACATCGCTTTTATATCTCGTTTCGCTTCCCAACCCAACTCTAGCTTTGCCTTGGAAACATCTGCATAGGAGGCAGCAATATCTCCTAATCGTCTATCTACTATTTCGTATGGAATAGTTACTCCATTTGCTTCTTCAAAAGCATGGATTAACTCAAATACACTTGTACCTTTACCCGATCCCAGGTTATAGATATGGACACCCTCTGTTAGATTTTCAAGTGCAGCCACATGTCCTTCTGCAAGATCCATTACATGGATATAATCACGTACACCCGTGCCATCCACTGTTGGATAATCATTGCCGAAAACGTTTAACTTTTCTCGCTTTCCTTTAGCCACTTGAGTAACGTAAGGCATTAGATTATTAGGGATGCCATTTGGTGCTTCTCCTATTAATCCACTTTCGTGTGCCCCGACTGGGTTAAAGTATCGAAGGAGAGCAATAGAAAAATTAGTATTTGCTTTGGCTGCATCCGTTAGAATTCTTTCACTTATCGTCTTTGATTCTCCATAAGGGTTAGTAGTTGGCAAAAGATTCATTGTCTCAATAAAAGGTACTTGATTATCTCCATATACAGTGGCAGATGAACTAAATACAATACGATTCACTCCATGCCTTTGGCAGGCACTTGTAAGAACCATTGTGCTTACTAGATTATTTTGATAGTACTCAAGTGGCTTTTTAACAGATTCACCCACTGCTTTATATCCAGCAAAGTGAATGACTCCATCAATTTTATGATTTAAAAAAACCTGATCAATTGCAGCTTCATTGGTAGCATCCATTTGATAAAAAGTTAAGTCTTTATTAGTAAGCTGCTTTACCTTTTCTAAAGTTTCTAGATTGCTATTATTCAAATTATCTATAACTATTACACTGTGTCCCGCTTCTAATAAAGACACACACGTGTGCGAACCAATGTAACCGGCTCCACCAGTAACAAGAATATTCATTTTTCCGTCTCCCTTAATAAGAAATATTTTTTTGGACATAAAAAATAACCCAGCTGATATTCAACTCGGTTAGTCGTTAATTTTTTTATTAATGATATTCCTTTATTACACTACTGCGGCGGGGGTCAGGCACCCATTTCGGAGAAGCTTTTATAATTTGCCCCCACGTCTATATTATACTTAACACTTTAGTGATGTAAGTACCACACTTTTGGCGCAGTTTCTAAAATTTCATTTGGATAAAATCTTCTTACCTATAAGCAAGTATTAATCATTATTATCAATTTCCAATAATTTAATGTCATTACTCAACTTTAATTCCTGTTTGATTTTTTTAAAAAAATAAAATTCTTAAGTACCTTATGCAAATACTTAAATTCCTTTGTTCTATAAAACAAAATAAGAAAAACCAGATTAGGAATTGTAAGACAGATGAATAACTGAATAATAAAAGTTTGTAAATTTACTTCGTTAAAATAATTCGTTAATTCCAGCGTTATAAAGCCCGTTAAAATTGTAATAAGGGTATATAATGTATACCGAACAAAGAATTGGGTAACAGAAGATTTTAATGCATATTTATATAGTACATAAGGTTCTACCCAGAAACATGTTGTAAGTGTACTAATAGTAGTACCAATAAAAACACCAACCATTCCTAATTGATGAACCAAAAATAATGAAGCAATAAGATTTATAACAGATTCGAATATAGGTTTATGCCTGTCATACCAATAAACTCCTAGAGCTTCACGAAAAGTTAGTACTCCTTTTCTCATTCCCGATAAATAAAAATTTAAAATAATAAATGATACGGTACTAGTACTTATTATATAATCTTTTCCAACCCAAAGTTCTACAAATGGATTAAATAACACTACTAAACATATGGTAATAAAACCATAAATCCAAAAATTTATAAAAAATACAACATTAAAAATAAACCTTTTTTTATCATACGCCTCTGTTGCACCTAAATTACCTATACCCGCAGTTATTGAAGAAAATACTTGTCCTGTAATTATATTTAATGCATTGACTATCAATTGATAATTTGAATATAATCCAACTTGAACTAATCCCACAAATTTTGAAATGATTAGGCTATCTGTTGAATTTACAACCACTGCACCTAACTTATGAGCTATCATAGCACGTACATTTCTACTAATTTCCGCTAGTGTTAACTTATCAACCTTTTGGGTTTTTTTTTCTTTTAAATATGGATAAAGTTGCTCAGCCCTTTTAGAGACCAGAACATTTTCAGTAAGTGTGGCAATAAATTGACAAATAAGGAATAATATAAAATTATGTGTTAAAAGTAGTAAAATAATCTGGATAATATTTAATACTATAAAAAAAGAATATCTATAAATGGTGGCAATATATCGTTTTTGATCTGCAATAATTAGGGTACGCTTATAGGAATAAAAATAAGTAGTAGCAGTATTGATGACAAATAACATAAAAATAATATGAATATGCGGAATGTCAGGGATTGATTTAATAACCATTTCTAATAATGGAGTAATAATCATTCCTAATATAATTATAACTAAACCAATGCTAATATAAGCTTTTTGATAAAGCTTCATAAGACCTTTGGTTTTTTCAACATCCTTCTCTGCCAATGGCTTATATAAACTAAAAGCTATTGCAGGACCAATACCCATTTCTACTAAAGCAAGAATGCTTAATATATTAGTGAAAAGTCCGGTAAGTCCCAAATACTCGGCACCTAATACTTGTATAAAAACAATTCTAGCAAAAAAGCTAACAAGCAAACCTACTAATTGCCCTGATAACGCAAAACTCAAATTGATTAATGAACTTTTTGTACGCATATTAAGCTTCCTTTGATATATTTATCTTTTCTTCTTATTAATAGTTGCCATTGAACGCTTTCAATTCTTTTATCAAAAGTACGACTAAATATTTGGGGTATAATTCGTTCTCAAATGTTCAGAACCATTTCAAGGTGAAATTAACCGTGAACCTTCACCTATTTGATTAGGATTTTCTCTTATTCTTGAGACTATTGGTTCTTTAGCATATATACATTGGTTAGCCTATAAATTATATAAAGAGGTAGAAATCTATTGAATATAGCAGTAGATAGTATAGTTAAATTACCCGGAGAATAAAAAGCCAAATTTACAGATATAAATGAAACTAAAAATACGGCAAAAATACTAGGTGTATCATTTGCTATCCTATCCATCTTTATTATGAGAAATACAATAAAAGCTGGGATGAATATGCCAAAAACATTAAAAAGACCTATTACTTGTGTTATCATTGGTGATATTTGATCAGCCCATTGCGAATGTCCATATAAGGTTCGATTGAACATATCTACAGTACTTGGAACATCAGGAACAAATATATTCAAAAACATTGCATTTACGAATATATCTTTAAAAATTGTAAGCATAGTATATTCATGCCAATATAAATCTAGAGTTCTTACACCAATAGCTACATTTTGTTGCCCTGCAAAATAAGAATTCAAGGTAACAACTATATTGTTTAAATCATAATTTGCTAGTCCTTCAGAGACATTACGAGTATCAAAATATCTGCTAATTGTAATAAAGAGCAGAATAGCTCCCAAACTACTTATACAAATTGCAAGTATACCCTTTTTATTTTTCGGAAAAAGTCTAGTAAGCAAATAAATATATGCCAGTGATTCTATTAGAACTTCATTTCTTGACATTCCGTTGAAAAATGATATTGATAAGAGAACAATAACAATACTACTCAATATATTTAATGAATTGTGTTTTCTATACTCCCTAGCACCAAATTTCGAAATTAAAAATACCGTAATTATGATTTTTGTCCACCAAAGAATCAATATCGATAAACCAAAGTTCGCACTACCATGCACTTCATAATTACTGTTAAAAATAAAGTTAAAACCATTCAATGCATTAGAATCAAAGACCAAAACAAGTAACGACAATGCCAACATAGATATCAAGATTGTCATACCAACTGTTCTTGGAGCCCTAGTGGTGTCTATTGCTCCTTTATTATTTTTGTCAAAGAGACTTACATTAAATTTTCTAGTCTGATGTCCTCTTCTGTAAAAATAGCTACATACAAAAATAGTTACTAATAATTCTATCAACATTAATACCTGGGCTATATACAGATCATTTTCGTCAACAATAGAATAATGTATTATTTGATAATCAGAGACTTTGTTTAAAACCGGAGATAGACAATATCTAATTAACCAGACAATATTTAATACACTATAACCGATACCCATATTTTTTAACGGCGGAGCGAAAAATATGTATAAAAACAAAAAAGTTAGTGGTAATAAAAATTGCCATTCATACCCGTTTATAGCATCACTGTCTAATGTCATTATAAATGATAAGAATGCAATAATAATAACGATTTTCCTCATAATATCTGTCCTACTTCTTTTTAGAAATTAATCATATTTTAAATTCACATGTTTAAATTTCATTATTTAAGATGAATTTTTCAAACTCTATAGCCGTTTTCTCTATATCAAAACCTGCATGCTTTATTTTCTCTGTCATATCCTGTCGTATATTTTCTTTTGAGTGTTTAAAAATTTGTTTCGTCCAATAATTAGGTTTCTCATTTAGTTTTATAAAATTTATAAGTCCTGTAATATTTGATTCCTCAGTAACAACATCTTTTGAAACAAAACAATTTAACCCTGTTGCTTGAGCTTCAATCAATACAAACGGTAAACCTTCATGACGTGATGGCAGCACAAAAGCATCCATTGCTTGTAAAAGCCTCGGTACATCTGTACGTGATCCAGTTATAATAACCTTATTTTCCAACCCTAATTTAGAGACTTTATCTTCAATTTCTGCGCGTGATTCACCCTCACCTACCAGTAGAAGTACTGAATTTTCGTTACCTTCTTCTATCTTCTGAAAAATATCAAGTAAATACATTTGATTTTTTACATATGACAATCTCCCAACATGCCCTACAACAAAAATATTATCTCTAATCCCTAATTCTTTTCGTATTAAGGCGCGAATTTCATCTTTGTATTTATACTCCTTTATTGGTATAGCATTTGGTATTATCTTAACCTTATTCTTCTCCAAAGCCGGTTTACCAAATACCCATTCCCCAGCAGATTTTGAACAAGCAAAAAGATGATCCGAAGCATACTGGACATATACACGGTTAAGAATGTGTAAGTAATACCTAAGATTTTTCTTTTTCTTTTTTTCCCCAGCACTGTGTCCATGTGCAATTATGACTGGAAACTTATACAGAGTTGAAAAAATATAAGGTAAATTATAATATAAAGCACTCAAGTTGAAATACACAACTTTGTGTGTCTTTTTACTTTTATTTAAAACTTTTATTAAATCTACAATATTTAAGAAGACATTCTCTTTCTTAGGAGTTATATAATAAATCTCCCCCCCGAGATCTTCTATTTCATTAGCATAATAACACTCTTTACCAGCTACAACAAAATCAAACTGGATATTGCTACGGTCGATATTCCTATATAGATTCATTAAGTAGGTCTCAACTCCGCCCATTCCTGTAGAAAGACCAAATATAAGAATGCGTAACATGTAGTTCCTCCCTTCTTCATTAAAAGGTATCATAATCTGGTCCCTAATTGATTTTAATAATAACTGCCTAACTTTATAATACTAGAGTCTAATGAACATATCTTTTAATTTATCTAATTCTTAGATTTTAAGACATGATATTTCTTCATTATTAAAGTAGGTAATAGACCTATAATCAGAGGTTTAAACAAGTAAATAACGTACTTATATGAAATTTTTAACTTTTTAAACCAATAAACTCTTAATTTAAAAGCATCGACCCTGTATTTAAACTTCCTTTTTCTATATGCAGTTTCATCTTCACGATAGTTTAATAATATTTCATCTATATTGAAACCTTTATATCCTTTTTCACAAAACTTGCACCAGAGATCATAATCTTCCGTTCTATAAGTATATTTAGACTCAGTATATCCCCCTATACTTACTACGCTTTTTTTTCTCATCATAACAGTTGGATGGATGAAAAAATTTTTTTTGAATACATTTAATCTTGTGTATTCACCTTCCATTTTCCTAATTCCATAAATACCTTTATCATTGAATAAATTAGCATTTCCTCCAACTAAAGCAATATTTTTATTATTATCTAAGAAATCAACTTGTTTATTAAATCTATCAAGTAATGAGACGTCATCACAATCCATACGAGCAATATATTCTCCGTCTGCTACTGTAATACATTTATTTAAAGTAGCAGCTAGTCCAATATTTTTATCATTCTGTAAAAATAAAATCCTTTTATCATTTTTTTTATAATGTTCTATTATATTAACACTTTTATCCGTTGAACCATCATCACATATAATAAACTCAAAATCCTTGAACGACTGGTTTAATATTGACTTAATTGCATCATGTAAGTATTTTTCACCATTATAAACACCCATGATGACACTTATTTTAGGCATATCAGACTCTCCTATGATTTATAATGCTATATTATCTCTAATCTTTCTTTCAATAATACTGTTAAGGATATTAAAAAAAATATTAATCTTAAACATTATTCTTGATCATCCTAAACTTTCCACTTTTTTCTCTAGGTATCTCTTTTACATGCTCTATTATAATTTTCGTTCCATTCCCAAATTTATGGATAAATTCATTTTCTAATAACTTATCGTATTCTTTTTTATAATAAACCTCGTCTATTTCAAGTTTAATAATCACTTCACCGATTTTTTCCTGTGAAACTTGAGCCCGTATAATAGCGTTAGGGATATTTTTAAATCCATTTGCAATATTGACTACAGTAACCTTTGCTCCATCTGTAGTATATAAAAAATCTAACTTACGACCTCTTATTTCTCTTACAATTGGTGACATTATGGTACATTTACAGTTATTATTATCATTATCCAAACTCATTGCATCTCCAATACGATAACGTATTAAAGGTGTTCCATGTGTTGTGAAACTAGTTACTAAGACTTCATCACTACCATCTTCAACAAGTTCAAAAACACCCGATGCAAGTTCCATATGCAAAACTTGATTTTTACACTCCGTGACAAATGGAGCTCCTTCACTAGAGGCATATTGATCATAGACTTTAGAGTTAAAAACACGTTCTAGCAATTGCCGACCTGATTGTGTTAATGTCTCTGAGGTTGGGAAAATAGCATTAGGTGTAAACTCAAGTTTAATATTATGTCTTTCAATGTAAGATGCAATATCGCACATTGACATGAAAAAGCCATCTATTGCATGAGGTTTAAAAGTATTAAGGCTTTCCACATAATATTTCATATTCTCTTCAGTTAAATGAAAAGATGAATAAATCATTTGTTTACATGCAGCATTGTAGCGCCAAAAAATCCTTTTTTGCTGACCAGGAGGAACTATATGTTTACCGTTAAAGGTAGCTCTTCTCATTTTTCTATGTTCAAATCCTGCACGTTTTTTAAAATGATCTAACATCGCCATTCTTTTCATCATGTCTTCTGGTGTGAACAAAACAACTAAAGATTTACCAGTAGTTCCTCCTGTATGCCCTTCAACTGCATCCCTATGGGGTATTGTAATTACGTCATTAATATTCTCCCGTAACATTTCCTTATCAACTATTGGTAATTTTCTTAAGTCACTTATACTTTGAATGGCGTCTATATCTATATTTTTATATAAATCTCTATAGAATTTGCTATTTGCGACAGTATATTTTAAAAATCTACGTAATTCTGCATGTTGATACTCTAGTTTACGCCCTAATTCCCAAGTATCAAAATCTGAAAGAAAATCTATATAATCATAGTAAGTCTTTCCAAATCGAGTTCTATTATTCTTATATCCAGCAACACTTGTCATGATATTTTGGAAAAATATAGGTGAATTATCATATGTTTTCTCTAGAATCCCCATCACAAGTTCACCTTATACCACTTTACCGCAGCTTCAATTCCTCTTTCAAAGCTCCAATCTGGATTATAACCTAACATTTCTTTTGCTTTACTTATATCAGCATTACTATGCTTAATATCACCTTTACGATTAGTTCCGAATATCGGCTGAATATCTTTTCCTAATGCATTCAACAAATGGGTATAGATATCAATCAAAAACTCTCTTCCACCAAAAGCAATATTATAGGCCTGCCCAGCTGCTTCATGGGAAGCATTACAAGCTTTCAAGTTAGCCTCTATAACATTCTCAATGTAAGTGAAATCTCTACTTTGCTTTCCATCACCATTAATAGTTGGTTGCTCATCATTAAGTAATTGTTTAATGAATTTCGGGATTACTGCTGCATAGGTACCATTAGGATCTTGTCTTCTACCAAACACATTAAAGTACCGCATACCATATGTATCAAGGCCATACAATTTAGTATAGAGTTTGCCATATTCCTCATCTACTTTTTTTGTAAGTGCATAAGGTGATAATACGTTGCCCTCTCTTCCCTCTTTTTTTGGAAGATTTGGCTCGTCGCCATAAACTGATGAGCTGGAAGCATAGACAAACTTCTTTACACCTGTTTGCTTTGCTGCTTCCATCATATTTAAAGTACCTTTTATATTAACCTCTTCATAAAACAAAGGCATTTCGATACTTCTTGGAACGCTCCCCCATGCAGCTTGATTCAGTACATAATCAATTCCTTCACAAGCTTTCATACATGTGTCAAGATCACGAATATCTCCTTCAATAAATTCGTAATTAGGATTGTCTAAAAACTCTTCTACATTTTCTTTTTTACCAGTTGAAAAGTTATCAAGCCCTCTAACTTTGTAGCCTAATTTAAGTATTGCTTCTACTAGATTGGAACCAATAAAACCTGCTGATCCAGTAACTAAGAATTTACTATCCTCTGGAAACTTTATATTTTCATAACCCACTATTATAACCTCCAGTATACAAACCCAGTATCCTCTGCTTCTTGTCTGTTAAACATTCCTTTAAGGTCTATCAATACACAATCTTTTCTATCAATATCTATGCCCACCTCAGATGTTGCAGCCACTTCACTCATAACTTCTGAATTTACATATCCTGTTGTTCCAAACATCGTTTTTACATCTGCCAATTGAATAGATTTAAATTCATCATGTGGAACTGCAAAGATTGCTGCATCCAACTCTTTTATTTCTTCTATTTCACAAAGATTAATTCTATATTCATGCCATAAATCTTCTTTGTCTGCTTGAGGATCTACAACTTTGACATCTACTCCGTACTCTTCTAATTCTTTAATTACATCGATCACTTTTGTATTTCGCACATCAGGACAATTCTCTTTAAAAGTAATACCAAATATCGCTACTTTAGCACCATTTATTTGCTTATTAGCCTTAATCATTTTCTTAACTGTACTTTCAGCAACATATTTTCCCATATCATCATTGATTTTTCTTCCTGAAAGAATGATTTGAGAATGATAGCCCATTTGCTCTGCTTTGTACGTTAGGTAGTAAGGATCCACTCCTATACAGTGACCACCGACTAGCCCTGGTGAGAAATTAAGGAAGTTCCATTTGGTTCCTGCTGCCTCAAGAACTGCTTTTGTATCAATCCCCATTTTATTAAATATGATTGATAGCTCATTCATAAAGGCTATGTTGATATCACGTTGTGAATTCTCTATAACCTTTGCTGCTTCTGCCACTTTAATACTTGCTGCCTTGTGCACACCAGCCTCAACAACTAATTCATATACTTTTGCCACGATATCTAATGTCTCTTGATCTTGACCTGCTACAACCTTTATAATTGTTTCTAGTCTGTGAACCTTATCGCCAGGATTAATCCTTTCTGGTGAATAACCAACTTTAAAATCAACACCACATTTTAGTCCAGATTCTTTTTCTAAAATAGGAACACAGATTTCTTCTGTTACACCTGGATAAACAGTAGATTCAAATACAACTATCGAGCCTTTTGTTAAGTTTCTACCCAAAGTACGGCTCGCAGATTCCACCGGCTTCAAATTAGGTGTATGATCATCCTTTACAGGTGTAGGCACTGCAACAATATGAAACTTTGCTTCTCTTAGTCTTGTTTCATCTGAAGTAAAATCAACTGTTGTATTCATGATTACTTCATTTCCCACTTCTTTGGTAGTATCTACACCATTTATATAAAGTTCTACCTTTTGTTTATTTACATCAAAGCCGATTACATCAACCCTTTTTGCAAAGGCAACAGCAATTGGCATGCCAACATAACCTAATCCAATTAGAGATATTTTCTCTTCTTTGTTAACTAATTTTTCGTACAGGTTCATTACTATTCTCCTCGTCGATTGTCATTCTTATTTCGTCTATATAAGCTTCTATCACGATATTCCTATCAAATTCATTTTCCATCTTCCTTCGTCCAGCCATTCCCATTTCTCTTTTTTGTTCATAGGGTAAGTTAATAAATCTTGAGACTGCTTTAACTAAGCTTTCAACATCCTTAACCTCAAAACCAATACCTGTTACTCCATCTTCAAATGTTTCGACACAACCAGGTACTCTTGAAGCCAATACTGGGCGTCCGGAAGATGCAGATTCCAAAAGAACATTAGCTAATCCTTCATGATAAGAAGGGAGAATTACTGCGTGTGACTTTTTAATAAATGAATGTACGTCATCTTGCTGCCCATGGTATTTAATTACATCTTGTCTTTCTAATTCATTTAATTTTTCATTATAATTTTCTTCCCAACCACCAATTAAATGAAATTGTATGTTAGGATATTTGGCTTTTACTATTTTTGCCGCTTCTAGTAATTCCTCTATCCCCTTCGCTTTCATTACTCTCCCAATAAATAGAAATTGTATTACCTCATCACTCATCGGATATTCTTCATATTTATGTCGTTCTAAATTCACCCCTGAACCCGGAATTAACCTTGTATTACTTTCAACGATTCTATTGTCCTTGAAAAACATTCGATTTGTTTTATTTTGAAAAAATACACATGATGCTTTATTTAATCCTAGTTTATAAAGCAACAGTGTAATTTTTTGAATTATGCCCTTATTTTCAACAGAAGTACCAAGACCTGTTATATTTGTAATATATGGCGTTTTAGTTATTGCACATGCAATACCACCATAAACATTTGGTTTTATTGTATATGTTAAAACGACATCAGGTTTAATTTTTCTTATAATTCTTATATAGTCAAGCAGTAACTTAAAATCCTTTACTGGATTTGTTCCCCTTCTTTCTAGATGGGTATCTATGAACTTACATCCTATTTTTTTTAGCTTAGGTACATATTGATCATCAGGTAAGGAGATATAAACTTCATTTTCTTGCTTAATTAGTTCTTCTAATAGCTCTTTTCTAAAGTTATATAACCCCATACCAAAATTAGCCAATACAAGTATTCTCATATTCCTATACTCTCCTAACTGGGACACCAACATAAACACCAGGTTCGGTTATATCCTTAACCACAACAGAACCAGCACCAACCTTGCATCCGTTAGTGATGGTGATATTATTACTTACTACACTTCCGATACCTAACCAAGAACATTTTCCAACCTTAACCGTACCTGCTAAATGAGCACCTGGTGAAATATGAACAAAATCTTCAATACAGTTATCGTGGTCAATTGTAGAACCAGTATTAACAATGCAACTTTTTCCTATTTTAGTACAACAGTTAACTACTGCTCCTGCCATTAAAGCTGTCCCATTGCCTATTTCCACTTGATTCCCGATTACCGAGTTAGGGTGAATTAATACGGGAATACTAGCACCTACTGTTTCTAGATTTTCATGAATCCTCTGTCTTGTTGCATTATTACCAATACCAACAAATATTTCATACTCATCTATATGTGTAAAAACATCATCTGAAGTCCCAATAACCTCTATCCCTATTGATGATTTGATGCTTTTATCATCATCTAAAAAAGCAATACTCTGCCATTTATTCATTTTTAATGCAATGTCTGCAACAACTTTTCCGTGACCGCTAGCACCAATTATTAAAAGTTTGTTTTTCATATTTCGATTCTTTCCTTTTTGGTTCCCTTAAAATGCTCAATCGTAGCAGCAGTTTCTGAATTAATGCCCTCTCTGACGAAAACCTTTTTTATGGTCAAAAATATTATCTTCCAATCCTCAATGAAACTTACATTTTCCACATACTCAACATCGAGATTAAATTTATCTTCCCAACTAATCGCATTTCTACCACTAACCTGCGCCAAACCAGATAGCCCAGGTCTTACTTCATGACGTCGTTTTTGATGATTGTTATACAACGGTAAATACTGCACCAATAATGGCCTAGGGCCAATAATGGACATATCACCCCTCAAAATGTTAAAAAGTTCCGGTAGTTCATCAAGAGATGTAGAACGTAGCAACCTACCAAACTTCGTCAACCTAACACTATCAGGTAATAACTCCCCTTTATCATCTTTTTCATCAGTCATAGTCCTAAACTTATACATCATAAAAGTCTCTTCATTAAGCCCAGGTCTCTTTTGTTTGAAGAGAACAGGGCTACCTAATTTCGTTCTCACAAGAATTGCAACTACTAGAAGTACCGGACTAAGAACAATAATGGAGATTAATGATAGCATGAAATCCATCGGTCTTTTTACAAATCTTCTATAAATACCACCTTTGGAATTATTCATTACTTAAACCACAACCCCTTAATAGTCTCCACAACTCTTTCTAAGTCCTCATCCGTCATCTTCGTATCAGACGGCAAACAAACCCCATTCTCAAACAACTTTTCCGATATACCTTCACCCACAAAATCATACTTTTCAAAGAACGGTTGAAGATGCATCGGTTTCCAAACCGGCCTTGACTCAATATTCTCTGCTTCCAATGCATTAAATATATCAATTGGTCGTACTTTACCAGTCAACGTAATCGAACTTAGCCAGTAATTCGGTTCATCCCATTCATTACTAGGCATAAACTCAACGCCTTCGAGTCCACCAAGCTCTCTCTTATAAAACTCTAAGATATAATTCTTCTTCGCTACTCTTTGATCTAAAACCTTGAGCTGTCCTCTACCAATCCCAGCAACCACATTGCTCATACGATAATTAAACCCTAATTCGCTATGTTGATAATGCCTTGCTTGATCTCGAGATTGTGTGGCCCAAAATCTTACCTTCGAAATTCTTTCTTCATTATTAGAAACAAGCATCCCACCACCAGATGTAGTGATGATCTTGTTACCATTAAAAGAGAAGATCCCATAATCACCAAAAGTCCCTGTATGCTTTCCTTTATAGTAAGTGCCTAATGACTCCGCTGCATCCTCTATAACCGCAACATTATGTTTCTTACAAATATTCATTATCTTATCCATATCTGCAGATAAGCCATATAAATGAACAACAATGACTGCCTTTACTTCTGGATACTTTTCAAATGCTTTTTCTAATGCTTGTGGGCACATATTCCAAGTTTCATAATCACTATCGATAAATACAGGAGTAGCATTTTGATAAATGATTGGATTTGCAGTAGCAGAGAAAGTAAGTGTTGGACAGAATACAATATCCCCTTCTCCAACTCCTGCCGCTTTAAGGGCTAAGTGAATTGCAGCTGTTCCTGAAGACAGTGCTGCTGCAGCTTTGGAACCAACCTTCTCAGCAAGCTCTCTTTCAAATCCATTTACGTTTTCACCAAGGGGTGCAATCCAGTTTGTTTCAAAAGCTTCCTTTATATATTGCATTTCATAATCTTCATCACTCATATGTGGTGAAGAGAGGAAAATTCTTTCGTTTACTTTCGTTGGATCCATATTCTTTACTTCCTTCCATAGTGAAGTAGATATTTTAGTAGATTAGGACTTAATTAGATCTTTTTTATTTCTACTCAACTGCTAAACCACTAAAAACTATTATTTGATACCGAGTTTCTTCCTATTATATATAGCGAATAATAATTGCTATATTCTCTTGTTTTTACACTAAAAACAGGATGAATCTCTAATACAGATCGATTCATCCCATTCGTATAATAAACTTTATATTTTTAGTTCTTCTCCATCCAAAACACTCCGCAAATACTCCAAAACCTGCCGCCTCAAATCCCCACGCTCCAAAGCAAAATCCAAAGTAGCCTTGATAAACCCAAACTTATCCCCAACATCATGCCTCACACCTTCAAACTCACATCCAACAACCATCTGCATCTCATTCAATTTCTTAATGGCATCAGTCAACTGAATCTCTCCACCAGCACCAGGTGTTTGGTTCTCTAAGATCTCAAAGATCTCCGGTCGTAAAATGTATCTACCCATGATCGCATAGTTGGATGGTGCAACTTCTTTCTTCGGTTTCTCCACCAAATCATCAATATGAAAGATACACTGATCAATCCCATTATTGCTAATCGAAATCACACCATACTTCGAAACATCCTCTTCCGGCACCTGTTGCACCCCAATGACGGAGGAGTTATAGCGGCTGTATACATCAATCAACTGCTTCAAGCAAGGCTTTTCTGGTGAATGAACAATATCATCTCCCAATAAAACCGCAAATGGCTCGTTACCGATGAACCGGCTCGCACATGCAATCGCATGTCCAAGTCCGAGCGGCTCTTTTTGACGTATGTAATGGATATTAGCCAGCTTTGAAATTCCTTGTACCTCTTCTAGCTGCTCCAACTTCCCTTTTTTCGCCAATGTTTCTTCAAGCTCATAGGACTTATCAAAGTGATCCTCGATCGCACGCTTTCCCCGTCCCGTTACGATGATGATATCCTCTATCCCTGAAGCAACTGCTTCTTCAATGATGTATTGAATCGTCGGTTTATCGACAATCGGCAGCATTTCCTTCGGCTGCGCTTTTGTTGCAGGCAGGAATCTCGTTCCAAGGCCTGCTGCTGGAATGATGGCTTTTCGTACTTTTTGCATTCAATAATCCCCCTTATTACACATGGTTCAACAGATCGATTCCGTTTTTATTAGCCATACCTAAGACTATTTCTTTCAACCGTTCTGGTTCCATTTCTAAAAATGAATCAATCAAGTGATTCACTGTTGAATAATTGAACTCCACTGTTTTCCCAATGAATATCTTCGGGAACACCGGTACTTGATGCACTTCATTTTCCCCAAGAAGCTCCTCGAACATTTTCTCCCCAGGACGAATTCCAGCAAACTTAATTCCGATTTCTTCTATTGTATAGCCGGACAGCTGAATCAAGTTTTTCGCGAGATCCACGATCTTGACTGGTTCACCCATATCGAGTACAAAGATCTCTCCGCCGCGTGCCAACGCACCAGCCTGCAGCACTAACCTTGACGCTTCCGGAATGGTCATGAAGTATCTCGTCATATCCGGGTGAGTTACTGTAACCGGACCGCCTGCCTGGATCTGCTTTTTGAACAACGGAATAACGCTTCCCCGGCTGCCCAATACATTCCCGAATCGAACTGCGACATACTTTGTTGGGCTGTGTTTGTCCAGCTCTTGGATCACCATCTCGGCAATTCGCTTCGTAGATCCCATCACATTCGTTGGATTCACTGCTTTATCAGAGGAAACTAGGACGAATGTCTTCACCCCGAACGTATCGGACGCTTCTGCCACGTTGCGTGTTCCGATGACATTGTTCTTCACGGCTTCTTTCGGATTGTATTCCATCAATGGCACATGTTTATGTGCCGCAGCATGGTAGACAACATCCGGACGGTACTCATTCACTATTTCAAAGATACGCTCTCTGTCCTGAACATCGGCAATGATTGGGATGATGTCAATGGATCCTGAATTCAATCCTTTCAGCTCCATATCGATTCCATATATACTGTTCTCCCCGTGCCCCAGCAAAATAAGCTTTTCTGGATTGAAACGGCAAATTTGCCTGCAGATTTCAGAGCCGATGGAACCGCCTGCACCTGTGACAAGTATGGTCTTGCCTGTTACATACTCTGTGATGCTCTCAATGTCGAGCTGAACCGGCTCTCTCCCGAGCAAGTCTTCAACCTGTACTTCACGGAACTGATTAACGGATACTTTTCCGGAGATGATATCCTCGATCATCGGCATGATCTGCGTCTTTGCCGTTGTTTTGGCACATTCATCAAAAATCCGCTTCAGATCCTGCTTGGATAAAGACGGGATGGCAATGATGATGTTTTCGATTTTGTAGCTTTCAACTGCCCTTTGGATCGTGGTGGAATCCCCGACGACCGGGATTTCAAAATAATGCAGCCTGAATTTCTTTGGATCATCATCAATGAAGGCGACTGGGATGAGCTCCCCAACATGATTTCTCTTCAGCTGGCGTGCCACCATGAGACCTGCGGAACCTGCACCGATGATCAATGTCCTGCGTTTTTCCACTTTGGAATGTATGTATGTATTGCGGAAAACTCTCCAGGCAAAGCGGGAACCCCCGATGAACAGGACATGGAACATCCAAGTCATCAGCAAAGCCCTGAAATAAACATCAAAATTATAAAGGTATTGAATAATGGCCGTTACGATAATGGAAAAGGAGACTGCTTTGACAATGGCTGTAAGCTCACTCACACTGGCATATTCCCAAGCCTTGTTATAAAGCTTGTACATGCTTGCAAATAAGTGATGGCTGAGAAGCAAAGCGATGGAACTCAATATCAGCTTTGGATACGCCAGGACTTCGAGATGCGGATGCAGCATTAAATAGCTTAAATAAATGGCGGATAATACAATGATAGAATCCAGCAGGATTAAGAATGTAAGACGTTTTCGGTACGTCAATCCGATTTTCCCCCTTTAATATAGATGATTGGGTCATACAAGATTTTTGTGTAAAAAATAAATATCCAGTGGTAATACACGTGTCTTTACATGTATTTTCACTAGATATTTATCCGAGTTTCTTCCTATTATATATAGAGAGAAATAAGTGGGCATTTAACCCGCCCTCACGCCACACCATCGACGACTTGCGTCTAAGGTCTCACTATTGGTTGGTGCCCACAGCATGGCCGAGTACCTCCATTGATATCGGTAAGGAGGCATTACCATTTATGTAATATTTTTCTTAGATGGGTAAAAATCAAAGGAATCCTCTTAGAAGATTCCCAGGAACTTCTTCTTTCCTACCCTCTCCGGTATTTCCTTTATGATGCTTTTGCCTTCGAGCAACAGGTATGGATTTTCTTGAAAGAGGTATTCGATATCTGAGCCAAACTGTTTTTTAATCCGGTTGTAGGCTTCTCCAAGGTGGAAAGCCCTGTTCGTTTCGTTGTGTGCGTCAGATGCAACAAAGTGGGTCAGGCTGGAGGCGATGAGTTGATCAGAGAACTTCTGGATTTTCTTCCCGAACTTCCCTACTACACTTCCTGCTGTCACTTGTGTGAAAGCACCGTTTTTCACAAATTTATAAAGGATATCAGGATTTTCGATGAGTTCTTGATTCCGTTCCGGATGGACGATGATTGGCATGAGCCCTTTTAGCTGAATGTCATAAAGCAGCTTCTCGGCATATCTCGGAACATGCCCTGATGGGAATTCAATCAGGATGAATGGAGTGCGGTCAGCCAGAGTGACGATCCCGCCTTCTTCATACTCTTGAAGGATATCTCCGTTTACCCTCACTTCCTGCCCTGGGAGAATTTCAACGTCGATGCGGTGCTCTCTCAGGTAATCATTCATCTTCGCCACTTCTTGCAGAATGGTTTCTTTAGGGTTTTCATACTTTTCATTCTTGTGATGCGGAGTGGCGATGATCGTATGGATGCCTTCCTCTGCTGCCTTTTTGGCCATCATCAGGCTTGCGTCCCTATTCGCTGGTCCATCATCCACTCCATGGAGTATGTGACAATGCAAATCGATCATTAACGCTTCACTCCTTGTCCATCAATAGAATCAATAATTTAATGGTACTATTATCTCAATAATCTGTAAATGGCTGTAAATTGTCGAATCGTGACTACTTTGCACCGTAATAATAATAATACTGATTATTTGTCATTTTCTTGTTATTCAATACTATGCCAAGCAGTTTTGTTTTAGACGTCTCGAGTAGTTCCTTTGCCTTAATGGCCTGTTCATTCTCTGTGGAGCCGCTGGAAATGACGAGGATCGTTCCATCGCATTGATTCGCCAGCACCTGAGCATCGGTCACGGCTGTAACAGGTGGTGTATCGAAAAGGACGATGTCATACTTCTGATACACTTCGGCTAGGAAATTTTCCATTGAAGCCGAACTTAGCAGCTCTGCCGGGTTTGGCGGAATCGGGCCGCTTGCCAGGATGTCCAAATAATCGGTATCTGACGGCTGGATGGCGTCATCCAACTCTGTCTGCCTGGAAAGAACGTTCGTCAGGCCGATTGTATTCAGCATTCCAAAAGTATAATGTACGGTCGGTTTGCGGAGGTCTGCATCTGCCAGCAGGACTTTTTTTCCTTGCTGTGCAAAGACGACAGCAAGGTTCGCAGTTGTCGTGGATTTGCCTTCTGCCGGACCTGAGGATGTGATCATCAGGGAACGGAGCGGCCTGTCCACGGATGAAAATTGAATATTCGTCCGGATGGTCCGATACTGTTCAGAGATTGGCGATTTTGGACTTAATTTCGTTATGAGTTTTCGTTTTGTACTTAGCAGTGATGTTTTTTTTGATTTTTTAAGACCCAAGAACTTTCCCTCCCCTTACACGGCTTCTGCGGTCTGCTTTTAATTCTTCCTCTTCCTGATTATGCGTTTCAATGACGGCGATTGCACCAAGGACCGGGAGACCTAGCACTTTTTCTACATCCTGCTCGGTTTTGATGGTGTTGTCGAGGTACTCCAATAGGAATGAAAGTCCGACTCCTGCCATCAATCCCACAACGATGGCAATGGCGATGTTCAAAAGAGGCTTCGGTTTAATCGGCGATTGATGGTCTTGAACGACGGCTTTTGCCAGGATACTGACGTTGTCTACGTTCATGATGTTCACAATGTTTTCCTGGAAAACAAGCGCTGTGCTGTTTGCAATATCAGCGGCTAATGCTGGGTCAGGGTCTTGAACGGACACGTTGACGACCTGTGAATCTTTTTCGCTTTGGACGCTTATTTTAGAATTCAATTGACTTACCGTCATGTCGAGATCAAGGTTTTGAATGACTTTTTCCAGGATGACGGGACTTTTCATAATCACGTTATATGTATTGATCAACTGGAGATTCGTCTGAACCTCGTTCGTATTGTACATGGCATTCTGGTCCTTGGATTGATTGACGAGCAGCTGGGTGGAAGCTTGATAAATCGGGGTCAAAACATAAAAACTGACGACAGCACTGACAATTGCCGCCACCACTGTGATCGAGATGATCAGCCAGATTCTCTTCCGAAGGGTTTCCATCAATTCTTTTAAACTAATTGTCTCTTCCATACGTGCCTCCTAGTCTAGTACTAATTGAAATATTATACCATTTTAATAGGTTAAATTACTTATTTTTTCATTTTTTATATTTTTTGTATATTTATTCCTTATTTACTAGTATAGCAATTTATTTTTGATTATTGTCTATTATTTTTTAATTGGGAGGAATTCCTAATTTTCAGACAGGAACATGTTTGTGACATTTTTCTTATTTTTTTTACAAGTCTATTATTTTTTTGTCACTATTTGATGTACGACTTTTCTATCAAATTTAATTTTATTGGAATATTATAAATTTATGGCCAAAAAACATTTAGGAGGAAAATCATTGAAAAAGAAAAATTTGAAGTCCAGCATCACGAGCATCATGGCAGCAAGTACTTTACTACTAGGAATTCCTTTTACATCTACTAGTTTCGCCAAATCCATCGAAGAATCCAGCATAAAGCCCTCATATTCTCATACTTCCAGCACATTGGATTTAGCACTCGTAAACGATGAACGACTTTTAAAGTCATTGATCAAGCAAGGAAAGATTCCGGCAAATGCATCGGAGGCACAAAAGAAGATTGCTTTACAGGATTATCTAGCATTTAAAGGGAAGCAGGTCGGCGCTGTTGAACGGGATCCACTTGCGCCCAAAGCCAAAGCAGCCGAAGCAAAAAATCATAAAAAATTTAAAGAAAAGATGAAAGGAAAAGGTGACGGGAAACTAAAAGGAAGCACCGCTCCACCGAAGCCAGTAAAGGAATCCAAATCTCCGGGTGTTGCGAGTAAAGGGAAACTTCTCACCATCATGGTTGAGTTCGCTGACAATCCTCATAATAATATTAAGCCTGGCGACACGGACAACTATTATACGGACTACAATACAAAGCACTATGAAGATATGATATTCGGGGAAAATGGAGTCGCTGGCCCGAATGGGGAAAAACTAGTTTCACAGAAGCAATTCTATGAAGAACAGTCCGGCGGCACGTATACGATTGATGGACAAGCCTATGGTTGGCTGAAAGTGCCGGGGACTGCTGCTTTCTATGGAGCGGATAGGGGAAATGGCGGCCATGATAACGTTGCACCAGGCGGATCCAAGAAATTAGTGGCAGATACTTATGCATCTGCTATTGCTGCAGGCATCCCTTTACAAGACTACGACCTTGAAGACCCGATGGATCTTGATGGGGACGGAAATGTAAATGAGCCTGATGGTTTGGTAGACCACTTGCAGATCATCCATTCCGGAGTCGGCCAGGAAGCTGGCGGCGGTGCTCAAGGGGATGACGCTATCTGGTCACACAGCTCAAGCGCATTTGTCGATCCAGACGGTCTAGGAAAAGGCCTGCCTGGATTCTATGATTACACAATGATGCCTGAAGACGGGGCTACGGGCGTTTTCGCTCATGAGTTCGGACATGACTTAGGTCTCCCGGATGAATACGATACCATTTATTCAGGTGCTGGAGATGCAGTAGAATACTGGTCCATCATGGCGGCAGGATCATGGGCAGGAAAAATCCCGGGTACGGAGCCAACAGGATTTTCTCCATGGGCCAAGGCATACTTCCAGGCCACATTGGGTGGGAAATGGACAAACCCTACTGTCATAGACTACTCCGATTTGAAGAAAAATGGGACGACATTCCTGCTTGATCAAGCGAATTCACCGCTTGGAAAAAATAATCAAGCGGTCCAAGTGAATCTGCCTAAAAAGAAAACGCCTGTCAACACTCCTGCTGAAGGCAACTATGAGTATTGGGGCGGACAGGCAGATGAAATCGATAACTCCCTCGTCGCTGATGTCGATTTGACTGGAAAATCATCAACAGAGCTTTCCTTCGATGCCTGGTATGACATTGAAGAAGGCTGGGATTATGCATTTGTACAGGTTTCCACTGATGGCGGAGCGACGTGGACTTCGCTTGGAAACGGGGATACCCGCAGTGATATTGATACCGGCGGCTATCCTACTATTAAAGATTCATTGCCTGGATTTACCGGGAATTCCGGCGGATGGACAAATGAAAAATTTGACCTTTCTGCCTATGCGGGGCAAAACATCAAACTTCGCCTTCGCTACGCAACGGACTGGGGCTCCTCTTACCTTGGATTCTTCGCTGACAATATCAAAGTGACAGCGGACGGTGCGACAATATTGGAAGACGGTGCGGAGTCAGATACTCCTGCATTCTCATTGAATGGCTTCGAAAAATTTGATGGAAATAAATATACTGACCACTATTATCTATTAGAATGGCGCAATCACGCAGGTGTCGATGAAGGCTTGGGCCATATCGCACGCGGCAGCTCATTGATGAGCTATGATGGCGGATTGGTCGTATGGTATGTGGACGGCGCTTATACAGACAACTGGACAGGCGTCCATCCTGGCGACGGCTTCCTTGGAGTCGTGGATGCACACGATGATACAGACCTTAAGTGGAATACCGGAGTTGAAGCATCCAGCCGCTACCAAATCGCGGATGCAGCGTTCAATCTCCTGCCGACTTCAGGAATGAATCTTATCTATCCGGGGCAAACCCTATACTTGGCTAGCCAAGCAGGAATCCCGCTGTTCGATGACATCCATGACTTCAATAATCAATTCATGCCGGATGCAGGACGAAACCTGACACCATACGGAATAAAAGTACTCGTCAACGACCAAGCAAAAGACAAATCAGTCGGATCGGTGGTCATCTATAAATAAGCTGGCGGGACATGGGGACAGGTTCCTTGGCCCTTTCCCAAAAAGGAAATCGGAGTCATTTGACTTCGGTTTCTTTTTTTGTATTTGGTTTGTGCGGGGATTGGGACAAGGAACCTGTCCTTGCGTCTCTGGTATAATCAACGTGGAATCTTATTTATTGGGGTGTATTTATAATGGGGATCAAAATCACTGATTTGAAAAAACAGTTAAAAAGTCTGGATCAGAGAGATCTTATCACTCTCATTGCTGATTTATACAAATTGAATTCTGATGTAAAAGACTATTTATCCAGTAAGTTCGCTGGTGAAGAAGCACATGTAGAGCTGCATGAAAAAGCAAGAGTGCAGATTCGGAACGAGTTTTTCCCGGATAGAGGACACGGGAAGCTGAGGCTTACTGAAGCGAAAAAGGCCATCACGACTTTTAAAAAGCTAGTGGATGATCCTGCACGTACACTGGACCTCATGCTTTACTATGTGGAACTTGGAACGGAATTCACGAATGCCTTTGGGGATATTGATATGACGTTCTACAACAGTTTGGTGTCGATGTATGATAAGGCTGCAATGGAGTGCGATAAGGATGTGGCTTTAGTAGCGACATTTAAGGATCGTTTTTATCGGGTGGTCCGCGAGTCAGAAGGAATCGGCTGGGGTTACCCTATGGCTATTGAGGAGATTTATTATTCGATGGGCTGGGATGAAGAAGAAATTGATGAAGAGTAAAAGTTCTAAGTTTTTCTTACTTTGGTGTGCATAATGCAGGGACACTAAACCTGTCCCCGTGTCCCAGCTGGTACGGAGGGACAGGTTCCTCGTCCCATGGAAAAAGGAAGAACGAGTACACAGACTCCATTCTTCCTTTCGGCTTCCCATATTCAATTGGGTGGGACGAGGAACCTGTCCCTATTGTCCCTTATGAGTTTGATCCAAATCTGATTCTTTTGGTCGGCTGCTTCCATTTTATCTGAGGTACATCATTCTGCTTGTCGATGCTCTCGTCCCCCTCATAGGATTTATCTGCGATATCCATCCTTATAGTGAATGAATATTGGCCATCGTCCCAAAGGGTAAGGTGGCGCTCTTTTAATTCTTTAGAGCTGTCAGCGTTCTTTGTCAATGTCTCTATGAATTTCTTTGATATATCTTTTGCCTTTTCCAGGTCCGCATTGTCCTGAAATTCCAAAACAAAGTATAGCTTACCTCCTTCTCCGGAGTAGAAGAAATCAGCCACTTCAGCATTGTTCTTTGCTTCTGCACCAGCAGCATTCACCCATTCTTCTTTAAATTCCACTTTATTTTTGTTTTTATCTTCTAAGCTCACGTAGCCAGCAGGAAGCTCTACATCCGGTTTGTACTTATCCGCCTGTTCATTCACTGCCAATTCCGTTACTTCTATATCGTTTATTAGGGTACCGCCTGCATCATAATCCTTCAAACTGAGCAGTATTCCATTTTCCGTATCAATTTTTGCATGTAACTTCTGGACTTCACCTGGTGTCGCATCTGGAAATTTATCCGGCGCAACTTTTTCGGCAGTGATTTCTACCCAATTTTCTTCCTTGTTATAGTGATCTATTTCCCATTTATAATTGTCTTCTCCAAGGTTGGAGTTGAGATCATATTTAGGGAATATAGGAATGAGGTCAAAGGCATGATCCTTGCTTAAAATATTCTTATTACCATCCAGATAATTCCTATCATACTCTTTTGCACTATCATTCATTAAATATTGTGTTTCATCCTTATAAATGAGGTGCTCCCTGAGTTTAGAAAATTTATCGTCAGCGAATTCTTTGTAATTGTATGCCAGCTTTCCATTTTCCATAGTGCTGTCAATGATATAACTGGATTTTGGATCTGATTTACTAGAGCCGAAATACGCCGTATATTTTAAATGGAGATTGTCGAATGACCTGTTTTTTTGGGCCCAGATTTTTTGAAAATGCACTCTCCACTCTTCAGCAGACTTCTCATTCTGTTCTACAGCTGCTGGCTGCTCCTGGTCTTTCTGATTTTCCTCTGGACTTTTCTCCGTTTCTTCTGCAGTTTCTTTGGTTGGCGTTTTATCTATATTTGCAGCAGACGAAGGAGGAACATCGCCCACATCCTTTGTATTTGAGTGAAAGATGTAAGGATAGGAAACAAGGAAAACAATAAATAATGCTGCTGCAACTGTAGCTGGATATATCCATTTTTTCATTAATGTACGTCTAGGATTACGTTTCATTTGAATATTTTTTAAGATTTCCTGTTTTTTAGATCTGGAAGGAGCCTGTGAAAAAACTTCACGGTCAAGTTCCTCCTTCAAATGTTTAAATTGATCGTCTCTCATGCTTCAGCTCTCCTTTCATTGAGCTCTTTCAACTGTTTGCGCGCCCTGTCCAGTTTTGTCCTGATGGAAGATGGACTTTGATTGAGCAAAGCCGCAATCTCGTTGGTATTTAATTCTTCGTAATAATAAAGGATGATGATTTCTCTATATTTTACCGGGAGGCAGAGGACATCCTGTGCGAGACTTGTGTTTTGCTGCTTTTCCTGTATGAGGTCTTCGGGTGATCTCTCTTCTTGCTGGGTAAAGACCTTTTGGATAAAGGAGGTCAGCTTCCGCTTTCCGCTCTCCTGGACTCTTAGATAATCTTTGCATTGGTTGGCTGTTATGCTGAAGAGCCAAGTCTTCATTGAAGACCTCTGCTGAAAAGAGTTCAATTTCTCATAAACCTTGATGAAAACTTCCTGTGTAATATCCTGGGCCGCTTCCCAATCCTTGACATAGGTAAACGCAAATTGCGTGATCGCTTTTTCATATTGATCAATCAAATTCTCCAGTGTGGCTGTTTGGCTTGATGTTTGATCCAGATGGCTCTGTTCCTCCCGGTACCGACTTCTCTCCATTGCGCTGTACAATCCTTTCACTTCCTTTTTTTGTATCTGACACTTCGACGGATGTAATCTCCAAAGAGTCTCAAAAAAGGAATAATTTATTTTGGAAATATTTTGTATGGTTGTTGAAACCCGATTTATTTGTATATTCCTCGACTTTTTCCAAAAACTGTTTATAAAGACATTTTAGCAACGGAGGATTGGAATGGGCGTTTTTAAGAGAGATTTATTGATGGTAATTTTTTCAATTTCATTGTTGGTGTCGGGGTGCCAGTCTGCCCCTGAGGTCAAGGCGAAGCAGCCCGGGAAGCGGAATGTGATTTTCATGGTGATGGACGGGACGAATTCCGATGTGGTGACGCTGGCGAGATGGTATAAGGGTGGTTCGCTGAATATGGATAAGATTTTGACCGGCGGAGTGCGGACGTATTCTTTGGAGTCTTCAATTACGGATTCAGCCGCTGCCGGGACGGCTCTTGCGACGGGGCATAAGACTGTAACGGATGCGATTGGGATGGTGCCTGTTGTTGATTCCGAGGTCCGTGGAGAGAAGCAGAAACGTTCCTTCCGACCGGTGGTGAATGTACTGGAAGCTGCACAGGCCGAGGGGTTGGCTACGGGGATCGTGTCTACTTCCCCTGTCCAGCATGCGACCCCCGCTGCTTTTTCGTCCCATTCCATTGCCCGGAATGATTTTGATGATATCGGCGAACAGCAGGTGTATCAAGGGATGAATGTGGTGCTCGGCGGCGGGAAGCTTTCGTTGATTCCTAAGTCAGAGTTGGATGTTGGGAAGCTGGAGAAGGTGCCTTTTGGGGCGAAGGATGCCCGTAAGGATGGAGAGAACCTGGTGAAAGTCATACGGGATAAAGGATACTCTTTTGTGGAGACGAAGAGGCCGATGGAGCGCGCTTCTGGTTCTAAGTTGTGGGGGAGTTTCGCTTATGGGGATGTTGCGTATGAGTTCGACCGTGCGAAACTGCATCCTGAGCAGCCTTCTTTGGCCGAGATGACCGGAAAAGCGATTGATGTTTTGTCCAAGGATCGGGATGGATTCTTTCTATTTGTGGAAGGAAGCAAGGTCGACTGGGCTGCGCATAAGAATGACCCGGTTGGGATGATCAGTGAGGTTTTATCGTTTGACGAGGCGGTCGGTGAGGCGCTGAAGTTTGCGAAGAAGGATGGGAATACGATGGTGGTGGCTGTTACGGATCATGGGAACAGCGGGTTGACAATCGGGGGGCGCACCACGAATAAGACGTATGCTCATACGCCGATTGAGAAGATCATTGTGCCGTTGAAGAAGGCAAAACTCACGGTGGAAGGTGCGGTTTCCGAGATGAAGGAAGACCGCTCTAATTTGAAGAGTGTATTGGCGGATTACGGCTTGGACGGGCTTTCTGTCGATGATTTTTCGATGGTGGCAGGTTCTAAGGATGTTGGCGGCGAGATGGTAAAGCTGTTGGCTGAGCGGGCGCATCTCGGCTTTACGACACATGGGCATACCGGTGAGGATGTGTTTTTGTATTCGTATGGTCCTGGGAAGCCTGCGGGGCTGGTTAATAATATAGAGATTTCTCGGTATATTGCGGATTTTATCGGGATGGATATGGGGGCGGTTGGTTCGCGGCTGTTTGTGAATGCTGCGGAATTTTATAAGTCTGAGGGATTTGCTGTGTCGATTGATAAGTCGGATGCGGAGAACCCAGTGTTTACGGCGAAGAAAGATGGTTTGGTGATTCAGTATCCCGAGAATAAGAATGTGCGGATTAAGAATGGGAAGGCTGCGGAGCTTAGTGGTGTGACTGTGTTTAATGGGGATGAGTTTTTTATACCGGTTGAGTGATGTGGATGTGGGACGTGGTGGGACGTGGGGACAGGTTTCTTGTCCCATTGTTGGGAGACACAATGTTGCCAGGATGAAGTTGACGACATGAAGTTGCCTGTCACGCCCCGGTTTTTGTCGAGTGATGTTTGGACAAATTGGGACAGGATTAGGCAGTGGCGCATAGGAAGGTGATTTTCGCGCATAGGGCTGTTGTTTTGGCGCATAGCCGAGGTGTTTTCGCGCATAGATCATGAGAAGTAGTTTATAAGCAATCAATTTTCGCGCATAGAGCCTGTTTGGTGAGTATTTTAATCATGATTTTCATTCAATTTTCTTAAAATCTGTTCCTATTCACCATCATTTTGTCCAATTGTAGATGGAGACAGGTTCCTTGTCCCCATAAAAAAAGGAAATCCAGTGTTCAATAGGATTTCCTTTTTCATTGTTTTATTTAGTTTTTAAGGCTGGGACAAGGAACCTGTCCCTGCGTCTCCTCTGGTTCCTATTATTTCTACTGTACCATCTTCATTTACTTGTGCTAATAATACATTGTCTGCGAGTACATCATCACTACTGTCTTCGGTGCCCTTGGTGTCTTTCAATCTGATCTCCACAGTGCCCGGTGGAACTGACTCGTTTGCTACCAAGTAAAATGAACATATTTGCTCACCATCTTCGTTTACTTCCCAATCAATATCTGCTACTGAAAATAGGTCCGTGCCCCCAGATTGTTGACCTGTATCAATCACTAAAAAGTGTTGATCTTTATAGTTCGCATCTATTTTCACATTATTGCCTTCAATCTGGGTAAACGAGAAGTGCTCCGTTCCAGTGAAAATCTTATTCCATTGATCATAAGCATAGCTCTCTTTCCCCGATTCGTCGACTGCCATCACTCGATAGTTATACATTTTTCCCTTGCTGACTGTCTCATCGATAAATGAAGTGGCATCTTTCGAAATAGCCACGGGAAGACTCTCCCAATCTTCATCCTGATCTGGATCAACTTCTGTACGGTAAACCTTATAGGATGCGAGGTCAGAGGATGTACAAGGTGACCACGTGAGTTGGACCGCACTCTGTTCCTCATCCCACACTGCTTTTACATCTGTAAGTGAGAGTGGTACTTCATCAGAATCATTGGCGCTCTTAAATTCCAGCTCTGAACTTGCCATTTCATTGTCGTTAGAATCAATGGCTTTTACTCTATAGTGGTATAGCGTATTGCTCTGTAAGTTTTTCATATCTTCATAGGTTAAATATTCATTATCCTGTTGAATAGTCGCCAATAATATCTCTGGATCATCGCCATTACTTCTATAAATCTCATAATGATCGACTGAATCATCTAATGTGTGGATATGAATTGAATTCTTCAGTCCACCCGCTCTCTCATAATCCGTATCTTCGTGATCCCGCGTCAAACTAAAGATGGATTCACCCGATCCTCCTTGCCCTGGGTGGGTAAGCGTCATTGAATTCCTGAACATCACATATACAGAATTGCCATCAGGGAGCCTTAACTCAAGAAATGCTCTATATTGCACTTGGTCATTGACCGTATCAACTATTTTCTGCATATTTTGTACGATCGCTGAAGTAATATCCATATCCTTGATGTATTCATTCAACTTGGTCTGAAGCTTTGCAGCCGCTTCATCTTCCGTATCTGTATCCGTAAAAATTTCAGGAAATACATCAAAACTCGAATAGATCAGCGGATTTTCAGTACTCTCCAAAATGTCCCCTTTTAGATGATAGACATTAATTCCCCAATCCGATTTACTTAACTCATCCAAGAGTCCATTAACCCCATCATTGAGGGCAATGTACTCTATACCAGTGTACTTATTTTCGGATTCATCCGACAGTGTTCCGGAACCACTTCCATTCAAGGATATTGAATTTATATTATCCAAGCTAGTGTCAAAGTAGATAGTGACTTTATTTCCATCCGAAATAACCATTTTGATGTTACCACCATCAGCTTTAAACCCATGGGCAGGATCACTATTAAAAGAATCACTGAATAAAACTGGTTCGTTGTAGGTAATCTGGATGGCATTCTTATCTGACAGTTTTTCAATTTTGGCTATTTGCGGCCCCATATGGTCATGAACTTGCGATACCGGCTCTATAAATTCCTTACCGCCTATATTTATTTTCACCTTTAATTCTTGATCGCCTGTAAACCATGGCAAGTTATAACTGCAAAGCGGCATCGCATCTCCATTGGTCATCCATTTTAATGGAATGACTTGATTTCCCATCAGTAATGTCACATCATTCTCATGTAGGGGATAATCCGACTGCACCCTAAAATAAAATTGTTGCCCCGGCTTATAGACATCCATATTTTTATAGTATTCTTCTACTTGAATGGCCGGCTCCTTTACTTGCTGAGCTGGGTAAATGGTAATTTCTGTTCCATTGCGAAGTGTAATTCCATCTTTTGTGAAACTAATCGTTGCGTAATCCCGGATATTACTGTTTATACTGGTGTTGGCTTTTAAATATAGAATGCCGTCGTTTACCTCCATATAATTTCTTAGAGCGGAATTGAGGTGATAGTCCACTTCAATATCCGATTTATCCAAAGGCTGCTTGAATAATTTATCCATTACATTGATTGAATTGGCTCCTCCATTCGACAATAGGGATACTTGATAATTAACCTTTTTCCTTTCAATATCCAGTTCGTTCAGGATAGCAGAGGCCGAGTTGATTTTTTCTTGAAGCAGCTCCATAGAATATCCGTTTTCAGGACGCTGCTTCAATAAAACTTCAGCCAGCTCACTTCCTAAGTATCTTTTTTGGATATAATCAGGAATCGCTATATCCTGGATTTGCTTCAACATATGGTAATAAACTTCTTCTGTATAAGCCTTTTCGTCAGAATAAAACATAGTATTCACATCAGGCACTTGAATGGCATTCAATCCTTCAAGAGTAGCGTTTTCACCTGACACAACGATATGAATTTTAAAAGATACTGGCGTACTTCCTTCTCTTTGGACAACCACTTCAAGATCCGTCTCACCTGCAGCTTGAGGAACTAATTCATACCATGGAAATTCCGGATCGCTGTTATCCTCATCCACCTTGGCGATATCTAGATTGCTCGAAGTCAGGGATAAAATTTTATAATTATCTCGTTCTTGCCATCCAATGATTCCATCTATCGTATAAATATCAAAGGTTCTTGGAGTCCCTGTGACCAGTTTGAAATCTGGAATATCCGCTGGAATCTCCCCCATCGGATGGTTGATATTTTGAATCCAACTGTTTAACTGCTCGGCTGTCAGCGATTCCGAAGTCAACTCCCCAATGTGTGCCATGTACTCTTGAAATTTATCTTCTTGTGCATTCCTGCTTAAATGCAGAAAATCCTTAAAGACGATAGAATCAGGGGCCTTTAATTTTTCTTTAAAAGCTGCCAGTGCCGTGTTATATTGACCTTCGAATTTTTCTGTATGGACTGTTGCTTTTTGATAACCAACAAATTCATGATTCTCATTGAATAAAGAAACAAAAACGTATAGGTCCTCGCTTGTTTCTGATTCCATTAACACATTGACTGATTTTACCGTTGTCTGGGGATTGCGCTCATCTAACAAATCCGGGGCTGCACCATGTTCCTCGAATTGCGGAACATAGTTCTCGTTGAAGATATCATGTCTTTGGATATCCATCTGAACATATACGGCTGAAGGGACTTCTTTTTTGATTTTCGCTTTATCAAACTCAAATTCTATCAAACTTTTTGGGATAGGTTCATTCCATGCAGAAAAATCTATTCCATTGAAGTAGTCTTCCGTTACATCCAAGAAATGCAGGGCATCCTGTGATAAATGAACCGGGGATGATTCGTCCATTTCAGCCAACACGGACAATTGATAGGTGAATGTCTTTGAAAGATCTCCTTTCGAAACGACCGCTGTCAATGTGACAGCTGCATCCTCCTGTCCGATTGCCGGGCGATTCACTTCCCCTGTCGAGTTTAAAGCATTTGGATTATCAGAGGTCCACGTAATAGTGGTTCCGAACTCACCTGTTGTAGGAAGATTGATATTATTTGTTGTAGATGAAGGTATTGATGTATTTAACGACACACCCGCTTGATTCAATTCAATATTTACTAGCCGCCCCTGATAGGCGGAAAATTTTTCTTGATAGATTAGTTTAAATTCCTCGTCCAGGTTATTTACCTTTTGTTGGACTTCTGTAAGTTTTGTCACTATTTCGGTATGCTTTTCTGGACTAAATTGATTCTCTAAATCATTTATTAGAGCATTCGCTTCTGCAAGTGCGTTGTCCACTTCAAGCTGTGGTTTTATTAGAGAGATTTCGTTCCACCGCTGTTCGATCTGCTGAGATAATGTTGATTTTATTTCTTCATTTTTTAATGAGGAAACAAGTTGGGATGCCTCCTCTTTCAACGTTGCGGCCGCTTCAACCTCTTCTAGAGTGGTGTATGGGGCACTCGTGAATTTGATTACAGCCGCTGTAGCTGTTTGTTCAGCAGCCACTTCTTCTTTAATGGCTTTGATTTTATCCTCTGCCCTGGTAATAATCGTTTGATATTGAGCAAAGAATTCTTTTGATTTTATATCTGCTGCTACTTTTTCCACTGCATTTTTTGCAGCGTTTAGCTGTTCTTCACTTTGAATGATGGTTTCTCTCGTAATGGTAAGGGAGCTTAGTTTGTCTGCCTCTTCTGATGCTGATATGAATTCAAGGAGGCTTTGAATTTTAGCCTGCAGTTTCTCCTTTTCGGCTCCTTCTTCCAAAAGATTCACATTGGATTCTGCTCCGTGAATTTCTTCGGACAATGACTCCCTCTCTGGTGCTTTACCAAGTAGATTGACTACTGTTTTTTCATAGACTTGACTTACATCCATTTTCGCTTCAAAAAGTTGAATGGCTCCTTTTACAGCCTTGATTTTCTCGATTCCGTCGATGTCTTGATCTCCCCACCCGAATTCTTTCGCAAGAGAGACTTTGTCTTCCGCTTCTTTAAGCTTTGTTTTTACTACTTCCAGGTTTTCAGGAGTAATATTGGCATCAAGCTCGGCCAATGCAGACTTCGCATCTGACAAATATTGAGTCTGATGGGATCTGAATTGATCAAGTTTCTCCTGCAAGGCTGTGAACTTACTGTACTCTTTCAAATCTTCTTCTGTGAATCCATATTTTTTATATTGAGTGATGTCTGCAATTGCTGCGTTACAATCTGCAGCCGCTTTCTGAACGTTGGCGACAGTGATTTCCCCATAATCCAAAGCAGCGATTTTTGCTTCGGCATCTTGCTTCTTTTCTTCCCACAGATTTTCGGTATTGTGAATATGTGCGTTGGCACGTTCTAACCTGCTATAGAGAGTCTGTGTTAAATAGGATTCGATCACTACGTCCGTTATGCCCAAATCATGCGCTTCATTGAATTTGCCATTGATCAATTCTATTTTATTTTTGAGGTCATCAATATAGATTTTGGTTGTTTTTGAATATGATACAGGCAATAACGTTACAAGGGCCTTAATTGTGTCCAACTTATCAGTTTGTGCCTTAATTTGTGTTTCAGCCATTGTCAACTTAAGATTTTCCGTCAATAATTCCGATGATTGAACTCCTAGTGCCATTGCGGTGGCATACTGTTTCCTTGCATTTCTTATACGGTTTAAATCATCGATTGAGATTTCATTTGATATTTCGGCTACTAGCTCTATTGTCTTTGATTTTGCCGCTGTCTTTAATTGATCCAGTTTATTCTGCACTTCTTGATCTGCAGCCTCTATTGTGGCATGATCCGACGCTTGAATAGTCATTTCACTGCTTACTTCACCGCTTAGTGTCACAGATTCTTCTGCTTGAAGGGAAGTGAATGAAGTGCCTTCATTGAAATGGATGGAAGAAGGCATAGTTGCTTTGAGTGCCGTATTGGAAAAATCCCCGCTGAACGAAACATGATTGTTGGATGATTCCGAAATTGAAAGGGTGATGATCGGCAAATTAGTCCCGGAAGAGGATTCAACTTTGGCCGGCTTTGTCACAATCACACCCCCGGTCTTGCTGAAATCCCCTGTAAGCTTCACTGACTTATCACTGGTTGATTGCACAGGGCTGACGATGACACTTTTGGCTGAAAACTCACCTATTGTCTGGAGCTCCAGAGGTGAATTAATATTAATATCGGCTTCCCCAAAAGCCCCTTCCATCGCAACCGCTGTCTGGTCGTTACTCGCTGTCGGCGCCAAGTTAATCTCACTCACTTGATTCTCCCCGAGGGCCTTCAGTTTCACCCCATTATTATCTTTTACATTGATGGTGCCTATTTTGGCTCCTTCGAAGACGATCGTTCCCATTTTCCCAGAGAGGATTTCAATATCATCAGCCTCGACATTCGTTATCTCTACCTCTCCATCATCACCTGGATCCAGTGTAAGTGTTCCATTAATTTTTAGATTTTGTACCGTCAGATTATTTACGTTACCTGTCAGAGTCAAGTCACCATTGATTGTTGCTTCATTTCCCATGGAGCTCGCACCGTATTCTCCATTCTCTGAAATATCGATAGAATAATCACGGTCATATTCTTCTTTGTCCTCAAATGGATTTGTCCCATCCGTTATGTGTGTTGTATTGGAGGGCTGAAGATGTACAGTGGCTTCTTGGCTGTAATTCCCTGTAGTGTCCACTGCGTAGATGGCAAATGTATAGGTCGTATCGTTGGTAAGGCCTGCAATCTCTTTTTCTGTGGTGTTTTTATCTGTGATTTGAATCATATGTCCGGAACTTCTCGTTACAGAAGGACCTTCTGCATAATAAATTTCGTATCGGCTGAAATCACTCTCTGTGTTTACGTCCCAGGTCAATGAAACTTTTTCATCTTGTGCCTCACCGGAGAAATTCTGTACTTCAGCAGGGGCAGTTGTATCTCTTGGCGGTGTGTTTCTGTCACCCGAGGATGAGTCATTGGATCCGTTTGGAACCCCATCCACCTTTTCGATTTTCCCCTTCATTCCCGCTGCATCCTTCACCGCTTCCTCAAGCTTCGTACCTTTCGGAAGGATAACGTTTTTAGCCTTGAAGTCCCCTGTTAATTCAAGCGGTTTTGTGTTTAAAAGCTGCAGTGATGCAACTTCAGCATTCAAATTCAGTTTTTCTACTTTTTCTCCAATAGTGACTGACTCAAATTTAGAAGTGCTTTCGCCTTCAATGACTGCATTATTGTTGACACTCATTTGTTTGATTTCCGTTTTGCCTCTAGCGGAAATCCTTACATTTTCTTTAGAGATGCTCATTTTGGCCAGGGTTGAATCCTCAAACACTACCGTATGGTCATCCCCTCCATTGATAAATGCTTCTTCCTTAACAGATACATTTTTTGCATAAAAATCATGCTGGACGTTTGAAGATAGTGTCAGGTGGTTTTGAATTTGTAAGTTTTGCAGTGTGACAAAGTCTCCATTGACCGTGATTTCTTTAACGGAAAGCCCCTCGCCGTCCAAGATCACTTGACTGTCGAATTCTTTTTCCTTGCCTTCTTTTCCGCTTGCATTGATGGTGATTGCATCTATGGAGGTGATCGTTTTATTCAGAGCATGGAAGGAGATTGCAGCTCCTTTCAGTGCATCCAGGTTTTTGGAAGAAAAAAGCGGTGCGACTTCTGGTGATATATGAAAATATGTTCCATTGATTTTTACACTGTCGGAGGTGGTATTTTCAACTTTTGCCTGGTCATACTGCAACGATGTATGTAAGGCCCTATCAAGAAAAACAGCAAATTGGGCACGGGTAACAGGATCCCGCGGGCCGAATGAACCATCGGATCTGCCTGTTGTGATGCCATGCTGAAAGAGGATTTGCACGTTTGAAGCGTGGGAAGCAGAAATCTGGCTGCTGTCATTAAATGAATGTTCTTTTTCACCGGATATTGCTGTGAGTCCAAATGCCCTGACAAGGATGGTGGCCATCTGTTCCCTTGACAACATATAATTACCGTGAAACGTATGGTCACTCATCCCATTAAAAATGTGGTTGGAAACGACTGCTTCGATGTAGGATTTCCATGGGGAGGTATCTGAAACATCCGTGAATGGGAGTTTAGTAGTGTCTGCTTTTAGCTGGAGTGCCAGGGTCAATAGCTTTGCTGCCTGTCCCCTTTTCAAAGGCTGATTCGGCTTGAATGTGCCATCTGGATAGCCATCAATGATGTGATCATTTGCGAGCTTTGTAATGGAGTCATATCCAAATATTCCAGGACCAACATCTGTAAATGACTTTTCTTTTTCTGCGGCGAACGCCGCACCTCCTGCAGCGGATGCCGCAGCTATAGTGGCTGATACGGAAGCAGCCAGGAATTTTTTCAACGATTCGTTTTTCTTCATATAAGCACCTCGGTTCATATAATTAGTACCAATTAATTATAGGTTATTTTTACCATATTATTATTAAATTGGTAAAATTGTAATATTTTTTAATATTTGGTGGGACGAGGGGACAGGTTTCTTGTCCAAGTGTGGGTGGACTTGAGGGTGCCGACACTATGTTGCCTGTCACGCCCCGGTTTTTGTCGAATGATAATGGGGTGGCCTACTGGATTGGGAGCAGATGGAGCAAGGATTTGTACGTGGCGCATAGGGCTATTGTTTTGGCGCATAGAACATGAGAAGTCGTTTATAGGCAATCAATTCTCGCGCATAGAGCCTGTTTGGCTAGTGATTTCACCATGATTTTTCTGCTATTTCTCTCATTCTGCTCCCTAATTCTCCGATTTTGTACACCCAAGGTCTCTTTTGCATCATGCCGAGGTGATTTACGCATCATTTTGGCCATTTTTAGAACTAATTTTCCTATAAACTGAAAAACCCCCATGCTTGCTGATGCAAGCGTGGGGGTTTTACTATGTTAAAACCTTGTATCATTCCAAAAGTTCATTTGGACATTTTTGCTTGGATCGTACTTTTCAAGCGAATACCCTTGGTTGTGAAGGTAGTCGATGAGCTGCGGCACTATTTTGGCCGTGGCTGCTTTTTCGTGCATCAGGATGACGACTGGTCCAGATGGGTGGATTCGCTGTACTCTCGCGACTCCGTTTTTAATATTGGCCATGATTTGTGCGGTGTTGTCTCCGAGCGCCCAATCATCAGAGTCAACGTTCCAGTCCCAGAGCTTGTAATGACCAGCTGCCAGTGCGTTCCGGTAGTCACCAGTAAGGTATGGTTTGCTGCCATACGGAGCGCGGACAAGCATGGTATTGAAGCCAGCGTTTTGCTTGATCAGGTTTTGGGTGACGGTGATTTCGTTCATGAAGCTCGCAGGGTCGTGGTAGAGCTTTGTTTTATCATGGGAATAGCTGTGGATTCCGATATAGTGACCAGCCTGTGCTTCTGCTTTTGATTCTTTAGCATATTCTTTTACATTCAGTCCGATTTGAAAGAAGGTCGCTTTGATATCGTACTTGGAGAGGGCGGTCAAAAATTGTCCTGAGTAGCGGCTCGGGCCGTCGTCGAATGTGAGATAGGCATACTTCGGTGCCATTCTTTCCAATGCGAGGCTTGATTTGTTTTTGGCCAGGAATTGTTCGTTGTTCAACGCCTTTGGATTGTTGGACACACGAACAGTTCTTTCCTGTGATAGATAATCGACTTGAAAGCCCAATTTTTCTCCGAAGAGGCGCAGCGGGACGTAGGTCCTTCCTTCTTCTTTGAAAATAGTTGCAGGCAAAGTTTCTGTTCCGGTGCCAGTTTCGATTGATACTTCATTTTGATTAATGTGGAATTTAAGCGTTGTTTTATTATATGTAAAAACGGCAGAGCTCGTTTTGGAATCGTAGGTTACTTCCCCGCCCAATGCTTCTCCTATTCTTCTGATAGGAACGTAGGCGGTGGAATTTTCGATATACGGCTTGGCGTCATAGAATGGGATGATCTGGTCGTTTACGCCGATGGCGACATAGGTCCTCTTTGCGGGCTTTTTTGCTTCTGAGGCTGTCTGGGTTGCGGCTGGTGGTGTGGTTGGTGGTGTCTGCTGTACTGTTCCATTGGAGTTTTTCGTAGTCGCCAGCGCCACCTGCATGGCCGTGGCTTCAGCTGGTTGTGTTTCGTTTATTGTAAGAAGTCCTAGTAAAAAGAAAAACATCAACCCTAGTATAATTTTTATTGGTTTCATAGATTCATTCGCCCCCTTACTTAACTCTATGAAATCGGGACGGAAAAGTGTACTAAAAAAATAGAAGAACATCCGACATAAACCGGGGCGTGACAGGCACCTCGGGCTTGATTAATCGACAGGATTCGGGTGGTGCCTGTCACCTGGAGTGTTACTTTCCGGCATCTTCACTGATCGGCTGTCGCGCAGCGTTTTTTTGGGTTATAATAGGAGAATGTGGTTTTTTATGTTCGGATGTTTGAGGAGGGTTTGTTGTGGCTGTTGAAGTGGAAGAAATCCGGAATCAAGTGGAGTATTATGGAGAGCAGGTTTTGGAGCTGCTGGATGCATCAAATGATGATCATCAGGCTCTTGTTCAGAAGGGGCTGCATCTTTATCGCCAGGGTATGGTTTATGCGCTGGACATCACCAGTAATCATGTGGAGACGATGGTCCAGGATGTGACGCCGTTTGAGGTGGTGCTGGATCTGCTTTTCCCTGTTTTGAATGAATGCACCTGTCCGGTTGACGGGATTTGCCGCCATGAGATGGCTGTGTTTTTCAGCCTTTATTCTAAGGTGCACAGTGTGGAGCAGTGGCTCGATGGCTGGCGCAATGCGAAGGCCCTTAAATTGGTGCAAGGGTTGAAGCGGGGCTCTGATTTGCTGAAGGACTCGAAGCCTGAGCTTTCGGGCTATGAAAAGTGGCTCTCCTTCTACCAGTCTGCCTATGCCTCCCTGGATTCCCGCAATCCCTACCTCTTGGAAATGCACACTCAGAATGCCTACCGCAATTTGCTGCGGAAAGGTCCTGTTGAACGGGAGTGGAAGCCGCTGTATCAGCTTTTCACTGCCTATTTCTCTTATAAGGAATTGAATCGGATTGTCCTTGAGCTTGAAGAGGAAAGAGATTTTGACAAAACGCATATGCTCTCTATTTTTCAATATTTCCTTGATGAAGCTGAGGAAGCGGTCGATCGGCTGACCGTGACAACCATGCCGTTTGCATTTGATGACTATATCGCTTTTTTGCGCGAAGATTTACCGAAACTCATTGAGGATACACCTGCGTTCCGCTATGAAACGATTGAACTGTATCGTGTCTTATGGACGCAGCTGTTTAAGAATACAGCGTGGCGGAAAAGTGAGCTTGCCCGCCTGCAAGATTTAACACTGACCACTTTTGAAGAGGATATCGCAGCCGCACATCTATCCCTCCTGCTGCGCGAGGATGAGGCAGCATTGGAAATCCTTGAAGAGCTGGAAGTGGATGCCCTCCCTTATTTGCCATATTGGCTCAAATGGCTCGGCAGCCACGGCCAGATGCGCCGGTATAAGCAGCTCCTGCAGTTTGCCGTGGAGTGGATTCCTGATTTTCTTGAAGGTCTTGAACGCGACTTCCATCGCGTTTCTTTCACTCGTTTTTTCCTTGATTCGATCGACCAGGGATTTTTGGAAAAAGAGGATTCGTCGTTCATGGAAAATCTGTACATCAAGCTGCTTCCGTACAGCTACCATTATTACCGTGAATTTTTGTCGGTGAAAAAGCAGTACAAAAAGCTGTTGGAGCTTGAGGTCATGATCGGAAATGGCATTGATGATTTGGATAAAGGCGATGTGAAAACCATCAATACTGAAGCGCCGCATCTCCTGCTGCCGTTTTACCATACTTCAGTCTCCCGTTTTCTTGAGGAGCGGAACCGGGATTCGTATAAGAAAGCAGTGAAACATTTGAAGAAGCTTCGCACGATTTATCGCAAAGAGAAAAAACTGCCGCAATGGGAGCATTTTTTCCAGAACCTGCTTGACCAAACGAAACGCCTTCGTGCCTTCCACGAAGAGTGCAGAAAGGGTAAGTTGATCGATGGCTACTAATCGGCTGTTATCTGTTGAATTAAAAAAATCGAATAATGGCGCCTACCTTATGTCTGTCCAAAATGAAGACGGGGATGAGCTGTATTCCCGTGATTGGATCCCGAAGCTTTTCCTTTGGCATGAAGAGTCCTACTTCGGCACCCAATTTGAGAGGTCATTCAGCACCGAGCTTGAAGTGGATAGCTGGAGCCTCTTGAGCCTTTTTGGAAAAGAAAGCTTCAATTCCCTTTATAAATGGGAATGGGATGACTTGGGAGAGCTGTTTCTGGCCGCTTCTCCTGTCATGCTCGATGCGATTCAGGAGGGCAAATGGCAGCCGAGCTTCAGTGAGCAAGAGGGTTCACCCTTAAAGTGGAAGCTCCCGCAGATGGTGAAGGATGAATTCGGCGAGGATTTTTGGATGGAGAATTTCGATATGGGCGTAACAGCGATGGATATCGCCGAAGAATTTTTCCATCATGCTGTCACGGATTATGTCCAAAAAAGCGCGGACGGATCGGAATTGAAGGCAAAGCTTGAACGGCTGCAAAACGGACCGCTGACAGGAAGCGAGCTTGCTCTTTATTTTGACGAACACCGTTTCAGCGAATGGAGCGGCATGGGCGAAAGTGAACTCCCATTCACCATGGGCCTTCGTTTGACGGAGCCTGAAGTGGATGAGGAACCCTGGACACTTGAAACCGTTCTGCGTGACCGAAAAAATCCGGATATCCTGATCGGCGTCGAGGAAGAAGGACCATTTCCAAAAACGTGGCGAACCCATCTTTCTGAAGTCGACGAAGAGGAAGAACGCTGGATCCGTCTCATTCCTTCTTTCGGAGACGAGGATGGGCAATTGCGCCGGGAATTAAGTGAAGTGGAAGCGTGGGATTTCTTGACAGATACGAGCGAGAAGCTTCTTCAAGTTGGCGTTGAGATCCTGCTTCCATCCTGGTGGCAAGCGATGCAGGACGAAAAATTCATGTTGAAAGCCAAAGTGAAATCGACCAATACGAGCTACCGTCCTTCTTTTGTCGGGCTCAATGCGATGCTCGATTTTGACTGGCGTCTGTCTATGAACGGGACGGAAATTTCCGAAGACGATTTTCACAAAATGGTGGAGCAGCAGCGCCGTTTGATTAAGGTGAACGGCGAATGGATGAAGCTCGATCCTGACATGATCCGCCGCATCCAGGATCTGATGAAGCGTGCTAAGCAGGAAGGTCTGCGTGTTCAGGACCTGCTCCAGCAGGAAATGGGAGGAATGAACGAAGCGGATGAGGATGAAGATTTCGACCCGCGTGCGTTTGCACAGGTGCAGATTGAGTTGAACCGCTCTCTCCGAAATATGATGACGCAGCTCGAAGATTTTTCTGAAATCCCGTCAGTCATGGTGTCGCCGAATTTCGAAGGGACATTGCGCCCGTATCAGCATCAGGGAATGAGCTGGATGCTTTTCTTGCGGGAACACGGCTTCGGCGCCATTTTAGCCGATGATATGGGGCTTGGGAAAACGGTGCAGCTCATCACTTACCTGCTGCATGTGAAAGAACATGTAAATCCTACCTCCCCCGCTCTCATCATCGCTCCAACTTCTGTGCTCGGAAACTGGCAGAAGGAGCTGGAGAAATTTGCTCCAACGCTGAAGGTGATGCTCCATTATGGCAGCAATCGGGCTAAAGGCGAAGAGTTTGTTTCCCGTATTGCGGATGTTGATGTCGTCCTGACGAGCTTTGGGATTTCCCACCTTGATTTTGAGGATATCTCCGAGATTGAATGGTCAACGATTGCCCTTGATGAAGCGCAGAACATTAAAAATGCGCAGACAAAGCAATCCCGCGCCATTCGAAAACTGCGCGGCCAGCATCACATCGCCCTTACCGGGACGCCGATGGAAAATCGCCTGAGCGAGCTCTGGTCCATCTTTGACTTTACCAATCATGGCTACTTAGGGACATTCGGACAATTCCAGAAGCGATTCATCCTGCCGATCGAACGCGATGATGCGAAAGGAAAAATCCAGCAGCTGCAGCGTCTGATTAAGCCATTCCTTATGCGCCGGACGAAGAAGGATCCTGAAGTGGAATTGAATCTTCCTGATAAGCTGGAGCAGAAGGAGTATGTGCCATTGACGGCAGAGCAGGCCTCGCTGTACGAACAGCTGGTCAAGGACACATTTGCACAGCTTGAAACGCTGAGCGGCTTTGAGCGCCGGGGGTTGATCCTGCAGATGCTAAACCGTTTGAAGCAGCTGTGCAACCACCCTGCCCTCTTCTTGAAGGAAGCGGATCCCCGCATGATCCTGGAGCGCTCCGAGAAGCTTGAGAAGCTAGTCGACTTAGTGGATGCCTTGATGGAAGCTGGCGAGGCGTGTTTGATTTTCACCCAATACTTGGCGATGGGCGAAATGATCCGCGGGATTCTGGAGAAGCGCCTCAAAGTGAAGATTCCGTTCTTGAATGGAAGCATGCCGAAAGCGCAGCGTGATGAATACGTCCAGCGTTTTCAGGACGGCGAATTCCCGATCTTCCTGTTGTCGCTTAAGGCTGGCGGCACCGGGCTGAACTTGACGGCTGCCAACCACGTCATCCACTACGACCGCTGGTGGAATCCGGCAGTTGAAAATCAGGCGACGGACCGCGCTTACCGGATTGGACAGAAGCGCTTTGTCCATGTACACAAGATGATCACGACCGGTACGCTGGAAGAAAAAATCGACGCCATGCTCGAGAAAAAGCAGGCGTTGAACGATGAAATCATTCAGAGCGACCAGTGGATTACGGAGCTATCTAATACGGATCTGCGTGAGCTTTTGAGTTTGTCTTAGGAAGCAGAGGGACGGTTCTCGTGCTTCCTCAACCAGTTTTGGGAAGCGCCAGAACCGTCCCCGCGCTTCCTGACAGAAACAAAGCCCCCGACCTGGGATTGCAGGTACGGGGGCTTTTATTTTGCTACTCAAAGGGAACAAGGACCTTTACTCCTCGGGAATAAACGTAGAGTTGAAAGTCACGGTCCTTTTTTAATCGTTCCAGTTCATCCGCTGTGTAGTGGCTGGAATAGGAAGTTGCAAACACAACGCTGTACAAATTGCCTTTCGGTGATGTTTTTTCTAGTGTTACGCAGCTAATCGGCTCTGGAGAAACTACTGCTTTTTTCATCAGAGAGTCTCCTTTTAGTTGAAACTTCAGCGTGCGTAAACGTTCTGGCGGCTGATCAGTGATAACTAAGAGATTATACTCTACACCTTTCATCACTTCATTTGCTGCTGGATCAGTAAACGATAATACATGAGCATCGACCGATTTTATCGTGAACGATGGTTTATTCGTAATGTGGGAACTTGGAGCCTTATCGTCTATTTTTTTATGAGATGATGAAAAGCCCGCAATGATAAAGAGGCACACAACTATAAGGAAAACACCGAACTTCTTCAACATATCACCTACTTTTTGCATTTTACCGTAAATGGGACAATGACCCCTTTTAACATATTGAGGCCATTTTTCCCTTTGATTTCGGGGCTGATGATGATTTGGTAACGGCTGTCTGGTTTGAAATTTTCATCCGGCACAAGTGTGACTGATTTTTTATCTTTGCTCAGGATAGCTTTTGTTAGCGGGACGGTTTCCACCGTTCCATATTCTTTTATAAAAATGTTGTCTGTAGTGATGGTTTGCGGATCGAGTTCCTGGTTGAACTTGACGACCCATTTCTTGTCTTTCGCAATTTCCGTGCGCATTTCCCAAACATCTAGCTCTTTAACCGCCTGGCCGATCAACTCATTTCCCGTCTCGCTGTCCAGGAAACTAAGTGAAACAGTCTTCGGCTTTGCCATTTTTGCCACGATGTATGGATAAGTTATGACCTCGGCATTCATGGCATCCGGGTCGGGCTTCGTTTCCTTGAAATAGAGTATGATCTGCTCCCAGCTTTCTTTTTGCTTCACGAAATTGAGGCTGTACACTGCTGTCGGCTTAGGGCCGAGGGCAATGACGTACAGGTCATCTTTTTTGTAAATCCCCTTCATTGTCTTTACTTCATCAACAAACTGCTTCTCTTCCTTGTTCAGGTCTTCCACCTGAAGGACGGTGTATTTCATGTAGTGATTGTCACTGCCTTGCTGATTGGCATAGATGGTGTGTCCGCTAAACATAAACATGGCCGCAAGCACCATTGATGCTGTGAGTAATTTGATTTTTCTCATGATACACCTCACCGGTTTGGGTTCTTTAGGTATTTAGACGGATTGGGAATGGGTTTGGTTACGCTGTTTCGTATATATTGTTTAGTCTGTGCTGAAATTGTGCATTTGATCGATATACGGAAAATCGCCTTCCTCAAACCGCAAAAAAACAAGCCGGACACGAAAACCGGCTTGAACGATGGGGCATTTAGGGGTAAATGCAATCATTATATGATGAAGATAAAGGGGTGTCCGGGGAACCGGACGTTATATAGGAGGTGCCGCAGCGGTTATCTTCGTGTATGCCGCGGTGATAATAAAAATTGTTGTGTTTTCACATTGGGGTCTAATGTTATTTGGAGCAGCTGCTGCTCCAGAAGCTGTGTTTTGCAGGTTAATTGATGGATTTCGTTATTTGCGCGGCCGATGATGCGGATTAAATCTTGAAGTAGCTTTTCAATGCTTTCCAATTGCTGCTGTTTGCGTCTGTCGTTCCAATCATTGTCTCCGTGTTCCTTAAACCAAGTCCGAATGTTTCCCGCCTCCCTAAGCGTTCATAATTCTAGTGCTGCTTAGTCGGCACCGCTTGAAGCTCCCGATCTTCAATTGGTCTGCCGCCGAGGAATTTCACTGAGTCTGCCATGATCTCAGTCACATATACTTTCTTCCCATCGGAATTTTCATAATTCCTTGTTTGAATTCGTCCCGTCACTCCTATTACAGATCCTTTATCGCAATACTTGGCCGTGTTTTCGGCTGTCCGGTTCCATAGTGTGCAGAGTACAAAGTCTGCGTCCATTTCACCATTGCTGTTGCGATAAGGTCTATTGACTGCAACCGTCACGTTCAATACCGGTTTCCCATCAGTGGTATATTTCAGATCGGGTGTCCTTGTCAATCTCCCCACAATCGTCACTTGGTTAATCAAGCCTCAACTTCACTCCTTTCTTTGAAAGTAAGGCAAGTGTACCCCATATAATTCCAGGAGTAAAATAGCGAAAATGTGATTTTCGGAGCCGAAAACAGCAGATAATCACATTTTGGGGTGCCGAAAAAGTAATTATCGGCCAAAAACAGGCCCGAAAACGACATTTTCCTATATTTTAAACTTTCTATCGACAAATCCCGACAAAAACCGGGTGGTGACAGGCACCTTTGTGTCGGCTTCTTTGTGGATCTGCCGTGGTGTGGTATACTTTTTTTAATATGGTGATGTGGAGGTTTTAGGATGAAAACCTTTAAGTTGATTACACTTCAGATTGCGGATAATGGGGATTTCAGTGAGTATCCGCTGGTGGATGGGTTGATTATCAATAAGGAGAATGAGCGCCGCACATGGCTTTTGGAGGCGTTTGTGGAAGAGCGTTATTTAGATTCGTTCAAGGCGATGGAGCGTTCCGCGGAAGATTTGGATGTCCAGGTGGTTATCTCCCACCCAGCCAATGATCCCGCTTTTCTCAGCATGCATGTGTCTAATATCAAAAAGATTGGGGACAAGCTCAGCATCCTGATGGAAGGAACCATCAAGAAACCTCGCAGCGAATACGCGGAACTGCTATTGACGGACTTGATGGAAAAAGGGTTTTCAGGAGGAGAACTCCTGCAGGAATTCAAAGACAAGATGGAAACGAAGCCTAAGATTCCGAAGAAGAAAGTACAACAGTCTTAATTTTTGTCTCTTTACCCTGAGTCTTCATCAATGTTCAATGGTAGAACTAAATTAAAAAGACTCCTGCACCGCAATAAACGGCAGGAGTTCTTTAATGAATTAAATCACTTTGCAGAAAGTCTTCCTCGCTTTTCTGCTTGTGCATGAGAAGTTCAATGATATATTGAATGTCTTGCTTTCGGTAATCCCTCTTTGGGAGCTCTTCTTCATATAATAAATAATATAAGAGCGAAGCGTAGTTGAGCTCTCCTTCAGAGGCGGGCATCAATTGCTCTTCTTTTTTTTTAGCTCGTTCTGGATTTGATCCAAGACGTATTTGGCTTCTGTCTTGCAGGAGTAGGCATAGTCGGTGCCTGCTTCTTCTTGAAGCTTTTCGATTTCGTCGATCTGCTCCTGTGTCGGAGGTTCATTGAGAATTTTCTCAATGGTCTCATTTATTTTTGCGGCAAGCGCTTCATGAAAAACTGGGTCGTTCTTGATGGATTCGTCAATGCTGCTGTACCAAGCAGCGCTTGTTGTTATGTAGTTCTTCCAATCCTGGATAAAATCGTGCAGGTTGAACTTGTCTTCTTCCCATTGGATTCTAGCCATATACTGTTCGAACGCGGTTGAGATGGAGCGAGTGATACTTATCTTTACGCCCTGTGCTAATCCTTTATACATGTATGTTAAGTACCCCCTAGTGTAAAATACTTTCCACGCAATTTTACTATATCATATATATTAACCTTTCTGCAGTGCATTCAGCAGAAAGGGAGTTGAGAAATATTGGAATTTATACCAATTCGGTTCCCAATATAGCATTTTACTGTATTACGGAAGATTGGGCAATGAAAAATTGAATAGGGAAGACCTAATGGACCTCCCCACACACGTTCCTACTCTTGCTTTTCTCCAAGGGCAAACGTGATTTCTGTTTCACAGACGATTTCGCCATCCACCGTTGCCACGCCTTTGCCTTTTCCGATCGGTCCTCGCACACGCCCCATTTCTACTTCCAGACGGAGCTGATCGCCGGGTTTCACTTGCTTCTTGAATCGGCAGTTGTCGATTCCTGCAAAAAATGCCAATCGGCCGCGGTTATCTTCTTTTTTCAGCATCGCCACTGCTCCGACTTGCGCCAATGCTTCAACAATCAATACGCCAGGCATTACCGGGTAGTCAGGGAAATGTCCGTTGAAGAACTCTTCATTCGCTGAAACATTTTTGATTCCAACGGCTTTCTTACCTTCTTCTATTTCCAAAATGCGATCCACCAATAGGAATGGATAGCGATGCGGGATAATTTCCTTGATCTGTTGAATATCTAGCATGATGGTACCTCCTCTATGTATTACTGTTATTTTACCAAAACTTCTGCCCAAAAATAAGGGAGGCGCAGGCCCCCCTTATTTTTTGTTCACTATATCATAAATATGAGTCCATGTGGATTTTTTAAACGTATCACCGGGTTTGCCGTCCCCCATGACACTATATCCTACAACCGCTCCTGCCCCAGCACAAACAACAATCAGAACAAGCACAATAAGGACACGCATCCAAATAGGAATCAGGCGGACACGCGGTTTTCGCTTCCGTCCTTTCGGTGCCTTCTCTTCTGCTTGCCTTGATTCTTTTCGATGTTCTTCTCTCGTTTTTGTCTGCTGCGGCTGGATTTCCTTCATGGTCATTTTTCAAAACTCCTTTTGCCGAATGCCGTTTTCTCCTCAAAAGATGTTCCGATACATTGGAACATACCTATTTTACCAGAAAACAGCGTCTTATCGAATGCCATTTACTAATCCCATCATCTGGTCGGCCATGGTAATGGATCTTGCTTGAAATTGGTAGGCCCGCTGAACGTTGATCAGCTCTGTCATTTCTTTTCCCATGTCAACGTTTGATTGCTCCAGTACACCCTGCCTCATTGAAATGGCTGCCCGATTTGCGCCCGTCATCTCTGTATAGATATCGTTTGCACTAACGCCCAAACCATTCATGTTTTGAGGGAGGCCAAACAAATTTTGCCCTTTTTGCTCTAAAAATTGAGGTTTATTGACTGAGATGACCCCAAGATTATATGAGACCTTCTGTCCGGATTCTAATTTAGCCGTAAACTGCCCATTCGGGGAAACAATGTAGTCATTCACTTTTCCCGGAATGACAATCTGCTGGTTGTTTTCATCCAGGATCGGCCTGCCATCGCTGTTCACAAGCATGGTTTCCTGACCATTCACGTTGGATAAATAAAACGCACCGTCCCTCGAAAATTGCACATCCGATCCATTTTCGTCCTGGACAAGCACTTTCAAGAATTGATTTTCTTTCGTAAAGGCGATATCCAGAGGGCGGTTGGTGCTGATGATATTTCCCTGTGAAAGGTTCAACTGCGCTTGGCTTACTCTCGCTCCAGTACCCTGGCGGATGCCATATGGAGTGCGTCGTCCGACTTCCTGGTTATTGTTCAGCTGATTGTTGAACTGCTGATACATCAAATCCGAGAACTTTACATCACGGCGTTTGTAGCCGGAAGTATCGACGTTCGCCATGTTATGGCTGATAATGTCCATCTTCTGCTGCAGCTGTGAAAGGGTGTTTGTTGCTGTGATCATTTGTCTGTTCATTTGGTGGCCTCCTTTCTGCTTATATTAGCCGTTCACTCGTCCGACTTCGTTCACTGCTTTATCCATGCTCCGATCATATGCCTGCAGGATCTTTTGGTTAGCTTCGAATGCCCTGTAGGCTGTCAGCATGTCCGTCATGGTCTTTCCGGAATCGACATTGGAGCCTTCTATGTATCCCTGCTGAGTTGTGAATCGCACATTCGGATTGTTGTAGGCGGAAGGAAGCGGCTGATTATTTTCAGGCAAAAACAACCCGTCACCTTGCTTTGAAAGTCTTTCGGGATTCGCTGAGAATGCAATGCCCAGCCTGCCGACCTCTGTACCGTTTTCGGAGATGACCCCGTTTTCGTTGAGGTCAAACTGGTCGCTGTTCAACTGGATACGTTTCCCCTGGTCGTCCAAAACATATTGTCCATTCCCTGCTGTGAGGAAGCCCTGTGCATCCACAGTGAAGTTCCCGTTCCTTGTATAGCGGGGCTTTCCGTCCGTTCCTTCAACGGTAAAAAAGACGCTTCCCTGAAGTCCTGTTGCTTCGTTTATCGGCATGTTGACATCCTGAAGGGCAACGTCCGTTTTCCGGTCCGTTGATTCAAGCGCGCCCTGAATGAACGATGGGTTTGCATCCTGCATGTAGACACCGTTGTTCAGCGTCCCGATTTCAGGGGATTGGCGGAGATTGAGCGTGTTTTGAGTCGGTATTTCAACGCGGTCGATTCTGCTCAACAGCATCTCCGGAAATGCCCTCATCGATGACTGATCTGCCTTAAACCCAGGTGTATTCGCATTGGCCATGTTATTTGTCAGCATCTCCGTTTTTCTTTGCTGCGCCAGCATCCCGGAAGCAGCCGTATAGAATCCTCTAAGCATGTTTATATTCCACCCCGTGCAGACCGGTGAAGCGCTGTGTGCGGCCGGTCGTTGATTTTTCATGTCATGTCTTATGTCCAAAAACTAAACGGTCTAATTGTACTTATCTTCCATTATAAAGGATTGCCTTCGACAAAGACACAGAAAATTTGCGAATTTTGTTGTGGTGGCGACATAAAGGTGCCTGTCACCACCCGGTTTTTGTCGAAGGCGTCATGAAGGTGCCTGTCACCACCCGGTTTTTGTCGAATAGCGGGGTTTCTATAGGATGAGAGGTTGGGCAGCGGGGGCAGTGGCGCATAGGAAGGGGGTTTTGGTTCATAGCCGCTGGAGTCCGGCGCATAGCGGACTTGTTTTCGCGCATAAGCACCCTATTCTCGCGCAAAGACCCAATATTAAAAGCCCAAACCCAGTGATTTCGATGCTATTTTCCACCTCAAAGGATGCTTATCCAAGTCTGTGAGTCCATTTTGGCTAAAAAACCACAAAAAAGGATGGGTACAAGCCCCATCCTTTCGATTATTTGATCAAATATATGCTTTTCTTGGCAGCTTGTCCATGTTTTCGAGCATTAGTCCAGTTCCGATGGCTACGCAGTCCATTGGGTTTTC